>JAWKQB010000002.1:0-300000 GCA_041390365.1 Syntrophotaleaceae bacterium | reverse complement strand
AGGATCTTGACCTGGTTCTTGGAACAGCGAACACTCTGATCCTGATTACCAGCAGTCTGACCGCCGCCATGGCCCTGACCGCTTTGCAGCTGGCCCGGCGCCGGCTCTGCCTGGGGCTTCTGACATTTACGGTGGTGGCGGCGGCGGTTTTTCTGGTCAACAAGGGGTTTGAATGGCGAGCCAAATATTCTCACGGCCTGTTTCCGGGAACCGAACCTTTTCAGGAACTGTCACACGGCAAAAACATCTTCTATGGTCTTTATTATCTGACCACCGGACTGCACGGCCTCCACGTCGTGGTCGGCGGAGCCCTTCTGATCTGGAGCTGGGGCCTGCTCTGGAAAAATCGCATGAGCCGGGACAACAGCATCGTGCTGGAAAATTGCGCCCTTTACTGGCATCTGGTGGATTTGGTCTGGATTTTCATTTTTCCTTTGTACTATCTGCTGCTTTGATGGGGGAGTGCATGACTGAAGGACAGGAGCGGCATGTCATCGGGTTCAGCGGCCTGATTGCCGTCTGGATCGCGCTGCTGTTATTGACCGCTGTCACAGTGACCGTCTCGAGGCTCGATTTCGGCCCCCTCAATATCTGGGTGGCCCTCGGCATCGCCGCCCTCAAGGCGGCCCTGGTCAGCGCCTATTTCATGCACCTGAAATACGAGAGCCTGCTGTTCAAGATGTTTTTCCTGGGTGTAGTGGCTACCCTGGCCATCTTTATCGGCCTAACGTTTTTCGATGTCCTTTACCGTTGAGGGAACATTGTGAACCCCCAAATACCCAGCACCATCGAAACCGTCGACCAGGTTTTCCTTTATATCTTCGGCATCTCCGCGCTGCTGCTGATCGGCATCACCGCGACCATGATCTATTTTATCGTTCGCTACCATTGGCGCCGGCACCCCCACGCCGAGCCCAGTCCGCGGTACAACATCTGGCTGGAAATCACCTGGACGACCATCCCGACCCTGATCGTGCTCGGCATGTTCTGGTACGGCTGGAACGGCTATCTGACCCTGCTCAACGTGCCGGAAAATGCCCTGGATATCGAGGTCACGGCCCGCAAGTGGGATTGGACCTTTACCTATGAAAACGGGAAGACCAGCAATCGGCTTGTGGTACCGGCGAAGCGGCCCATACGCCTCGCCATCACCTCGCTGGACGTGGTCCACAGTCTGTACATCCCGGCATTCCGGATAAAAAAAGACGCCCTCCCGGGTTTCACCACTTATGTCTGGTTTGAAGCGCCGAGAGCGGACACCTACGATCTTTTCTGTGCCGAATACTGCGGGGTGGCCCATTCATCGATGATAACCGTTGTGGAAGCCCTGCCCGAGGAACGTTTTTCCCGATGGCTGGTGGAGAAGGCGGAGAAAGAGGCCGATGGCGAGGCGGAACCCGGCAGGGAGCTGTTGACCCGCCACGGCTGCAATGCCTGTCACTCCCTGGACGGCACGAAAATGATCGGCCCCACTTTCAAGGGCCTGTTCGGCCACACGGTCACCGTCACCACCGACGGCCGGAAACGGGAACTGACAGTCGACAGGGACTACCTCCGCCGTTCGATTCTGGAGCCGGGAGCCGATCTGGTGGAGGGCTATCCTCCGGTCATGCCACCTTATCAGGGCCGGATTTCCGATGAGGAACTGGATGCCCTGGTCGAGTTTCTGGCCGAACAGACCGGTAACGGAACATAGGCAATACGATGGGGAATTTCATCACAACCTCTCTGGCACCGTTGATCCGGGTCCGCATTGCCCTCGCCGTGACCTGCGCGGCACTGGCCGGCTTTGTTCTCGCTCCCGGCGCCTTCCCGACCAGCCGGGCGGCCCTGCTGGCATGGGGAGTCTTCCTGCTGGCCGCCTCCGGTTCGATCCTGAACCAGTTTCAGGAGCGACAGAGCGACGCCCTCATGGAGCGCACCCGCCAGAGGCCTATGGCCTCCGGCCGCATGAATCGGTTCGTCGCGCTGATCTGGGGATTGATTGCAGGAAGCGGAGGAATAGTCATTCTGCTGCTGCTGGACAGGAAGGCGGCCGTCGCGGGTCTGCTGGCGCTTCTTTTCTATAACGCCCTCTATACCCCGCTGAAAAAACGGTCTTTCCTCGCTCTTCTGCCGGGGGCCCTCTGTGGCAGCATGGCGCCGGCCATCGGCTGGTTGAGTGCCGGAGGACGTCCGGAAGACTATCGGATGGTTCTCCTTTGCGGACTGCTGCTGCTCTGGCAGATCCCCCATTTCTGGCTGTTCGCTCTGGAAAACCGGGATGACCTGGAACGGGCGAACCTGTTCCCCGGTCTTCCGACCGCTCCTCGGAATTACGCACGAGCTCTGATCCTGGTCTGGATTTTTGCACTCCTGGCAGGGACGCTGCTGCTGCCGGCCCTGAAGGTGGTCCCCCTGCTGCCGACGGGAATGCTATTATTGCTTGTCGCTGCTGGGTTGACGATCAGGAAGATTCAGATCAGAAACCGGCAAATGGAGTCATCATAAAACCGGAATGATTCAGGAAAACATGGCTCTATTTCGTCTCTTCCTCGATAACCTGAGAGGGACTGACAAAGGCATGCACCTGGCCCCCAACCATCACGCATTCGATGATAGGGACGTTAACATCCCTGGCAGCCTTCCAGCGAATAAGGAAATTTGCGCCCACCCCGCCCTTTTCGTCCCGATCTGAAAGATACAGATATTCTGTTTGAAGGGGAGCAAGTTTAACCGGCTGGGTAAAATATTTTTTGATCAGCTCACCTTTGGTATCATAGTAATCCGCCTGCAAAATCTGGATCTCGTTGTGAATGTCCGTGTTTCGTATGATCACCGTGTTGGAGAGATGCACGGGTACTTTCCTGGGGCCGGCAATGACATTGGAATAGACCGGAACATAAACGGTCTGACCTTTGGAAAGGGAGACCTCAGCAGCCGCGAGAAAATTCGATTGGAATATTACAGAAGTAAAAGTTAAGAGGATGAAGGATAATTTGAAAAAGATTTTCTGGTTGCTCATCACACACTCCCCGGCATGACAATTTACGGTTCTTTTCCAGCTCCTGAATCGACCCTGACCGGCGTCTGGAAACCTGGCGGCTTAATGGCAAGGACCGAGCATCGGAGCTGATCGAGGATGGCTTCTGCGGTATTGCCGATGATCAGCCCCGATATCCCCGTTCGCGCCACCGTTCCCATAACCACCAGATCCGCCTGCAGCTCTTCCGCCACCTGCGCAACCATTTTCTTTGGTGATCCCTTGATCAGATGAAGGGTGGGCGCAAGATATTCATAGGATTCTTTGCCGATCCAGCCCTGGAGCTCGGCAACCAGCTTGTAGAGCCCCTGCCTGTGCTGGGCATGCTCCTTCTCAACGTAGCCCCCTACATCCTCCCCCAACCCGCCAGCCCTTGACAGTGTTGTTTTCTCCGCAAAAGGTTCCCACGCATGGACCAGGTGCAAGGAAGCAAAGTTGGAAAGGGCGAGCGAGCAGGCCAGTTCCAGGATTTCCCGGTTGAGGTCCCGGTCCGAGCCCACAGGGTTCAGCGGATCAAAATCCACAGCCGCCAGGATGGTTTTATAATCCGGCTTTTCCGGTGACTTCATGAGCCAGATCGGACAGGGGCATTTACGCAGCAGATGCAGGTCGTCACTTCCGAACAGCCTTTGCGACCAGGTGGGGTTTTCCGCCGGTTTTATCACCAGATCGCAGGCGTTCTTCAAAACAGTTCGAATCACCTCCAGGAAGGTTCTTCCCACCAGGACATCCAGGCGGACAGGGCTATGTCTGAAGGATTGAACCAGGGATTCCAGATCCTTCCGGTGATCGTCGAATACGGCCTTCCGCCGCGCGTCGGATACCGTTTCGTCCGAAGACAGACCGATTCGCTCCAGAAAACCGGGTGGGATGACATCCAGGATTGTCAAATCGGCCTGATTCTGTTCCGCCAGCGAAAATGCTCGGGCCAAAGTCGAGGACTGGCCGACCGTCGGTTCGTTTACATAAAGGATGTTTTTAAAACGTTTCATGCTCACCTCACCCGTTCACTCCAGTTGCCATTACAAGGGAGCCTGGTCCTTCAACTGCCTGACGGCACCTGATCTGCCAATCACGATCAGACGATCACCACCCTGCAGACGCTCAGCGGAACTGATTGCCGTCACCTGTTCCTTGTCCCTCCCGATGCTGACCAGGGTGGCGCCAAATCTTTGCCGGAACTGCAGTTCTTCCAGGGATTTGCCTGAAAGCGCCGATCCTTCAGACACCTTGATTTCCGCTATTTCAAACCGGTCAGCATCTTCCTGTTGTTCCTTGTCAGGCTGATTGAGCATGTGCTCCGCCTCTTTCAGCCCGGCCGGATGCCCCATGAGGAGCAGGCGGTCGGCCGGAAAAATCCTGAATTCCGAATCCGGCTCATAATAGGCGCGGCCTCCCCGGCTGACGGCAAGGACCGATACGCCGGATGTCGACAGAGGGAGTTCGCGCACGGTCTTGCCGGCCGCCGATGCATCAGACCGAATCCGCACCTCGAGAAACGAGATCGGCAAATCGATGTCTTCCGGCAAAAAATCCATGGCATAGGTGAGGGCGTCGGCCGCCTGTTCCGTTGCGTCTCGAAAAGGCAGAAACACCAGGTGGGCACCCGCCTTTTCGAATTCGGCGGCTTCCTGCCGGTTGATCGCGGTCAAAGCCACTTTTCCGGCATAGCCCTCTTTCTCGAGATTGCGGATAAGCGCCAGGTTCATCTCCTTGGAACGCACGGTGCTGATGACCCACCGCGCCCGGTTCAGCGGCAAGTGTTCGGGCATGTCCGGGTCCGCCATGTCTCCATAAATGACCGGCACGCCTCGCTTGCGCCATTTTTCCAGAGCCATTGGATCGAAGTCGAACCCGACCACCCTTTTTTCCCGCCTTAGGAGGTGTTCAAGCAGTCCGCTGCCGTAATTTCCCAGTCCCATCAGGAGGACATCGACCGCTCCCGTCCCCTGAGGGGTATCGATGGCGGCTTCCCGATAAGGATTGCGCCTTTCGAAGATCCTCAGAGGATCGGCCAGGAAACGGTAAAGCGGGTCGGAATAGAGGATCATGTAGGTGGACAGAAAAATGGTCACCACTCCCACCAGGGTGATCAGCCCGACCGTCTCCTCCGTAATATGGCCGATGCTTAATCCGAGGGCGGCCACGATCAGCGAAAACTCGCTGATTTGAGCCACGGTCAGCCCGGCAAGAAAACCGGTGCGCCGGCGGTAGCCCATCAATCCCATGATGATCAGGACAATCAGCGGATTGCCGATGAGCACAAAGATGGAAAAAACCAGAGATGCACCCAACTGCGAGCCCACCATCGACCATTCCAGGCGCGATCCGAGGTCGATAAAGAAAAACAGCAGCAGAAAGTCTCTCAGGGTGGTCAGGCGCGATCCTATGGATTCCCGGAAGGTGGTGGATGCCAGAGAGATGCCGGCCAGAAATGCCCCAACCTCCTTGCTGAATCCCAACAGATCACTGCCGGCCCCGAGCAGAACCGCCCATGCGATTGCGAAAAGAGTCAACAGCTCCAGCGAATGGGCAAGACGTTGGGTCAGGTACGGGATGACATATTTCATCAGCAGGGCGACGACAACCAGCAATCCCAGGCCCTTGGCGCCGATGATCAGAAAGGAGAGATATCCGGGTGCCTCCCCGGCAACGGTCGTTCCAAAGGTGGTCAAAACGACCAGAGCCAGGATGGCGGCGATATCCTGAACAATCAGAAAGCCGAGAGCAATCTGACCATGGAGAGAGTCGATCTCTTTTTTGTCGGACAGGAGCTTGACGATGATGATGGTGCTGGAAAAGGTGAGAGCCACCGAAACATAGGCTGCGGTCAGATATGACATCCCGACAACCACGGCGATGACGAATCCGATCAGCGAAGTAAACACGATCTGACCGAGACCGGTCGCCAGAGCGACAGGTCCGGTGGTTCGAATCAGATGCAGATCGAGTTTGAGTCCAACAATGAACAGCAGGAGGGCTATGCCCATGTGGGCCAGAAGCTCAATCTGCTCATAACTCTGGATGATTCCGAAAACCGAGGGACCGGCCAGAATACCCGTCACCAGAAACATGATAATCAAGGGCTGCCGCAGTTTCTGCCCGACGATCCCAATCACTGTCGCCAGACCCAGGATAGCGGCAATTTCCACAAAAGTTCCGGTCATTCGACTCGTATCTCCAGTTGCACTTCTTTCTGTTTTTTGAAGCGATCCCTCGCAAGGCTTTCAATTTATCCGCCTTCCGATTTTTTGGATCATGTGGCTTTCATCCTATCAGTTTTTTAAATAATTTCCGTACCATGCATTGTTTTTTTGGACAGCTCAGGCAGCTATTCATCCAAGATATCGCCGCGACGTCCTCGTTTGACATCCGCCCTGCGATGCTTGGCCGCCAGCCGCTGTTCCCGGGAAGCCTGGCTTGGCCGGGTGGAAATTCTCAGGACCGGCTTTTTGTGCAAAGCCTTCAGCCTGGCCCGCAGCCGACCAAGGGCCCGCTCCAGATTCATTTTCCGGGAACGGGACTCAGTGGCCGTTACCGTGATGCCGGTCGGCAGATGCCGGATACGCACCGCCGTTTCCGTCTTGTTCTTTTTCTGACCTCCAGGGCCGGATGACCGGAAAAAACCGATTTCAAGATCCTTTTGCTGAAACATCTGATGTTCTCCATTCTTGCGTTCTTGACCATATAATTGGATTTCTGGCAATTTTGGCCCGTTCGTGCTAGAAAGCCGGAATTGTTATACACTCTGCGCAGAGGCATCGAAAAGACTTTCGACCACGCCCCCCGATAACACTCTTGCCACCAGGAGCCCGTCATGAACCATTTCGCCCTGACCATCATCGGCCGGGACCGCCCGGGCATCGTCGCCGAGGTCACCGAGATTCTCTACCGCCTCGGCTGCAATATCGCCGACTCGAGCTGTTCAATTCTCGGTGGGCAATTCGCCATGATTCTGATTATTTCTCATCCCGAGTATACCGGCAGAGAGAGCTTCGGCCAAGCTTTCGATCCTCTGGAAAAACACGACCTGTCGGTGTTTTTGCGTACCTTGAAGCCCGGCGGCGAGGCAGCACAGAAACTCAGCGGGGAGATCTGCCTGATCTCCGTATACGGTTCGGACAAACCGGGAATCGTCTATCCCGTGGCCCGAGAACTCGGCAACCGGAAGATCAACATCACCGATCTCAACACCAAGCTGATCGGCCCTTCCGAACGGCCCGTCTACGTGATGATGATCGAAGCCGTGCTGCCTTCCGGAATGACTCTGGAAGAGATCTCCGCAGTCCTGAACGACCTGAAAGACAGGTTGAAGGTCGATATCTCGGTACGGGACATCACTCCCGTGGAGTTCTAGCAATGGCGGTCAGGGACATCCTTATTTACCCGGATCCGCTGCTCAAGACCCCCTCCGAGCCGGTGGAGATCTTCGATGAGGCAACGGACAGCCTGGTCCAGGATCTGGTCGACACCATGGTTGCGGCGGGACACTCCGTCGGCGTCGCAGCCCCCCAGATCGGCATCAATCGACGGGCCGCGGTGGTGGACGTGTCAGGAAGCAAACAGGGCAGGGATAACAATCATGGTCTGCTGGTCCTGATCAATCCCGAAATCCTGGAAAAGGCGGGATCAAGAACCCTGCGGGAGGGGTGCATGAGCGTTCCCGACTATACCGGCAACGTGACCCGTGCAGAAGAGATCCTGGTGCAGTTTTTCGACCGCAGGGGACAGCTCCAGGTCATCAGGGCTACGGGATTCGAAGCGATTGCCATTCAACATGAAATCGATCATCTGGACGGATTTCTCTTTCTGGATCGGGTATCGAGCCTTAAAAGCGACATATTCCGCCGCAAGCGGTGAATCCTGCAGCCTTTCAAAGATTTCCGAAACTTGCTCCGGTCCGACAATTCAGTATACTCCTTCCGATTACCCATCCCCTGAAGGAAAAGACCCGATGCAGCCAGAAGCTTTCATTCTTCCCGGCAACGACAACGATCGCGCCCTGCTGGAAAACATCCACCCGCAGGGCTGGCAAAACCCGAAGCCGGCAAAATGCTACAACCTGGTGGTGATCGGCGGCGGTCCCGCCGGACTGGTTGCGTCCCGCACAGCTGCCGAACTCGGCGCGAAGGTCGCCCTCGTGGAAAGCAATCTTTTGGGGGGGGATTGCCTCAATCTGGGCTGCGTGCCATCCAAGACCCTGATCGGCTGTGCCCGGGCCGCTCACAACGTCCGCAGCGCGAAACTCTTCGGCGTGACCGATAACGATCAGAAACCCGAATTTACAAAGGTTATGGAACGCATGCAGATCGTGCGAGCCGGTCTGAGCGTCAACGATTCGGCTCATCTCTTAAGCCGGGAATTGGGGATCGATCTGTTTTTCGGTCAGGGCCTTTTCCGCGGTCCCGACACGATCGAGGTCGATCAAAGTCTTTTGCGCTTCAAAAAGGCGGCCATCTGTACCGGTGCCAGGGCAGCCGTTCCTTCGATTCCCGGGTTGGATGAGACCGGCTTTCTGACCAGCGAAACGGTCTTTTCCCTCACTGCCCTTCCCCGACGCCTGGCGGTGATCGGAGCGGGCGCCATCGGCTGTGAGCTGGCTCAGGTTTTCTCCCGTCTCGGCAGCGCAGTGACTCTGCTGGAACCCGGCCCCCGGCTGCTTCCCCGCGAGGACAGGGACGCTTCGGAGGTGGTTCAAAGGGCGTTCGAAGCGGAAGGGATACGCCTGCTGTTTCATTCCCGAATTTCGCGGGTTTTCGCGCGAGAGGGTGAAAAAGCAGTGCTTTACAGCCGCAACGGCGGGGAATCCGAACTGGCGGTCGACGCCATCCTGGTCGCCGTCGGACGGGCCCCCAACCTGAATAATCTTCATCTCGAAAAAGCCGGCGTGCACTACCATCCCCGGTCGGGCATCAAAGTCGATGCCTGTCTGAGAACCAGCAACCGGAAAATTTTTGCCGCCGGGGATGTCTGCTCGATTTACAAGTTCACCCATACTGCTGAAGCCCAGGCGCGCACTCTTGTTGCAAATGCCCTGCTCCCCATGCAGCGACGCAGTCTGAACAACGTTATATCCTGGTGTACCTACACCTCTCCGGAGCTGGCTCATGCAGGATTGTACGAACAGGAAGCACAGGCAAGGGGGATAGAGGTAACCACCCTGACCGTCCCCATGAGCGCGGTGGACAGGGCCTGGATGGACGGGGAAACCGAGGGATTTGCGAGGGTGCTTCTGAAGAAGGGGACCGACCGGATTCTGGGTGCGACTATTGTATCCCGGCATGCCGGCGAGATGATCGGCGAACTGACCCTGGCCATCAACAGAGGACTCGGCTTGAAGGCCATCGGCCACACCCTGCATCCCTATCCGACCCAGTCGGCAGTCATCAAAAAACTTGCCGACGCCTACCTCCGCAGCCGCCTTAAACCCTGGTTGAAAAACGTGCTGCGGGCCTGGATGCGCTGGCAAAACCGTTGACTGTGGGGCGACTGTTTTAGAGGTTGCATTGGGTCGATACCTCTGAGTTTTGTTCCTGAATGCAGGAAAAGAACACTGCAGGTTCCCTGCCGGCGATCACAATCTGGTTCCTGCCTCGGGCCTTGGCCTCGTAAAGAGCCTGATCGGCGCGCAGAATAATGCCTTCGGCCGTTTCGCCGGGGACCATCTCGGCCACACCGATGCTCAAGGTCACCAGGGCGTCCTTGCCTTTTGTCCCGAAACGGCATTTGATGATTTCGGCATTGATCCGCTCATAGATTTCAATGGCTGTCGAGTTCCTGCCGCCGGGCAGGATGATGGCAAACTCCTCCCCTCCGTAACGACTGGCGATGTCTCTTTCCCGAATGCAGGAGGACATGATTTTTCCCAGTGTCGCCAGGACCCGATCTCCCTCCAGATGACCGTGGGTATCGTTCAGGAGTTTGAAATTATCGAGGTCCAGCATCATGAGGGTCAGTTTCTGATCCGTTCTCTGGGCCAGTTCCATCTGCACATCGATCTGGGTTTTGAAGTACCGCAGGTTGAACAATCCGGTGAGAACGTCGGTAAAAGCCAGTTGCCGGTGCCGGCGCTCGCTGTTGCTCAGCTCTTCCCGTTCCCGACGGAGAAGATTGATCCGGTCGGCCAGGGCAAAGGAAAGCAGGACCGCATCCGCGGCGGTGCCGATCTGGAAGCTGTGAAAGGTGTAGACGTTGAAGGGGATGATTCCCAGAAAGGTCAGGTCGTAGACCAGTCCGCCGACACCGAAAAATATCCAGGAAAGAACCAGGAATCGGGCTGGACGATATCCCCTGCGCCAGCAGATGACCGCAGCCGAGATGATCAGCACCGGCACGGCCAGACAAATAAACGAATAGAGGAGGTTGAGAACCTTGACGGGCGCGAACAGGACCGGCACCATGAGCCCCGTCTGCATCAGGGTCATCCCGAGGAGCATGCGGTCGGCTTTGGGTGCCCGTTGGCTGGTCTGCAAAAAACAACGGGCGAACAGCAGCAGCGCCACCAGACTCAGGGAAAGGAAACCCAAATTGAGACGCAAGGCTCCCGACGGAGGAAAATCGGTCAGAAATTCGTAGGTCAAACGGTTGGTACCGAGAAAATAGAACCCGACGGCGGCGAAGGAGAGGACATACCAGAGATAGCTGCGATCCCGCAGACCGAAAAACAGGAACAGGTTGTACAACAGAAGCCCCAGGAGGAGTCCGAAATAGGCACCGAACCAGAGCATCCGGTAGACGGAACCGGTGAAATGGTCCCGGACGGTGGTTATGACGGGATTAAGAAAAAAGGCGCCGTCTGCTCGCAGCTTCAAATAGATTGTCTGTTCGGTCGAAAGCAGTTCGGGCAATCGGATAACCACTTCCGGTTTTTGCCCCGCCTCGCTTCCGGCGAAAGACCGGACGCCGCTTATGGGTATCTTTTCTATTCTTCCTGGCTGGCCCAAGGCAGGTCGAATAACGTAGGCCTCCATGCTGTCGAAGAAAACATATCCCAGATCGAGCAGGAGCGGCTCTTTTTTCCCCTCCCTCCCGGGAATGACCGGCGGTTCTCCGGCTATTCCGAAACGAACCCATACAGTCGTGTCAGTTATTCCAAGATTGAGGGTTGCAGAGCCCAGGGGGGAAAAACCGGAAAGGAATGACGGCGAGGATATCTCTTCAATACTCCAGCTGTTATCCGGATCGAGCAGAAAGGCGCAATGGGGGCCGATCTCGTAACGTTCCTGGTGACCGAGCAACTGGACAGGCGGGGGAATCGGTCGATTCAGGGCGCGACCGACCGTCGGAAGGCAGAGCGAAAGAAGCGCCAGTGCCATGAAAAACGGCAGAACGCCATTTCTTTTATGGAGGAAAAATCCCATTTTCTTGAAACCGAAAGTAAGGAAGATTCGCTGCCGGATGCAATCTGGTGGCTGGCCAAGGCCTATCTCTGTTTCATTTGACAGGCTTATGTTTAAAAACGCTTTATACCATAAGCAGTGGGCCTGATGTTAGAAAAAAATGTAGTGGTTTCGGATAGATATTTGTCCGAAAAGGTCCTCCCCTTGACAAAAACCGGGCAAGTCGTTAAATTAGCGACGATAATATCCATTGGAGGTTCAGACATGCCCGTATACGAATACAAGTGTGAAGAGTGTGGCCTGGTGTTCGAAGCCATGCAGAAGTTTTCCGATCCCCCGTTGACGGAATGCCGGTCCTGCGGCGGACCGGTTGAAAAGCAGATTTCCCAGACAGCCTTTGCTCTCAAGGGGCACGGCTGGTATCAACAGGGCTATTCCAGCACGCAGGCCAAACCGGCTTGTCCCGCCGCTGAAACAGGCGGAGGGTGCGGTGGATGCCCGAAGGCAGCCAACGAGTGAATAGCGGAAAACCTCGAAACCCCGGCCTTGACCGGGGTTTTTCATTGGTACCGGCTTGCGGTTCCGGTCCCTGAAAGGGAAGAGATATCAGCAGCTTTCTGAAAATACTGACTATTTTTTCCGGCCTGCTGCTTCTTGCAGGGTGCGGCCATTTCGGTTATTACGCTCACTGCACCAAAGGGCATTTGGAACTGCTGTCCGGCAGGACTCCTATCGCCGCCCTTGTGCAGGACCCATCCACTCCGAGCGACCTGCGCTGCCGCCTTGTGGAGGTCCAGGAGATAAGGAACTTTGCGAGTCAGACGCTGAAATTGCCGGAAAACGGCAGTTACCGCTATTATGCGGACCTTGGACGTCCCTATGCCACGTGGAACGTGGTTGCCGCTCCCGAATTCAGTCTTGACCCGAAAAAATGGTGCTTTCCCATCGCCGGATGCGTCACCTACAAAGGTTTTTTCAGGCAGCGCCTCGCGGAGGAATTCGCCAGCGATCTGCAGGAACAGGGGTTCGACATCTATCTCTACGGGGTGGCGGGCTACTCGACCCTGGGCTGGTTCGACGATCCGGTCCTCAATACATTCCTCGAGCAACCGCCCCCTTCGCTGGCCGGCCTGATCTTTCACGAACTCGCCCATCAGAGGCTGTATGTTCCGGGAGATACGGCCTTCAGCGAATCCTTTGCCATGACGGTGGAACTTTTGGGGGTCGAACAGTGGCTGTCGACCCGGGACTGCGGGACATCTTTTGAGGATTATCGTCAGGCCAAACACCGTGAGGAGGATTTTACCGACCTTCTCGAACAGTTGCGCGACCGCTTGTCCGCGCTTTATGACAAGCCCCTTGCGGTGACGGAAAAAAGGCAACAGAAGCGGCAACTGTTCGACGAATTTGCTCAGGATTACCAATCCTGGAAATCCCGCTGGAACGGCTATTCCGGTTATGACCGCTGGCTGGAAGAAGGCCTCAACAATGCCAAATTGTCATCGGTCAGCACCTATCAGCATCTGGTTCCCTCCTTTCGGGCCCTGTTTGAGCAAAACCAATCGGACTTTGCCGCATTCTACCGCGATGCCGAGCGTCTCGCCCGTCTTTCTCCCAGGGATCGCACCCGGGAACTTGAAAAACTGCGGGAAATTTTCCTTGCCGGTCAATTGCCCCTGTCTTCCTCCACAAATTCACCTGGAACCCTTTGACAATCGCTTATTATCGGCCACAATTTTCATCTCCAGGAGTATTTAATGTGCCGGTGAAGCTCAGCGGCCAGGGATCGCCAAAGGGAGTCGAAAAGTCTTTTCAATATCGACGCAGGCCCCGTGGGGCGGAAATTTGCGGGAATTTTGAATTACAGACCAAAGCAGGGGAGGACGACATGGAATATCCTGAAGATCTGCTCTATTCCGAGGATCACCTTTGGGTCCTGGTCGAGGGGGATTCGGCGACCATCGGACTGTCGGAACACATCCAGGCCATGTTGGATGAAGTGGTTTCGGTGGACCTCGCCGAGGAAGGCGACCAACTCGATCTCGGCAGCCCGATGGCTTCTGTGGAGTCGTCGGACGATCTGCTGGAAGTCTATTCCCCGCTGAGCGGAGAAATCATCGAAGTGAATGAGGGGTTGGCCGACTCGCCGGAATGGGTGCATGTTTCACCCTATGAAGACGGCTGGCTCCTGAGAGTGAAGATAACGGCCCCCGAAGAACTGGACGATCTGCTCAACGCCAAGGAATATCGGGAATTCATCGAGGAGGAGTGATCGGCTGCGGTGCAGGCAACTGAAAGGCAGGTCTCTTCTTGTCCGGCGCCTATCTGGCCCCGAAAATATCCCCTCCGCGACCATCCGGGTAGGATAGCCTGTACTGAAAGTAAGCCATGAACTGCAGATTTTCCCCCTCATAGGCAGAAGGAAGATCACCATAGGTCGCGCCCCGGTAGACGGCGGCAAAGGCCTCCCGGTCCAGGATTTCGGAGCCGGTGGTTTGCAGGATTTCGACCTGGCCCACGCTGCCGTCGCGATTGATGGTGATTTTAAGCAGACAAGTCCCCTTCTCCCCCCTTTCCGCGGCCACGGGAGGGTAGTTCCAGACATTGTAGATGTTGCGCCGGAAACGCACAAAAAAAGAGCCGAGGATATCCTTTTCGGTATCCAGCCAGACCGCCCCCCCCTCCCCCTCCGCCACGTCCGGTCGGGCCTTGCGTGTCATTTCCTGCTGAACCCTTGCCAGGGTGTTCTGCGGCAGACTGAGATCGACCTTGGAGGGATCCGTGGCCCTGGGGGAACCGCTCTTCCCCTTTTCGGGGAGAACCTTTGGCGGCGGAGTCTGCACAACCGGCGGTCGCGAGGGCAGGCGGTCCTCGATGGCATCCCCCCTGGGCGCCACCTCCTTCGGCGCCACCCGGTCGGAAGGTCCCAGCCGCTTGGCCGGTGTCTCCCGGGGACGCTCCTGGTCCGGCTCCTGCGGCAGGTCCAATTCCCTTGCCCGCGGTTGCGGTGGACGCACTTCCACCACGACCGGCTCTTTTTCACGGGCAGGGGGAAACAGAACCCGGTCCGGCAGCAAACGGACGAGCAGGAAGTGCATCAGCAGGGATAGAAGGATGAATCCTGCGAGAATGGCATCTTGCCGAGAGTGAGAATTCATTTTGGCGGTCCGGGCTCTCCCCTTTTGTACAGATTGTCTGTCAGGGGTGAATTATACAGGATGGACCCCGATGGTGGCCAGCGATGTTTGACATCAGTCCCTGAATTGACCCCCGGAGGTCTTTTTTCCGGTACGAATTGAGTTGACCCCCTGTTAGCCATCAAGTATAAAAGTGACCGTTTGGCAAAAAGAAAGGGTTGACAACCTTAACTCTCTTTCCTGCTATAAAGGAGGACACCTTATGGATTTAATTGATCAGATCAAGGCCAAAGCCCGCAAGAATCTGCAGACAGTTGTCTTGCCCGAAGGCTATGACGACCGCATGATTGAGGCGGCCGGCCCTATCGCCAAGGATGGCCTGGCGAATGTCGTCCTGCTCGGCGATCCCGCCACCCTTCAGGCCAAAGCGGAAAAGCTCGGGGCTTCCCTCGAGGGCGTCGGCCTCGTCGATCCCAAAAATTCGCCCAAACTCGAGGAGTATATCGACGAACTGGTCGAGGTGCGGAAAAAGAAGGGACTCACCCGTGAAGAGGCCGGAAAACTTCTGACCGATGCCGACAACCTCTATTTCGGCGCCATGATGGTGCGCAAGGGGGACGCCGGGGGTGCGGTGGCCGGTGCGGCCAACACCACCGGCGATGTGCTCCGCGCCGCCTTTCAGGTCATCGGCCCGGCGCCCGGCATGAAAACCGTTTCCTCGGTCTTTCTCATGGTCACGGAGACTCCCCAGTACGGAGAAAACGGCGTCATGCTGTTTGCCGACTGTGCCGTGAATCCCAACCCCGATGCGCGTGCCCTGGCCGAAATCGCCGTTTCCACCGCCAGAAGCTGCAAGAGCTTTCTCGGTGTCGACGCCCGTGTGGCCATGCTCTCCTTCTCCACCAAAGGAAGCGCCAAACACCAGGATCCGGACAAGGTCATCGAAGCCCTCGCCATCGCCCGGGAGATGGATCCCAGCCTGCAGATCGACGGCGAACTCCAGGCCGACGCCGCCCTGGTCCCGAAGGTCGGCGAAAGCAAGGCCCCCGGCTCCACCGTGGCCGGCAAAGCCAACACCCTGATCTTTCCCGATCTCGACGCCGGCAACATCGGCTACAAGCTGGTTCAGCGTCTGGCCGGAGCCGAAGCTCTCGGACCCATCATCCAGGGCCTGGGCAAGCCAGTCAACGACCTGTCCCGCGGATGTTCGGTCGAAGACATCATCAACGTCACCGCCATCACCGCTGTGCAGGCGCAGGGCTGATCCGCCCCGCATAAGACATCCTGATCGGGTAGGAGGCGGGGTCACCCCCGCCGTCCTCCCACACCACCGTGCGTACGGTTCCGTACACGGCGGTTCACAAAGCACTCTGAAAGCGTCTGAGACTGTCTACCAAGCAGATCAGCCCCAGTTTATCGAAGAAGGATTTTCGAAACGCATCGTGCATGTGCGAGGCTCCTGCATTCCACCAGGGGCCTCGCCCGTTTTGAGCCGACCTCCATGCTCTGAGTTCCGACAATCCCCGCCGCATCAAATTCCTGGCCCGCGTAAAAGAGCGCTTCCACTGCCGCCACAGAATGCAGCGTAGTTTCCGCCTGACCCAGCTATCCAGTTCTTCGAAGATGCCTTTGACTTCCGCCAGCCGAAAGTAGGCGATCCATCCCCGCAGTTTCGGGGTGGACTCTTCGATGACCCGTTTGAGGCTGTGTCCCCTTCCCCGACGAAAGAGCTCTCTGAGGTTGGCCTTGAACCGTTTCACAGAGCCTTCAGCCACCTTGAGCCGCGGTTTCTTGTGAAAGGTCATCCTGTAACCCAGAAAGGTTCTCTCCCAGGGGCGGCCAACGGCGCTTTTGACGCGGTTGACCTTGAGTTTCAGCCGCTGTTCGAGAAACTGGATCAGCGAAGCCATGACCCGCTCCGCCGATTGCCGACTGCGCACGTAAATGTTGCAATCATCGGCATAACGGCAGAAGGCGTGGCCGCGCCTCTCCAGTTCCTTGTCGAACTCGTCAAGCAGGATGTTCGACAACAGCGGCGAGAGCGGGCCGCCTTGCGGCGTCCCTTCCACCCGTGGCGAGACGATCCCCCCTTCGAGCACTCCGGCCCTCAGGTATCTGCGGATCAGTCGCAGTACACGGGGGTCTTTGACCTTGCGGGCCACTCGTGCCATAAGCACGTCGTGTCCGACCCGGTCGAAGAACTTCTCCAGGTCGATATCGACCACCCACCGCCGCCCTTCGGCCACATGCCTGCGGGCTGCTTGTACCGCCTGGTGGGCGCTCCGTCCGGGCCGAAACCCGTAGGAGCTATCGGAGAATCCGGTATCGAACAGCCGCATCAGCTCCTGATGCAGCGCCTGCTGAATGAGCCGGTCCAGCACCGTGGGAATGCCGAGCATGCGCACCCCGCCGCCGGGCTTGGGTATCTCGACCTTCCGCACCGGTTGGGGCTGGTAGCTTCCGTTCAGCAGGTCCTCCTTGATGCGCGGCCATTCCTTGACCAGGTAGCCTTTCAGCTCACCCACCTGCATCCCGTCGATGCCGGGGGCTCCCTTGTTGCCAACCACCCGGTCGTAGGCCGCCATCATGTTGCCGCGACTGACAACCTCTTCCATCAGCCGCGTCTCCGCTTCCGTCCAGGACGGTTCCCGGCATGCCGTGACGTTTGACGCACCTGTGCCATACTCTTGCGACTTCCGGTCGCTACCCTCGGGCGCGGCCCCTGATATCTCAACCAGGGCTTCTGCTTCTTCGATCGTCATCGAAATTCGAGTCTCCTGAATGGCGCCTCGTGTTCGGCCCTTCACCGGGATGGTCAACCCCGGCTACTATGGCCTCTGCTGACTTCTGCCGACCCGTCCCGACGCCTCTCGACGCCGGTAGCACGAGGCAGATCGGCAGATCTCCCAGGGTAATGCGCGTGACCTTCCTCCCATATACCCGCCGCATCTACAGCCCCACCCTCCCGGATGGCTATGGGGCTTTGAAGATGTTGGCCTTCTCGCCCGGATGGAACTGCCTCGTATGCGATTTCTGTTCGTCGGGCCGGGAGTTTGCCTGCGGCTTCCTTCAGATCCCACCTCGCGGTGGACACCCTTGCCGTTCGGCTAGTGGTTCCCGCCATCAGGGTCCACAGGGGACTTACACCCCCAAGTCATCCGGTTATCACCACAACAACCGGAACAGCGCCAGTCAAGGCGCTACGCGCCATGCCTGGCGCACCAAACAAAAAAGGCCGACGCGCAAGCGCCGGCCTTTTTTGTTTCTATCCTGGGTAAATCAAAAAAGCATTCTTCCCGAAAATTATTTCCGTTCGTAGTCCTTGGACTTGAAGCTGTAGTCGAAGCTCATGTGATCGCTGTAGGTGTTCTCCAGAATGCCGACCACGTCTTCGGTGAAGACCAGCTCTTCGTCGGTGGGAATGACGAACACCTTGACCGGTGAATCGGGGGTGGAGATTTCCACCTCGGCCTTTTTGGTGCGGGTCTTGAGGTTCTTTTCCTTGTCCACTTTGACACCCAGAGGCTCCAGCCCCTCAAGGGCCGCCTGCCGGATTTCGCTGCCCATCTCGCCGACGCCGGCGGTGAAAACAATGGCGTCGACCCTGCCCAGCGCGGCCATGTAGGCGCCGATGTATTTCTTGATGCGATAGGCTTCGATGTCATGGGCCAGTTTGCAGCGCTTGTCGCCGGCGGCGATCCCTTCACCGATATCCCGACGGTCGGTGTACTTGCCGGTGATGCCCAGCAGGCCTGATTTTTTGTTCAGGATGTTGTCCATCTCCTTGGCGGAGCACCCTTCGAGCTGCATGATGAAGGTGGGGATGGCAGGATCGATATCGCCGCAGCGGGTTCCCATGACGGCGCCTTCGAGGGGGGTCAGACCCATGCTGGTATCGACGCAGACCCCGCCGCGGATGGCGGCATGTGAGGCGCCGTTGCCGATGTGCAGGGTGATGATGTTGCAATCCTTGGCATCCTTGCCCAGGAGCACGGCGGCCCGCTTGGAAACGTAGAGGTGTGAGGTGCCGTGAAAGCCGTAGCGGCGAACGCTGTGCTTTTCGTACCATTCGTAGGGCAGCGGATAGATATAGGCTTCCTGCGGCATGGTCTGGTGAAAGGCAGTGTCGAAAATGGCCACGTGGGGCACGTCGGGCAGCACTTTCTGGGCCGCTTCAATCCCCATGATATTGGGCGGATTGTGCAGAGGCGCCAGGTGTTGCACATCTTTGATGGCCTGCAGAACTTCATCGTCGATCATCACCGAGCTGGCGAATTTTTCCCCGCCGTGCACCACCCGGTGGCCTACCGCGGAGATCTCGCTCATGGTCTTGACTACACCGACTTCCGGATCGGTGAGGGTCTTGATGATCAGACCGATGGCGACGGTATGATCGGGGCAGTCATGATTGCATTTGTAATCCTGCCGACCGGGGACTTCATGGGAAATGAAGGATTCGCCGATACCGACCCTTTCGACGACGCCCTTGGCGACCACTTCCCTCCGGTCCCAGTTGTAAAGCTGATACTTGACGGATGAACTGCCGCAGTTTAGTGCAAGAATATCCATAACCCAACTTCCTCCTCTAATTTTTGAGCAGCCTTTTGAAAAACTGCCTAACCCTTGAACAATCAAACAGTTTTTGGTTTTCGTAAAACTCCCGGGCAGGGCACAAACGGTGAGATACTAAAGCATGGATCTGCTAATTGCAAGGAGATTGTTTCCCGCAAAATAAATACTACCTTTATCGGTGGACAAGGGAACATAAGGTAGTGTATATAGTCCCTGTTGGTTTCAAACTGCCATTTATCCAAAAGCAAAGGAGGTGAAACCCCATGGCTTATACCATTACCGAAGATTGCATCAACTGTGGTGCATGCGAAGACACCTGTCCTCTCGGCGCCATCTCCGAGGGTGATGACATTTTTGTTATCGATGCCGACGACTGCACCAGCTGCGGCGCCTGTCTGGACGCCTGCCCGGTTGAGGCTATCAAACCCGGCTAAAAAAAGGCGGGAGCGCTCCCGTAGGGGCGCTCCCATCTTTTTTGCTGCCGACCCGACCCCTGCTCCAATACAAGCCCTTGATGAGCAAAAGCGAGGAGTAACCTATGTGGCCAGGGACCACCGAACTGCTTTTGATACTGGCGGTTATCCTGCTGATCTTCGGCGGGCGCAAAATCCCTGAATTCGGCGCCTCACTGGGCAAGGGTATCCGCAACTTTCAAAGATCTTTGAGAGGCCAGGACGAAATCGACATAACTCCCAGCGAATCCGAGAAAGAGCAGGACAATAAAAAACAATCCTGATTGCGATAGCGGCCCGGCGCCAGCCGTGGCTTTTTCTTTTTTACCTCGCCTACTTTACAACCGGTCTGGAATCAAGTACTTCCACCCCGAATTCCGCCACATCCTCGGGAACCCCTTTGAAAACAATGACAAAAGGAACACTTTTGTTCGGCTCGATGTTGATATTGGAAAGCACCTCGCCGAACTGATTGTTCATTCTTTCCCCTATCCGATCGAAAGGCAGAGAGCGTAATTCGGACCGGCTGAAGGGATTGCCGCAATAGGCCGTTTGACGGGCGACAACGGCTCCGCCTTTGTCGAAGACAACCCCGGCCACCCTGATTTCGGCGCGGGCCTCGGAACCCTGGTTCACGACCTCTCCCGTCACGACAAAAAGATTGCCCTCCCGGGAATTCAATACATGATACCCGCTGAGTTCTGAGGGTCGTAGGTCCACCGGAGGAGGGAGGCCTTTCTGCTGGCTTTTCCAGGGCTGCAGATAATCGGGCAGCAGGCCCTGCCGGTAAAGCAGAAAACCTCCGGCGGCCAGCACTGCCAGCAGCAGCAGAAACAGCAGGGGGCCCAGCGACGATCTTTTTTTTCGTGCGCCCTGGGGCAAGGAATCGGGAACGGACGGAATGTGGGAAAGCTTGATTTCCTGTTGAAATTCCCCGTCCAGCGGCAAAGGATCCTCCTCCTTGGCCAGGGTCAGGGGAGGCAGAGATTCCCGGCCCGCTCCGGTCGATGTAGCAGGAGAATGATTGTCCTGAAATTTCGCCTGCTCGCCCTCCTGGGCTCCATCCAGGCTGAAACCACCCTTTATTGCGGGAATAAAATCGGAGTCCTGCTCCAACAAAGGGGATTCCGGCGCCGGTTCTCCATTGAGAAAAAATTCCCCGCCTTCCTCCCCCTGCGCAAAAAATTCAGCGGCGTCGAAGCTTTGGCCGAAAAAATCGATCGGCTCCTTGTCGGAACCCGGGAGCGGCGGATCCTGTTCCTGCTTGAAGAATTCCGCCCAACTGTCCCCGGAACCCTTGTCGGTCATCAAAGCGGAGCCCGCCTTGCCGGCCTCTCCGGGGGGTGTGATGAAGAATATGCTTTTGCACTTGGTGCACCGCACCTTGGTCCCACCGGTTTTGGTTTTTTCCGGGGGCAGCTTGAAACGTGACTGGCATTGCGGACACTGAATGATCATGCCAACCCTCTTGCAGAGGCGGCCTGGTTTTCCTGAAGCAGATAGATGTCCGCCAGGGACCGGTATCGCTCCTGGTAGTCAAGACCATACCCGACCACAAACCCGCTCTCCAGGGCCATCCCCACATAGTCGGCGGCGAAAGGTATCTTCCGATTGCCTGTCTTGTCCAGCAGAACGCAGGTTTTCAAGGTTTTCGGCCGACGTCCCTGAAGATGGTGGTACAGAAATTGAAGAGAAAATCCGGTATCCAGGATATCGTCGATGATGATGACGTTGCGCCCCTGAACCGTCGTCTCCAGGTCCTGACGCAACTCGACGATGCCGGAGGATTGAGTACCGGAACCGTAACTAGCCACGCGGACGAAATCAACACTCGAGGCCACCGTGAGACGCCGGACCAGATCCGAAAAAAAAAGGAAAGCGCCCTTGAGTACACCGACGCACAGAATGTCCTCACCGGCGAAATCCCGGCTGATTTCCTCTCCCAAACGGCGGACGTGAGCAGCGATGGTTTTTTGGGAATAAAGCTTTTTCAGAACGGGTTCCGACATGAATTCCTGAAATGCAAAAGGTTTTGAAAAGAGATTCTATAGCAAATTGCCCAACCGGGTGTCAAATGATTCGACCGATGGAGGCCGGTCAGTTCTGGCCAAAAAGGACTTTTCTGTGTTATATACCTCCTCAGAACGTCCCCCTCCACCTTTTGCCGGCGATGACAGGTCGAAGCCCGATCATCTTCGGTTAGCCCCAATCAAATGCGAGAGGATCATGAAAATTATTGCCCTTTCACTTCTGCTGCTGTTTGCGCCCGCCTCACCCTGGGCGGGAGGTCCTTCCATTTCTCCGGAAAAGCCCGTATTCCATTTCGGCCAGATTGCCGAAGGGAGCAGGCTGGAGCATACCTTCCGGTTCAAAAACAGTGGTGATTCGACGCTGATCATCAACAAGGTCCGCAGTTCCTGCGGGTGTACCGCGGCCCTGCTTTCCTCGGACAGCATCCCCCCAGGGGGATTCGGCGAAGTGAAAACCGTCTTCGATTCCAACGGCTTTTCCGGTTCGGTGGTCAAAACCATTTTTCTGCATACCAATGACCCACTGCAAAAAACAGTCCGCTTCCAACTGCAGGGCCAGGTTCAGAAAGAGATCGAAGTCCTGCCTTCACGGCTGCAGTTCTCGAATTTGGACAAAAAGACCCCCAGCAGAGCGAAGGTTGTCCTGACCAACAAGGGGAGCAATACCCTGTTTCTTTCCGATTTGAAAACCACTAGCAGGCAACTGGTCGCGGAACTGTCCCAGGAAAAGCTGGGGCCGGAGGAGACGGTGGAGATTGAGATTACCCTTACACCAGAAGAGGACAAAGCCCGCTTTGCCGGATACATCACCCTTAAAACCAGTAGTCCGCGTACTCCCATGCTGCGAATTCCCGTAACCGGACACAGGGTGGAATAAACAAAGAGCTGTCCCCGCTGCACCCGCCATCCACCTCCGAGGACAATTTCTGTCATGGAGCTCAGGCCTTTACCGATTTCTTCATGCGCTGCGTAGGCGTCGCGGAAAAGCTCCCATCGGGTTTTCGCTGACCTGTGGTCCAGCAGGAAGTGTTGCAAAATCGCGGCGATATGATTTAATTAGCAGGCGTATCTGCCGCCAGTCTTGAGGACCTCATTCCCTCGGAATTTTCAATGTTGCCAGCGATCCAGGAAAACATTCTGCTGTTGAAAGGTTTTCAGGCAGCCACGCAGATTCTCCTCAGCCTGCTGCTCTGCTATTTGATGGGTGAGGCATTTTTCAGGCTGCCTGTGGCCTTTCGAGCCCGGCCGAATTCCACCAAGAAAACCCCGGCGACCCTGAACAACCACGGGCCGAGGATTCTCTCCGGGTGGCGGACCGGGCTGTTTCTGGTTCTTTGCCTCTCCTTCAATCTGCTGGCCCTTAAAATCGCCTACCGTGCCACCGTTCTTTACAGCTCCTTCTGGGTTACCCTGACCCTTGCCTTTTCCATCGGCCTTGTCCTGCTCCTGTGGGCACGGCAGTACACCTTTGAGCAGGATTTCATAACCGGTTTTTTCTTTTTGCTCGGCCTGGAGGGGGAGGTGTTGCTGTTCGGAGTGGTCTTTTTGCTGCTCAACGCCGAAAGTCTGCTCCTTATCCCTGAAGCGTGGCCCTTTATCCCTGCCCGACCGGCCCTGTTTGCCTCATGGCACGGCCTCGTCCGCTTTCTGGAATTCGGGCTGCTGGCTTTGTTGATGGCTACGGCCGGAAGATTGCGCGCCGGGGCCGGCTATTTTCCCCATCGGGCTCATCCTCTGATTCTTGTTGCCGTCCTGCTGCTGCCTTTCTGTCTGTTTCTGGAACTCGCCCTGATTCCAGGCCTGGCCTTCTCGGCGTCCCATTTCATTCTTGGCGGCCTGTTTCTGGCGTCTACCGCTGCCGCAGCTGTTCTGCTGTCAACCGCCTGTTTCGGTTCGAACAAAAATGTCGGTACCCCTCTGATTGTCACCCTCTGTCTGTTGATCACTTTTTGGGTCCTCAACAACTCTGTTGCCCGGGAAAGGGCTTTGGAACCCGTCGTTTTGGCCGGACTGGCCAGAACCGAAGCGCTCGCTCTCGGGGGAGAAAGGGAAAAAGCTCCCGTTCCCGAAATGGAACCGGCTGCGCCCTCCCCCGGCATTCAGGAAGGGGAGGCTCTTTTTTCCCAAAAATGCACTGTCTGTCACCGCTACGACCAGCGACTTGTCGGGCCACCCCTCAATGCGGTTCTGCCGAAATACCGAAACCAGAGCGAGAACCTGCAGGCCTATCTGAAGGATCCGGTCAAAATCGATCCCGACTATCCGGCTATGCCCGATCTGAATCTGACAGATCAGGAAACGGCGGCTCTGGCGGAGTTTCTGTTATCCAAAATCGAAAACCCCGAGCAAGGCACTGACAATCCATGATGAGACGGGTTTTTTTCATCGCGCTGTCGGCATTTTTCATTTTCTGCCTTCTGGCCATTACCGCATGGGCTCTTTTAAGGAGTCGTGTACAGGAGAAGCCGGAGCAGCCCGTGGCGTTTCCCCACACCGTTCACGCCGGCCGCCTCGGTCTGGCCTGCGACTTCTGCCATGAGTCGGTCGCGGTCAGTCGCCATGCAGGCGTCCCGCCCCTTTCCAAATGCATGTCCTGCCATGAAACAATTGCTACCGATCAGCCGGAAATAATAAAGCTCAAACAATATTATGAGCGCAAGGAAGCCATTCACTGGGTCAGAATTCACGCCTTGCCCGATTTTATCTATTTTACCCACAAGCGGCATGTCAAGGCCGGTGTCTCCTGTGCTGCGTGCCACGGCGGAGTCGAGCAGATGGTCGAGATTCAGCAGGTGCGGTCGTTGAAAATGGGCTGGTGCGTGACCTGCCACCGTACCCAGGGTGCCCCCTGGGATTGCAGCACCTGCCATCAATAAGGCACTCCCGGAAGCCCTTTAGGGTTCTCGGCTTAAATCAGATGGTCTCGCAAAAAGTCATTCCCGAGGTTGTTTTGATCGGGAATCCAGCCAGTAAGTCCTTGAAATCATGGATGCCCGATTGACCCACTCGGGCATGACGAATCTGATTTGCGAGTGCTAAAACAAGGAGGTTTTTCATTCCATGGATCGTCGGGAATTTCTGCAAATACTCGGACTGGTTTCCGGCGCCACGCTGCTCTCTTCCTGCGGCTCCGATACGGGGCAGAAGGAGCTGATTTCCTACCTGGTCCCGGTCGAGGAGGGTATCATCCCGGGAGTTGGCATCTGGCGCCCATCGACCTGCACCGAGTGCCCGGCCCATTGCGGCATCCAGGCCCGGCTGCGGGAAGGGCGGCCGGTCAAGCTGGAAGGTATTCCCGAACACCCGGTCAGCCGCGGCGGCCTTTGCATGCGGGGCCAGGCTTCCCTATGGCGCCTGTACCATCCGGAGCGCATCAGGACACCCCTGCAGAAAAACGCCGAGGGCCGACTGGAGCCGATTTCCTGGTCCCAGGCCCTGGAGAGAATCGTCTCCGCCCTGCGGAACGGTCAGGACCAGGGGCGGCATAATTATTTCCTCTCCGGACGCACTACCGGGTCACTTGCGGATCTTATCGAGCAGAGTTGCCCTGCCCTGCTGCTCGAGCGGCTGCCGGAGTTCGAGCCCTTTTCCCATGCCGGGATCCGACAAGGCTACCAGGTGCTGTTCGACCGGAAGGATGTACCCTATTTCCGAATCGAGCAGGCCGATCTGCTGGTGACCGTAGGCGCCGACATCCTGGAAACCTTCATCAGCCCGGTCGATTTCGCCGCTCAACTTACCCTTGCCCGGGAACGGGACAACTTCCGCTGGATACACCTCGAACCGCACCTGTCCCTGACCGGGGCCAATGCCTCGCTGCGCCTTTCGGCAAAACCAGGAGCCGAACCGCACCTGCTGTCCTGGCTCTTGCAGACACTCGCGGCCGACAACCGGTTCGGCAAGCGTTGGCCGGCCGCCCTGAACGGCATCCTGCCTGAGCAGACCACCGAAGCGACCGCTGCCGCCACCGGCCTGAGTGCTGCACAACTGGAAGACCTGGTTAATAGCATCGTCCGTGCCGAAAAACCTCTGCTGATCGTCGGCGGAGTCGCAACAGCCCACGGCGGCGGAAATGCCACGGCTCTCCTGGGAGCTTTGATCCAATGGCTTATTTCCTCCCCCTGGGGCGGAATCGACTTCACCTCGGCAGCCAACTTTGCCTCGGTGGGCAGTCTGCTCGACATAAAAGATCTGATCAATCACCTGGCAGCCGATGAAGTCGGTGTTTTCATGGTCACCCGCTGCAATCCTGTCTTCCACACCCCCAGGGGTCTCGACCTGCCCCAGGCGTTTGAAAAGGCACAGCTCAGGGTTGGCTTTGCCGACATCCCCGACGAAACCACCGCTCTGATGGACCTGGTCCTGCCCCTTTCTCACAGCCTCGAAACCTGGGGAGATATCGAGCCGCGCAAAGGCGTCCATTCTCTGCTGCAGCCGATGCTCACCCCTCTGGACCAGACCCTCCCCGAGGGGGAAATCCTGCTTCGCCTGCGCGGTCAATTGAACGGCCAACCCGCTGCCGATTGGCAGGCTTATCTGAAAAACCGGTGGCAAAGAGAATTCGACCGTAACCAACTCCAGCAACTGCTCGAAAAAGGATATTTTTCCACCGAAGCCAAAGAAAGAACCACGGCAATGGAACCGGCTCGGACCGCCGAAATCCTGCGGCAGCTTCAATGGCCGGCGCCTTTGCCAAAACCGGTCGCGGTTCTCACCCACTCGATCCGGACTTTTGACGGGCGCAGCCGGCCATTGCCCCTGCTCCACGAGGTTCCAGACCCGCTGACCACCATCTCCTATGGCAACTGGGTGAGCGTTGGCCCGGAAACCGCAGTGCGGTACGACCTGAAAGACAGCCTGGAGCTGCAACTCAACAGCGCTGCCGGGGAAATCATCCGGCCGGTACAAGTTCAGCCCGGGCTCCCCGCCGAGGTGCTGACCTTGCCTCTGGACAGCGTGAGCCCTTCGGCGGTCGCCTTCGACCCGCAATCAGGTGAGGCCATAAGATATCTGGATAGCCTGCAATTGCGCCGCACCGGCACCCTGCGGCCTCTGCCGATTCTATCGGGCTCCTTTTCGCAGCACGGAAGAGGAATCATACCCAGACCCATTCATCGGAAAAAGGAAGAGAGCCATAAGCGCTATTCCCTCTACCCTGAGCCGTCCTACGAGGAGTATCGCTGGACGATGGTCATCGACCTGAAACGGTGCATCGGGTGCGGGGCCTGTGCCGCAGCCTGTTATATGGAAAACAACGTGCCGCTGGTGGGCCCCGAAGAACACCTCAAGGGGCGGGAGATGTCCTGGCTGCGGATCGAGCCCTTTTACGACGAAGACGGGCGGGTGGAATTCATCCCGATGCTCTGTCAGCACTGCACCTTCGCCCCCTGCGAGCCGGTTTGTCCGGTGTATGCCGCCTATCACAATCCTGAAGGCCTGAATATCCAGGTCTACAGCCGCTGCGTGGGAACGCGCTACTGCAGCAACAACTGCCCCTACAAGGTGCGGCGTTTCAACTGGTGGGATCCCAAATGGCCCGCACCGGCAAACCGGATGCTCAATCCCGATGTGACCATGCGCAGCAAGGGGATGATGGAAAAGTGCACCTTCTGCATTCAGCGGCTCCGGGCAGCCCTGGACCACGCCAAGGATGAAAAGCGTCCGGTGCGGGATGGCGAAGCGACACCGGCCTGTGCCCAGAGTTGCCCGACCAGCGCCATTGTCTTCGGCAACATGCTCGACAAAAACAGCCGTGTGAACAGCCTGATCGGAGACCAGAGGGCCTACCGGGTGTTCTCGCAGCTAGGGACGGAGCCGGCCGTCTACTACCTGCGCCCGGGACAAGGAACGAAGCCGGAGCCGACCAAAATCTGAACGGATTTAACAGCGGATGTCTGCGATGAACGATTCGAGCACCCCTGCTCTTGAAGTGGAAAAGGATGTTTTGGCGGCCATGAGCCGTCCCAGCTTCCTCTATCTGGCGGCCCTCGGCCTGAGCGCCCTGCTTTTCGGCGGAGGACTGCTGCTGTGGGGCCGTCAGATCGCCCTCGGCATGGGTGTAGCCGGGATCAACAATCCCGTCGGTTGGGGAGTCTACATCGCCAACTTTGTCTTCTGGGTGGGAATCGCCCACAGCGGAACGCTGATTTCAGCGGTCCTGTTTATTTTCCGGGCCCGGTTCCGCACCAGCTTCAACCGCACGGCCGAGGCGATGACCATCTTTGCCCTGATGGTTGCCGGACTGTTTCCCCTCATCCATCTCGGACGGGTCTGGCGCTTCTACTACCTGCTCCCCTATCCCAACCAGCGCCAGCTCTGGGTCAATTTCCGCTCGCCGCTGGTCTGGGACGTGTTCGCCGTCTCCACCTACATGCTTGTCAGCCTGATCTTTTTTTATGTCGGCATCATCCCCGACCTGGCCGTCACCGCCCGGCGCAAAGGGGGATTCGTCGGCTCCATCTACCGCGTGCTGTCCCTCGGCTGGACGGGCGAAGCCCGTCAATGGCATCAATATGCCAAGCTTAGCCTCTTCCTGGCGGCCTTCGCCACCCCGCTGGTGGCTTCGGTGCACTCCATCGTCTCCTGGGATTTCGCCGTCAGCATCGTCCCCGGCTGGCACACCACCATTTTTGCGCCCTATTTCGTGGCCGGAGCCATTTTTTCCGGCACCGCCATGGTGCTCACCCTGGTCATTCCGATGCGGCGACTGCTGAAATTGGAACGCTACATCCCCGTCGACCACATCGAGGCAATCGCCAAGATTCTGCTGCTGACATCCCTGATCGTCACCTTCGCCTATATTGTCGAGCAGGGACTGGCCTACTACCACGGCAACCCGTTCGAAATGGAGCAGTTCACGTTCCGGGCCCTGGGTCACTACCGGGTCCTGTTCTGGGCCATGGTGTTCTGCAATTCCCTGCTGCCCCTGACCCTGTTCATCGGCCGCCTGAGGCGCAATCTCGTCTTTCTCTTCGTGCTTTCGCTCTTTGTCAACGTGGGGATGTGGCTCGAGCGCTTCGTGATCGTGGTGGCCTCCCTGGCCCGGGATTTCGATCCCTACGCCTGGGGCAACTATACCCCGTCCCTGACGGAAATCGGCATCACCGCCGCCTCCTTCGGGCTGTTCTCTATGGTCTTTCTGCTGTTCGTCAAAACCCTGCCGGTGCTCTCCATCACCGAACTGAAGGAGCGTTGATATGGCCGTGCGGCTGGTTTTCAATCAAAAGGCCGAATTCATCGAAGAGCTCCGTTCGCTTCTCGCCAAAGGGATCGATCCCCAGAGGCTGCGCGTCCGCACCCCCTACCATGTTCACGAGGCGGAAGAGCTCCTTTTTGACCGACCCGGCAACCTGCGCTATTTCGCCCTGTTCGGCGCTTTGGGCGGCTTCGGCGGCGGTTTCGCCCTGGCGGCCCTGACCTCCCTGGACTGGCCGATCGTCACCGGCGGCAAACCGATCGTGTCGGTGCCGCCCTTTCTGCTCATCGGCTATCTCATGACCATTCTCTTCGGCTCTCTGATCT
Organism: Syntrophotaleaceae bacterium; assembly: GCA_041390365.1. Lineage (NCBI taxonomy): Bacteria > Pseudomonadati > Thermodesulfobacteriota > Desulfuromonadia > Desulfuromonadales > Syntrophotaleaceae > Syntrophotaleaceae bacterium. The sequence continues at coordinate 270,927 of JAWKQB010000002.1, read as the reverse complement.
CCTTCGTCGGCTTCCTGCTGCTGACCCGGTTGCCCAACACCCGGGTGCTGGAAGAGAAGGACGAGTTCGAGGAACAGTTCGTCATCATCCTGCAGGACGAGGTGTCATCATGACCGAGGTCAAATTCGGCACGAACGGCATCTACATCCTGCTGCTGATCCTGACAGCCTTTATCGCCCTGTTCGAGTACGGCGGCTTTTTTGGCGACCGGGGGGCCCTGCTGCTCACCCTGGCCTTCTGGGCCGCCCTGATCCAGGGTGCCATCGCCGTGGCCGCCGTCACCCTCCTGGTCAGGGCGAAATGGATCGGTTCCCTGCGCAGGGAGCTGCTCTCCCTCTATCCCCTGCTGCTGCTGCTGGCAGTGCTCTTCGCCCTGCTCTGGCCGCAGATGGATCTCTACCCCTGGAGGGAGCACCCCACCGCCTGGCTCAACCGGAACTTTTTCATGCTTCGCAACCTGGCCGCTCTGCTGCTGACCTTTCTTGCCGGGCGCACCCTGGCCAGGCGATCGGCAACCCCAGCCGGCGCCTCCGACCGGCATGCCGTCATCTATCTGCTGCTGTTCGTGGTCAGCCAGAGCCTGGTCGGCTACGACTGGGTAATGTCGGCCGCCTATCCCTGGGTCAACACCCTGTTCGGCATGTACTTTTTTGCAGAATCTCTCTACGGGGGAATAGCGCTGGCGGGTATGCTGCTCGGGTTGTATCACCGGGCCCGCCTGGCGGAGTCGCCTCGGGAGACCCCGGTTCACGTGCGGGACGTCGGGCTTCTGCTGTTCGGCTTCAGCGTCCTCTGGGCCGGCCTGTTCTTCGCCCAGTACCTGCTGATCTGGTACGGAAACATTCCCGAAGAGGTCCACTTCATCGTCGAAAGGATTTCCGCATCCCCCTACCGCGAGCTCAGCTGGTTCTTCCTGCTGGCTCTGTTCGCGGCCCCTTTCACCACCCTTCTGGGTGCCGGCGGCAAGCGGGATATCCGTGTGGTGGCCCTGGTCTCGCTGGTCATTCTGGCCGGGCTGTTTGCCGAACGGATGCTTTTCCTGCTGCCGGTGGTACCACAGCACGGGGGTGGCATGGTGGTTTACAACCTGCTCCTGACCGCCGCGACCCTGGTCGTTCTGCAGAGCCGGGATGAAATCCTGCCTCCAGGCACAGCGTCCGTCTGAAAAAAGTACGGGCAGATTGCCGTTGCAATTTGCTCTGTAATGGGTTATATAAGCTGTTCCGTGCGCGGTTAGCTCAGTTGGATAGAGCGTTGGCCTCCGGAGCCAAAGGTCACAGGTTCGAATCCTGTACCGCGCGCCAAGAATTTAAGGGATTTCCGTTGGTTACAAAAACTTCGGAGATCCTTTTTCGTTTGCATGGAGTCACCTGTTCACCCCCCATCTCCTCCCCTCCAGAGAGAAATCACCCAAATCAAATTTCATTCCCTCTGAGTTTGCATTATCAATCCGGAATCTTCCTAGCAACAGTACTCCATTGGACACTTTTCAGCATGAAGATTGCATGAATCTCGTCAGAACCAGACTTGGGCGGGATTTTGACGGTTACCGTCACGCCTTCACCTTTTCAATAGGCCGTCGGGTGTCTCGAGAGGAGGTTTTCCATGCTATGTCCCAAGTGCGGATATGAGCAGGAGGATACTGAAATCTGTCAGGCTTGCGGACTGGTTTTCGCCAAACACGCAAAACGTCAGGAAATGCTTCAGAACATGGAGGTAAAGGCTCCTCCGGACAAAAAAAGTTCCACGGGAAAAACCTGGCTGCTGCTCGTGGTGACCCTGATTGTCGGTCTATCGGCCGGCAAGTGGTTCTGGACCAGTGGATTGGACAACCGGACTGAAAAAGAGCAGAAAATCCCCTTGGGAAGAGACCTCCCTCTCGAGTCTCCGGAAACCTTTGCGTCCCAAGCCGTCGACAAGGCATTGGCGCCCTTGAACACCCCGCCGGAGACGGGAACCCTCCAAACCGTCGCATCTCCCCTCGCCCAGGCCCGTGCCGCCACCGTTCATATCAAGACGCCCTGGGGCAGCGGATCCGGTTTTCTTGTCGATGAATGGGGGCATGTCGTGACCAATCGCCATGTGGTGGATTTCGATCATGACCGGCTGACCGAGCTGCGGGAAAGGATCGGCAAGTTGGAATCGGCGCTGAAAATCGAAAAGAAAAACCTGTCCCGCATGGAAGATGAGGTGGCGAAGCTGGCCGATGCCGACAGACGCAGGCAGTACGAGCTGGTTCTCGAACACCGGAAAGCCGAGTTGAAAAAGTACCAGGATCTGTACGACCAGTTGGAGACGCAACGGCGCAACATCGCCTACTATTCGCCCGTCAATGATGTCAGGGTGGTAACGGCGGAAGGCGGGGAATACGGAATCAGCTCAGTTTCCCTCAGCGACAGATTCGATCTGGCCCTGCTGTCCCTGCAGGCCAGGCCGGCGGCAGCCTCCAGTCCCATGGTACCCAATTTTCAACGCCTGCGTCAGGGGGATAAGGTTTATACCATCGGCAGCCCTTACGGTCTGCAGCAGACGGTGACCAGCGGCATCGTTTCCGGCTACCGGCAACACCGGGAGGGCGTGGTGATCCAGACCGATGCTCCCATCAATCCGGGAAACAGCGGCGGCCCCCTGGTGGACCATGAGGGACGCGTCCTCGGCGTCAACACCATGATCCTTCAGGACACCCAGGGGATCGGATTCGCCATCGCCATCCAGCATGTCTGGGACGAATTCTCCTCCAGCATAAGCGACTGATCGGCCCTGAAAACATGATTTCCAAAACTGCCGAAGCCGCCGGACGGTCCTTTAAGCTTGACTCGAAGCGACACTTATTGGAAAAAGGGGGTCATCATTCATTGGAGGGACATAGATGAAGCCGACCCACGGGAAAACCCTTCTGGCCGGCATGGCCGGCGGCCTTGCCATGAACCTGACCATGCTCCTTACCTTCCGGCTGCTGGGATTCGGCTGGAACGGTGACGGCATCCTCATAGAATCCCCTCTGCAGAGTCCGAAACTGATCGCGGTCTGGACCCAGCTGGAACCTCTCCCGCTGGTTGTCGACAAGCCTGCATCGATCGTCCTGGGCATCGTTCTCTTCGGCATGATCCACGCCTACATTTTCCGCTGGCTCTCCCCCGCCTGGTCCGGCGGCATCATCAAACAGGGCTTGCAGTTCTCCGGGCTCGTTTTCGTCATGACCTTCCTTTTCTGGGAGTTTTTTACCCCCTTCAACCTGTTCGGCGAACCCTTGTTGCTGATTGCTCTCGAACTGGTTTTCTGGGCCTGCATCGCTTTGGCGGACGGGTTGGTTATCGCAGCCGTCATCGGGTCGAAAAAGGGAGCCGCCCGTCAACTGTAAGGCGTAAATTCAATTAAAAAGACACGCAAAAACCGCCTTTTAAAGGGCGGTTTTTTTATGTCAAACCCTTTTCCCATGCTGAAATCAGGGTATGATTTATCTGGACGTGCGGCGCCGCTCTCAGAAACGAATCGACCCCGATGCCGATGCCGACCCCGAAGGAAAGGGATAAAGCCATGGAACGGGAAAAGAGGTTGAGATCCCTGTCGATTGCCCTCTATGCCCTTGGCGCTTTTTTCATCGCGGGAGTCTACCTGATGATGATGTGGATCTGGCCGTCCGGTTGGGGCTGGATGCCGCGGCAGCCCGAGTACGAATGGATGATCCTGGGCGTCTACGCCACCCTGGGAGTTTTCCTGATGCGGGCGGCCAAAGATCCCTTGGCGCATGCCAGCCTCATCTGGTTCACCATCTGGTCCAGCATCGTTCATGGGGGCATCATGCTGGTCCAGGCGCTAGCCGATCCGACGGAGCGGGCCAACCTGCTGGGCGATGTGCCCGCCCTGTTCCTGGTGGCCATTGTTTTGTGGGTCCTGATGCCACGAAAGGCCGTCACCACCGATGAAAAAATCTCTCGTTGAAGCAGCTCTTGCGGAGCTATAGCAGCCATTCCCCTTCCGAGTCTGCAAACCGAAAAATCCCTCACGAAATTGATATTGATCAAGCTGCTTCCCTCCCCTATTCTTTATGCTTGTAACGTCACCGGCTCTAGGGGCCGAAAGCACCTTTTTTCTCGATTCAGGCAAGGGGAAATTTTATGGAAGCACCGGTAACCGTCAAACCTTCACTGGCCATCGCGATCCTGAAAAGCGGGCTGAGCGTCAATGTGCCCATGTTTCTCTGGGGGCCTCCCGGGATCGGCAAGTCGCAGATCGTGGCCCAGGTTGCGGCCGCCCTCGAGCTGCCGCTGATCGATATCCGCGCCGTGCTGCTCGACCCGGTCGACCTGCGCGGCGTACCTTCCGTTGAAGGTGGGGTCACCCGCTGGAACCCGCCCAACTTCCTGCCCACCGAAGGGGAAGGAGTTCTGTTTCTGGATGAGCTGTCCCAGGCGCCCGAGTCGGTGCAGAGCTCCCTGCTGCAGCTGGTTCTCGACCGCAAGCTCGGGGAGTACTGCCTGCCGCCAGGGTGGAGAATCCTGGCAGCGGGCAACCGGGTAACGGACGGCACCTTCAGCCGCAAGATCAGCAAGGCCCTCGGGTCCCGTTTCGCCACGCACCTGGAACTGGCTGTCGATCTCGACGAGTGGTGCGCCTGGGCGATCGACAACCAGGTCCCCTCTGAAGTCATCGGCTTTTTGCGCCTGCGGCCCGATCTGCTGCATTATTTCGATGCCAAAGCCCAAGGCAATTCCTTCCCCTGCCCGCGGGTCTGGGCCAATGTCGGTCAGTTTCTGGGCAAACTGCCCATGGAAGCGGAGCTGCCCTTTTTCGCCGGTGCCCTCGGATTCGGGCCGGCCGCCGAATTCACCTCTTTTCTGGAAATCTATCGCGACCTGCCGGACATCGATTCCATTCTGCTCGATCCGGACCAGTCAGACGTCCCGCAGGAGCCTTCGGTCCTCTATGCCCTCTGCGGAGCCATGACCCGCAAGATTACCTCGGACAACATTTCGCCGGCTTTCCGCTACATGCGGCGCCTGCCTACGGAATTCCAGGTGGTCTGGCTGAGGGATGCCCTGAAAGCCGATCCGAAACTGGCCGGAACCCAGGAATTCGGCCAATGGGCCAGGGACAAGGGCGACCTGCTGCTGTGATTTCGGGCGACGGGGATTGGACCCGAAGGGAAGGAGATCGATGAAAAAATCGGCCAAACTCGACAAAGCCATCGCCAGAATGGTGCTCGATCATCCGTTTTTCGCCACCCTGCTGCTGCGCCTGAAACTGCGGGAGGACAGGGACATCAAAACGGCCAGCACCGATGGCAGGCAGATCCGGTACAATCCGGGTTTCATCGACAAGCTGACCATCGACCAGACCGTGTTCGTGCTCGCCCATCTGGTCATGCACGTGGCTCATTTCCACCCCCTGCGCCGCGGCGCGCGAAACCCCGGCCGCTTCAACCAGGCGGGCGACTACGCCATCAACGGCATCCTCAAGGACGCCGGCCTCAGCCTTCTGCCTTCGGCCTATTATCACAAAGCCTTTGAAAATCTGTCCGCCGAACAGATCTATGACCGGCTGCCCAGCGGATCGGGCAGTGAGGATGAGCGGGTCGAAAGGGAGAGCGAGGAGGATCTCAAGGAGAACGACGATCCCGGCGGCTGCGGCGGGTTCGAGGATGCCAAGACCGAGTACGGCAAATCGATGACCAAGGCCGAAAGGCAGCGCGAGGAAGCCGAAATTACCGTGGCCATCCAGCAGGCGGCCCAGGCCGCCCGGGCCCAGGGAAAGCTGCCGCGGGGCATCGAACGGCTGGTGACGGAACTGGTTCACCCGGTGCTCGACTGGCGGGAAATGCTGCGAAGTTTCATCGATCACACGGCACGGAACGATTATTCCTGGCGCCATCCCAACAGACGTCATATTGCCGCCGGAATCTACCTGCCCAGTTTCCGGTCCAGCGGCCTCAGGCCTCTGGTTCTGGCCATCGATACCTCCGGTTCCATCGGGCAGCGGGAGCTCAACCAGTTTCAGGCCGAGCTGAACGATATACTGGAGAGCTATCCCTCCACGGTCAACGTGGTCTACTGCGACAGCCAGATCTCAGACACCCAGTCCATCTCCCCGGACGATTTTCCCCTGCAGTTGAAGGGGTCCGGCTGTGGGACCACCGACCTTTGTCCGCCCTTTGAATGGGCGATGGAAAACGTACCGGATGCCGGCTGCGTCATCTACCTCACCGACCTGATGGGCCCGACCCCCGAGATCGACCCCGGCATCCCCACGCTCTGGGTCAGCACCACCAAGGATCAGGATCTGCCGGCCAGCTATCAGCCCCGATTCGGCAGGATAGCCACTCTGGTACTTGAACCGGAATAAGGCGGCGCAAGGGCGGATACCAGGATTTTATGGAGAAGAGAATGGAAAAAATAATTCTGCTGACTTTCATTCAACGGGACACGGTGCGGAGCATGCATCCGGACTTGTGGCGCCAGTGCGAATACCTGGATACCGGAAAATTCAGCAAGGTGCAATACACCTGGCGCTACCGAACCACGCTGGAAAATGCTCTGGCCCTGCGACTGATGGGTCTCTGCTCCATCGAGGAGCAGGTTGAATAGCGGCCAGGGGAAAAGGCGGCTGCAGGGGAAAAAGTTGGTTGACTCCCATTAATTTTCTGATTAACTCTTACACATGGTTGTGTTGATCTAACCCCGGATTTCACCGGGGCAGGAGAGCTCAAATCCTATTCAGATAGGATTCATTCAGCCCAGGGGGATCCATCTTCCTGCCTGAGCCCTGTAAAGGGGCCATGATGAAACACCTTCATTTTCACTTCCGCTGCCCGAACTGTTTCTTCACCAAATTTATCGGCGAGGTTTGGTTTCAGGCGCGCTGTCCAATTTGTAACAGTCAACTCCTGTCCAGGAAATGTGCCTGCTTGACAGAAGACCAGGAAAGGGCCTGCGGCGGTTGTGAAAATTCGATTCCCCTGCCGGAACCGGCAGCTGAGCAGGAAAAGATCTACGATATTGCAAACACTGCCGGAAGGCTTCCTGGAAGGGGGGCTTGAGTCATCTGTTGTTTTTCAGGTCACTGATTCGCTCGGAATCCCCGAGATCGGCCCCCTGGCGCAGCAGTTCTGTTTGAACAGTTTCCGCTGACAGCTGCCGTGGAAACGTTCCTCGTTTGGCTGCCAGTGCGGCCGCAACCCCGGCGGCCTGTCCGGTGGCCATACTGATGGGCATGGCACGGTAGGAAGAGTGGGCACCATGAGACCCCGATATGCACCGTCCGGCGACGAGCAAAGCCTCGACCTCCAGGGGCAGCAGACTGCGCAGGGGAATGTCGTAAGCCTCTCCCGGGGGTAAGCGTTTCAGAACCGTACCTTTGCCATCCGGACTGTGAATGTCGAGGGGGTAGGTGCCCCGGGCGATCACATCAGGGAATTTGCGCACCCTCAAAAGATCGTCCTCCGTCAACCGGTATTCTCCACGGATGCGCCTTGTTTCCCGTACTCCCACCTGGACCCCACTCTGCAGGGCGTAAGATTCGGCAAACCCCGGCACGTATTTTCGAAAAAAGCTGACAATCTGCCGCATCTGCCGCCGGCTTTCCCATTCGGCATAGGACAGATCCCAGACCTCGGTGCCCAGCACGTGGATGACGCGGGTGGAATTGACGACCAGTTCCCGCTCATGGGGGGTCGCAAAAAACAGGATGTTCTCCCGCGGCAGGGAAAGATCTCCCGCAGCCGCAGCCCGTCCGATCAGATCCCAAAGCCCGTAGACGCCACGCCACTGATCCGAGTGCTCTGTCACATAGGCTTCAAAGGCGGCACGCTGGAATTCCGCCATGCGAAACATCAGGGTCATGGGCTGGACCAGACCATCCTCGGGCCGCCCGACTTCGAAGGGCGCCCCGGCCCTCGCTGCGATGTCCCCATCGCCGGTGCAATCGACCACCGTTCGGGCCAGAATGACCAGGGGACCCGATTTGGTCTCGAACACCACTCCCCTGATCCGGCCGTTTTCCAGGAGCACGTCGCTGGCAAAGGAGTGGAACAGCAGCCGCACGCCGGCTTCGGCCACCATCTCCATCGCAATCCATTTGAAGATTTCCGGATCGAAGGGAACCGTGTAGCCGGTTTTTAAAGACGGCGGAATGGCGCCCCCCGCCCGGACCAGACGCTCCAGAAACATCCGTAAAGCTCCGGCGATGACCGGATCTCCCTGGCCGTGATCTCCGGGGAACAGGGTCAGTGGGCTTTGTGGAGCCGGAGCTTGGGTCTGGGTATAAAAGGACACCAGGGGCATGACAAGAGCGGCGGTCGCGTTGCCGCCGAGAAATCCGTAGCGCTCGACCAGAAGGACCTCCGCACCGGTTCCCGCCGCTCCGAGAGCGGCACCCAGACCGGCCGGGCCTCCGCCCACCACCAGCACCTCGGTGTCCGCCGCGACGATGGCCCGGCGGGCCGGTATTTCCACCGTTTTTGCATCTTCGGGTCTGGCAAGGGTCGCCATCCTTCTCTCCTATTGTCTCCCGGAGTCTTTTGCCGACAGGAAATCACAGAGGATCCGGTTGGTTTGTCGCGCCTTTTCCTGAACCCCCGGAATGGTCTTCTGCAGCTTCCTGGCGATCTGCCCTCGGGTATCCCAGGAGCGATCCAGAAAGGCGCAGAGTTTTCCGGTGTTCAGCTCTGAGAGGGGCGGCATCGGCAGCTGCATGTCGGCCAGAACGCCGGAGACTTTTGCCGCATAGGGAAGGGGCGCGAAAGGCACGTGCCGGACAGCGGCGAAAATCAGGATATGCAGCCGCATGCCGACCACGAAGGCGGTATGTCCGATCAATCCCAGGATCTGGGCGGAATCGTATTTCCCCTTGAGCACCCCGGCCCGCTGCACATTCGCCATTTTTGATATGACCCCGTGCGAGTGCCGGGGATCATGGTTCTGGGCGAATTCCATGGGGATGAACAGGATCTGTGCGCCGAATCGTTCGATCATGAAATCGGCGGTATTGGCGAGGATGGCGTGGTAATGGTCCACGTCGAGTTCAGGGGCGGCCGGACCGGGCTCCCGCACAGAGAAGCCGATCAGTGGCCGTTCAGGATCAACGCCTTCCCCTTTCAGCATATCTGTGGTGAATTCACTGGGCTCGAGCAAAAAAGCCGGATCGGCGGTTACCTCGATGCTGCGGTCGACGCCCAGGTCGTTCAGCAACTTCTTGGCCCCGCTCTCCCGAACCGTGATGATATCCACGCTGTTGAGAGTCCTCACCACCAGCTTGCGGGTTTCCGGATTATTCAGGGGCCCCGCGCTGACGGCATAGATCATCACCGGCACCCCCCGCTCCATGGCCCAGTTGGCATCCCGCAACACTTTTTCGGCAAAGCCGTCGAAAAGAATGCCCCCTCCGCCCACGACGAACAGGTCGAGCTTCTCCAATTCCCTCAGAACATCGTCCTTGTGCGCCTCGGACAGGGACAGGGCCCGCACTTTATGCCGTTTTTCCGTGTCTGCCGAATTATCCGAAAAAACCACGACCTCGGGGTTGAGAGTTCTCCGCAGCTCCCCGAGGATTGCCATCAGGATCGCTTCGTCCCCCAGATTCATGCCTCCGTAACTGCCTGATATTCCGATGCGAAAGCCCATGATTCAAAACCCCTCGAAGGTGGGGCCCTGGTCGAACCTGTGCAGCCAGTCCGGAAATTCGATCACGTAGTTGTATCCGCAGACTTGGGCGAGGTTTCGCCCTTCCAGCTGTTCGCGGAGGCGCCTTCCGCCGGCCATGGTTCTGTCGAGCGGACCGAAAGGATTGAACTTCATGCGGTCGCCATCGAGAAACACATAGTCGCAGACGAACAGGGTGTCCTGGAAAATGTAGCAAGTGAAACCGGGGGTATGCCCGTCGACATGAAAGGCCTCGATGCCGTGATGCCGAAAATCCATCAGGAAGGTTTCGTCGAAGATAAAGGGCCGGCACAGCTCGTGGCTTGAATCGGCCTCGTGAATGCTCACCGTGGCTCCGTAATGTTCACGATAGAGGTTGCAGGCACCGAGAAAATGGTGATGGGTAAACAGGATGGCATCCATCTGCGCCAGAGAGCTGTCGAAAGAGGAAGGGCAGTCGATCCAGCACACCTTGTCGTCGGTTTCGATGCGGTAGGCGGCGTGCTCAAAACCGAGGCCAGGCTCGGAATTGAGCCGGGTCACCCTGTCATTGACCGGAGAGCCTTTGACCCGATAGCGGGCGGAGCACTCTTCGGCGGTAATGAAATTCTCCTGCCTTGCGCCGCAAAAAGGGCAGGTCTCCGGCAGGAAACCGACCATGTTGAAACCGCAGACGAGGCAGACGTACTGTTGTTTTTTCATGGGCAGGCCTCCTCTCGTAGCGATCCTTCCTGGACAAGATCAAGACTACCAGAGATTGGGAAAACTTTATTTTTCGCTGAAGATAAAACAGAAATGGATGGCGGGCGGAGGGCCGGAATCAGGTCGGCAGGGTGCCTTGACTCTCGGCACCACAGGGATAGACTTGGAACCTGAGGAAAAAAAAACAACGAAAGGAGATCAACCATGGCAATAGCAACAGGCCAAGGTCCTGGCCCGAAGGTGATGAGTGCTTCGACGCTGATCGGTGACAAAGTGGTGAACCTGCAAGGGGAAGATCTCGGCAAGATCGAAGAACTCATGATCGATACGGATACCGGCAACGTCAATTACGCAGTGCTGTCCTTCGGCGGCTTTCTCGGCTTGGGGGACAAGCTCTTCGCCATCCCCTTCGAATCGCTTCAACTGGACCCCGAACACAAGCGGTTCGTCCTGGACGAGAGCAAGGAGCACCTGAAGAACGCTCCCGGCTTCGACAAGCACGACTGGCCGGTCATGTCCCAGGAGTGGGGTGAGGAAATCCACCGCTACTACAATGTTTCACCCCGCAAGGGAGGCGAACCCGGAGAATACCGGCACTAAAGTCCGGTTAAAATGGAGAGGCTGGTCGAAACCGACCAGCCTCTTCGATTTTGCAAGGATGTCAAATTCCGCCTTCAGCCCGGTTCGATCTCTTCCATCGTGACCGCATCAGCCTCCGGCATCCGGACGCATAACCGAAACTCCGCTCCCGAGGTGCTGTTGAGCGCCATCAAGGAACCCTGCATATTATTTTCAATGATGTTTTTTGAGATATGCAGACCGATGCCTGATCCACCGGTTGCTTCCTTGGTTGTGACATAAAGATCAAAAATCTTCGGGAAAATCGCCTCCGGTATCCCTCCGGCATTATCCTTTATGCTCACCACAGCCTGATTGTCTGCTGCAAATCCGCTGATGATTATTTTCGGTTTTTCCGTTTTCCTGTCCCTCAGAACATCCCTGGCATTGGACAACAGGTTGAGAAGTGCCTGCGTATACTCCTTCGGGTAGCCCATGGCCCGCAACTCGGGATCGACATCGTATTCGATGGCAATCGAATGAAACTTCAGGGCCGGCCCCATATAGTCCAGCGCCCTGTCCACGGCCTCCCTGACCCTGAACACCGTTTTTCCCTTATCCGGCCGATAGAAATCCCGAAAGACCTCGATGGTCTGCTCCATGTGGTCCAGCAGGTCCAGCATCTTGTCGATGGTTTCCCTTAAAAGGAGATCGGTCAGTTCCCCTCTGTCATGGCTTTCTTCAAGATTTTGGACCAGCAGGGAAATGACCGTCAAAGGCTGTTTCCACTGGTGGGCGATATGATCCAGCAGCTCTCCCATAGCGGCCTGGCGGTTCTGCTGAATGAGAACGACATCCTTTTCACGGTTTTTCCGGACCTCTTCCCCCACTCTTTTTTCCAGGGTGGCGTTGAGATTCTCCAACAGCTTTTTCTGTTCCCTGAGACTCTCTTCGGTCATTTTGAGCAGATGTATATCGGTTATGATGGAATGTTTCGATATGGTTCCATTGGCGTTGTAAAGGGGTACATTGACGACGTGATACCAGCGCCCATCCTTGTTGCACTGAATCTCCCAATGAACCGATTCCCCCTGAAAGACCCGGTCGTTGACGCACCACGGGCAGATTTCGTCCCTGCCATGAAGCGTTTTGTAGCAGAGTTGGCCGACCGCATCCTTTCCTGTCCACTCTACCAGCTTGGGGTTCATGAACTCGATCCTGTAATCCTGGGAGCAGATGTAGATGAAACCGTCGAAAGCCTCGACCATCGACTGGTACTTTTCACGGCTGTTGTAAAGCTCCTCTTCCATGCGCTTGCGCTCGGTGACATCTATCACGATCCCCTCGAAGGTTTTCACGCTTCCGGAGGTGTCCCGTTCAATATGGGAGTGTTCGTTGATCCAACGAACCTCTCCTTCCCTGGTCACGATTCTGTATTCCAGTTGCAACTGATCCGCCCCCTTTTCGCAAGACTCGCCAACCTCCCGGGTCACCCTCTCCAGGTCGTCGGGATGTATGATCGAAGCATAGGTCAAGGCACCGGAAAGAAAGTCTTCAGGGGCATAACCGAACTGTTTGACATTATCGGAAACCAGTTCAACGGGCCAGCCGTCTTCAGCCTTCCAGAGAAAAAGCACAGCCGGACTGTTTTCAACGACCAGATTCGCCTCCCGCAGGGTTGCCGTCAGGCGGTCCTGTTCGGCCAGGGTCTGGGCCAGTTTGATATTGGCGTAACTCAATCGGGACAGCATATCGGTGAGTTTGAGAAAAACGGCCTTTCCCAGGTTCACGAGCTCTTCGTTGTGGTGAGGCACCGCTTCGAGGGCGACGATGTATTCCTCCTCGGGAAATCCGTACCTTCTCGCCTGTTCCCGGAAAAGGCCGTAATCGATCTGCTCCCCGTCAAAAAAGAACTGTCCCAGGAAGAGATTGGCCATATGTTTTCCGGCGACTATGATCGGCGTCACCAGATGCCACATGTTGTTTCTGCATCGGTAGGTCCTGAACTCCCCTTCCGGGACGCCGACTGCGAGATCCGTGTCGCTTTCATGGCATCTCTTCAGGGTTTCAGGATGTTTCCTGTGGAATTCAAGGCAGATATCCTGCCATCCCACATCGGCCAGCACCCGGCCGTCCAGATCGAGGATGCTCATTTTCAGCCCGGTGATAGCGTAGAGGTCCTCCATGATCGCCTGAATCTGCTGGGTATCCAGAATGTCAGCCAGGTCCAGATCAGCGACATCCCCTCCAGGGTCGAGAATGCTTTCCAGTTTCCGTCTGACCCGTGATTCGCTCTCCTGCAAGGCTTTCTCGGCCTGCTTGCGCCCGGTAATGTCCTGAACAAACGAGATGGCGTATTCCTTTCCGCGGAACTCGAGGAGATTGGCGGTAACCTCGACCGGGAAGGTCGTGCCGTCCCTGCGCCTGTGGGTCGTTTGGAGGGTTACCGAACCCGTCTCCCTTAATATTTCCCCCAGCTCCAGCATTCTCTCCAGGGTGATTCCCGGATCTATGTCAAAAATATTGAGCCCAAACAGTTCCTCTCTTGAATATCCGAGGCTCTTGCAGGCATGCTCGTTCACGTTGAAAATGGTTCCCTTCTCATCGCTCTGCCAAATCCCTATGCCCGCCTTGTCGATGCAGAATCGGGACAGGTGCAGCGCCTCCTCCGCCTGCTTGCGTTCGACGATGTCCCAGGCGAGATCGGCCAGCGTGGAGACTGTCTCGATATCTTCGGAAATATAATCCTGCGGCTTGTTGCCCACGCCGAATACCGCCACTATCTTGTCTTTGCGAAAGACAGGCACGACCAGTTCCCGGACAACCGGAGCATGACCGGGCGGCAACCCCCTGCGGTGGGGAAGCGAGGCATAGTCATTGTGAACGACGGGGCGGCGTTCGTGGAGGCAGTCAACCCACACGCCCGCGGCTGCTACATCATAGTGGCTTCCTTTCCCTTCAGCCTTGCAGAATTCGGCCTTGGTCCGGGTGGACCAGTTCTGCAGAGTCAAGGTTTTCTGGTCGGTCTCAAGGAAATGATAGAAACCGATTAGGCTGCCTGTAAGTGACTCCGCCTCGTCAAGGGTGGCCTGGAGCAGTTCCTCCATATTATGGATCGCGGCGAACTCGAGGAGTCGCAGCCGCGCAGAGTTGACGTTTTCGGTTCGCTTGCGCACCAGGATTTCCCGCTCGAGCATCTCGTTGGCGCATTCCAGTTCCGCAGTCCGCTCCTTTACCCGCGTTTCCAGTTCATCGCGGGCATGCCGGAGCTCTGTTTCCATCCGCTTGCGCTCGCTGATGTCCGTCGCAAAGGCACAGTTGTATTCCCTGCCGTCGAAGACCACGTAGTTGGATCGTATCTCAACCGGATAAACACGACCGTCTTTAGCGCGATGAAGGGACTCCATCGTGATGCAACCGTGTTTCACCAGAGTCCGCCAATGCTCGGCAAATACTTCCGGAGGGTGGGTCGGATCGATCTCCGGAATCGACATTCCGACAAGTTCCTCCCGGGAATAGCCCAAGGCGCGGCAGGCGGCATCGTTGACGTAGAACAGGCGTCCATCCTCCGTCATCCAGAAGGCCTGGTCCACGGTCCTGTCGATGGCGTACTGGGTGAAGCGCAAAGCCTCTTCGCTTCTGCCAAGTTCCGCGGTGCGCAGCTCCACACGCCTTTTCAGAATCCGGGACCAGATAAAAAAAATCAGGCAAAGCGCGGCGGCGAGCACCACGGCCCAGACATAGTACCTGACAACATCTAATAGATCATACCGGACCATCCAACCCTCTTGAGTCCCGACATTAAATCTCAGAAATTGGGGGTACGCGGAACGTGTGCAACTCTATTCGGCGTTAGAAGAAGTGTGTTTATCTACTGTAAAGACAAAAATCCGGTACCTGCCGAGTCGGATCATGACGTTTCTGCCAGATTCAACTCCTTATGATTCAACTGTTTTGCGGGCATAGTGACGGCTATTCGGAACTCCGCGCCAAAGTCCCGGTTACGGGCCGTCAGGGATCCCTGCATATTCTTTTCGATGATATTTTTCGACATATGGAGTCCGATGCCGGTGCCGCCGCCGGCCTCCTTGGTGGTCACATACAGGTCGAAGATCCTGGGGATAATCGTTTCCGGAATCCCCCCGGCATTGTCGGTCATCGTCACGATCACCTGGTTGTCTTCGACGAAACCTCTGATTGTTATCTTCGGATTCGCGGTGTTTCTTTCCCTGAAGGCATCCCGGGCGTTGGAGAGTATGTTGAGCAGCACCTGGGTATATTCCCTGGGATAACCGATTGTCATCAATCCCGGGTCGACCTCGATCTCTACGGCAACGGCATGACAATTCAGGACAGGTGAAATGAAGTCCAGGGCCCTGTCGATAGCATCCTTGACGCTGAATACCGTCTTTTCCTTGTCCGGCCGATAGAATTCCCTGAAGACTTCGATGGTCTGCCCCATGTGTTCCAACAGATCCACAGTCTTGGCGATGGTCTCGCCCATCAGGCGGGATGTCAGCTCACCCTTGTCATAGCTCCCTTCAAGATTCTGGACAAGCAGGGAAATGACGGTCAGCGGCTGTTTCCACTGATGAGCGATGTGGTCCAGAAGTTCTCCCATGGCGGCCTGGCGATTCTGCTGAATCAAGAGGATGTCTTTTTCCCGGTTCTTGGCGACCTCCTCCCGGACCCTCTCCTCCAGGGTACAGTTCAGCTCCTCCAGTTGCAGTTTCTGCCGCATGAGCTGCTCTTCAGCCAGCTTGCGACTCGTTATATCGATCAGGATCCCCTGATAATTCAGGATGTTTCCGTTGACGTCCCGCTCGATCGTGGTGTGGTCGTGGATCCAATACACCTGACCGGCCCTGGAAAAGATGCGATATTCCTGGCAGAAAGTATCCTCTTTTGAAGCTGAATAGTCGCGGACCTCGGCCTTCACCCTTGCCAGGTCCAGAGGATGAATAATCGACGCGAAGGGTGTTGCGCCGGAGGTGAACTCTTCCGGCAGATAGCCGAACTGGACGACATTCCTGGAAACCATTTTGACCGGCCAGCCCTCCGCCGCCTGCCAGAGGAAAAGGACGACCGGACTGTTTTCTACCACCAGATTCGCCTGCCGCAGGGCCTCTTCGGTCCGCTTCCGCTCGGTAAAATCCTGCGTAAATTCAACCACTCCCAGAAGCTTTCCGGTTTCATCAATAACAGGAAAGGTGCGCAGAAACCAGAGGCGGCCGTCCGGTGAGCAAAGCTCCGCTTCCTGGGGCTGCCGGGACCGCATGGCGCGTATCACCGGACAATCGACACAGGGCTCGCTGCGCTGATGCCACACCTCCCAGCAGCGCCGGTTGCGCAGCTCTTCGGGAGGCAGGTTCACCGAATCGCCGGCCGCCCGGTTGGCCCAGAGGATTTTCATGTCGGGATTGTAGTAAATGACGTGAGCGTCGGTGATGTTCAGGATAAGAGACTTTTCCTTCTCGGAAGCGATCAATGCCTCCGTTGTTCTGGCCAGCTGAGCCGTTCGCTTCTCGACCCGCCTTTCCAGCTCGTCATGGGCCTGCTGCAGTTCCTGCTCCATGCGCTTGCGGTCGGAAATATCAAAATAGGTTACGATACAAGCCGGTTGTCCCTGGTACTCGATCCGGCCGGCGGACACATGGATCCATTTTTCCTCCCCGTTTTTGGAAAGGTTCCGGATCTCATACACGGGAGGCACATCCTCGCCCCGCTGCCTGGCCAGGCCCCGTTCCCGCGCCAGGTCCTGATAATCTTCGTGGACCCACTCCCAGAACCTCATCTGCAGGCATTCTTGCTCCGAATAGCCGAACAGGCGCACGGTGGCGGGATTGACATAGGCAATTCGTTCCCCCTGATAGAGGCAGATGCCGGAGGGACTGGTCTCGGCCAGAACCCGGAACTTCTCCTCGCTCGCCCGCAGGGCCTCCTCAGCCTGCTTGCGTTCGGTGATATCGATCAGAGTGGCGATGCCGGCCGGCTGTCCCCGAAACTCGATGCTGGCGCCGGTCAACAGTGCCCACTTCTCTGTCCCGTTTTTCGTCTTCCACTTGTACTCGTACCGGACCGTCGGCTTATCACCCCGCTGTCTGGCCAATCCCCGTTCCTTGACGGTCTCCCGGATATCGTCGCTGGCCATCTCCCAGAACTTCATCCCCAGGATCTCCTGTTCGGAATACCCGGTCGCCTCGACAAGGGCGGAATTGACATAGACGATATTTTCTCCCTGGTAGACGATGATGCCGGCCGGGATGGTGTCCGCCAGCACCCGAAACTTTTCCTCGCTCTCCCGCAACTCGGCGCCGGCTCTTTTGACCTGCGTCCTGAGGGAGCGGGACCAGACAAGACCCGCCCCGGAGAAGGCGGTAATCACGCCCAAAAGAACCCATAGAGAGTTTTGTCCGCTTTGCCAAAAACCTTTTTTTTCATAGACCCCGAACCACTTTTCGTAAATATCCCGGTATCTGCCGTTAATTTTCAGGATTTGCAGCCCCTCGCCCAACCGGGCCAACAGCTCCTGATCGTTTTTCCGTACGGCGAAGCAGTATTTCAATTGCGGCAGTTCGGTGTTGATGACACGAATATTGTCGAGGCCGAGAGTTTTAAGGAAATGCTCTCCCTGCAATCTGGACGGCATCAGAGCGCAGTCATGCTGTCCCGAGGCCAGGAGCTTGAGCACCTGGGGGACTTCTCCCACCGTCACGATCTGGGAGGCGAGACCGTTCCTCCTCAGGGAGTCGTGGATGATATCGCCTTCCTGAACGATGATCTCCTTTCCCTGAATATCGGCGTAGGAGCGAAGGGGAGATTCCTTGCGCACAAAGATGCCTGAAGAGACCATGGTATGGGGAACGGTAAAATCCACCAGGGTGCTGCGATCCAATGAGTAATACATGCCGCTCAGCGCATGAATTCTGCCCTCCTCCAGGGCCCGCCGGGCCTCGATCCAGGGCCCCAGTCTGAATTCCACGGCAAGGCTCATGATCTCGGCAACCGCCTGCATCAGCTCCACGTTGAAACCGGTCGGCTGCCCGTTTTCCAGAAACTCATAGGGCGGGTTGTCGTGGTCGCCCCCCACGACAAGCTTCTGCATGGTGGGCACGGGATTCGACCCCGTCGCTGAACCTGCCGTCGTGAAAAGAAAAATAAGGGTAATAAAAAGAATCGGAACGGTTTTGAACCCGTTGAAGTCATTGGGAAAAACAGGCACAAAAAAGCCGCTCCATCTGACTGCGGCAGATTTGAGCGGCTTGGATACGACTGCCCGGATCTTTTGCTTCAAATTCATCCATCCCCCTCGGAGGTACCTAAGGATTGGGGTAAAAGGAGAATTGCAGGAAATGTAGGCCCGCAAAAGAATACATGCCATTAATAGTATGAGGCAACTGGCATTCGCATAAAAATAGCGGCTATTTTAAGTTAGGGCAAGTTTTTTAATCTTTTTTTATCATATTTCTCAATTATTGCCTTCAAGCGCGTTAACCCGCTTTTGCAGGGAACGAACCAGGCGTTCAGGCTCGGTTTTCCCCTCGCTCTCCTCCATCAATTGGTTTACATCACAGGTTTTGCCGAAGACCAGACGTAACGGCTTTCGCCGGGGAATCCATGTTCCGCGGGGAAGGGCTTTGTAGCTGCCCCTGATCAGGGTCGGCAGGACCGGCACGGGATAGTGCCGGAGCAGAAGTCCCAGTCCCGGGCGGAAAGACTGCATTTCGCCGGTCCGGGAACGTTCCCCTTCGGGAAACCAGACCAGGGTCCGGCGCCGGCGCAGCACCAGGGCACCAAAGGCCAGGCTGGACACGACGGCCCGTTGGGGATCGACGGGAAAAGCGCGTCCCAGCCTGCTGATGGAACGGGCCACGGCATTATGAAACATGATGCCCGCCCAGCCCGCCCAGTAGGTCTCGTGCAGATGCTTTCGATCCAGGGCGGCGGCAATTATCAGCGGATCGAGACTGCTCAGATGGTTGGGCGCAAGCACCAGTGGACCCTTGTCCGGCAAATTTTCTCGCCCTTCCACCTGCAGTCGAAAGTAGAGTCGCATAAGGCATCGGTTGAGGGCAAACAGCAGATCGGAGATCCACAGCATCGGCTGCGGCAGAGGTGTCAACCACTGCAGTTGAGCTGCCGTCAAAACCTCTTCCGGATTTTCCAGATAATCCCCGGCAATCACCTCCTTTCTCCCCTCTGATTCCCTCTCCGCCATCTGCTGCAGCAGATCACGCACGGTGCGCAGACGGGAGATGGTGTCCTCGCTCAGCTCAACGCCGGTCCGTCCGTTGATTTCAACGGTCAACGACAACCATTCCAGAGAGTCGATGCCGAGATCCTGTTGCAGGTGGCTGTCCGGGGTCAGACCCTGATTTGGGAATCGATCGGCCAAAAGCTGCCAGGCGTCCCGCGCCGCGCCGCTCTGCAGCAGGGTGCGGTCCTCTCCCGACATCTCTTCGAGCGGCATCGGCTCTTCCCGCTCGGCCTGCTTTCCTTCCCTGACCTCCTGGTACAGGTCTGCCAGCAGATGTCGCCGTATCTTCCCCAGGCGGGTGCGGGGCAGAGCCGTCCTGGTCAAGGCAAACTCGGCCAGACGATGGTGGGTGGGCATCCCTTCGCCCCGCTCGTCGAGCGCCTTCCGGACGGCCTGTTCGCCCCCTTCCATATCCTCTGGCACAATCAGCGCCGCCAGGCGACCCTTCCGTTCGAATATGCCGATTTCCCGGATTGCCGGGCTTTTCTCGTAATCCTCTTCGACCTCTTCCGGCCGCACGTTCTTGCCGCTTTCCGTCACGATGAGGGTGGATGCTCGTCCCATCAGGATCAGGTACCCGTCATCGTCGAATCGCCCCAGGTCGCCGGTACGAAACCAGCCATCCCGTGTAAATACCTTTTCTGTTTCTTCCGGCAGATTCCAGTAGCCGGCAAAGATATTGCTGCCTTTGACCTGGACCTCGCGGCCGGACTCACCCTTGCCGACATCAGTCAGCCTGATCTCTACCCCCGGCAGGGACTTGCCAACCGACTCCGGCCGCCGGGAGCCTGGAGTATTTATGGTCAGCAGCGGGGAGGTTTCGGTCAGACCGTAGCCGATGGCGATATCCCAGCCGAGGGCTTCAAGATCACGGGTCAAGGAAGGATCCAGAGGGGAACCGCCGCAGGCGAGGAGACGCAGTTTCGGCCCGATCCGCCTGTGCAGGGGGGTCAGCAGCATGCGCCACCCTCTGGTTCCTCTGAGACCCGGCCACTTTCCTGCGGCGAGAAGTCCCCGAAAAACTCTTCTGCCCGAGGGACCCAGCCTGGCAAAGCGGCCCTCAACGGCTTCGAAAAGGGCCCGGTAGAGCCGGGGCACCCCGGCGATGACGGTGGCTTCCCCCTGTTTCAGGGCCCGCAGAACCTGGGGACCGGTCAGGGATTGGGGGAAAATGATCGGAACTCCTGACGCCAGCGGCACTAGGGTACCGAGGGCGAAAGGATACACATGATGCTGAGGCAGGGGGAGGAGCAGGCGATCGCCGGCACGGAGCAGATCGGTGGCCATGATCTGCTCGATCTGGGTCACCAGGTTGGCGTGGCTGAGCGGCACCCCTTTGGGAGGCCCGGTAGTACCGGAGGTATAGAAAATGACGGCGACGGACTCGGGCTTCCTGGGATCCGGGGAGAGTGCCCTTTGACTGAGAGGCAGTGATCGGATGGAGGAATCGCCTTCAGAGCGGTCGTAAAGCAGGACCTCGGGAAGATTGCGGCGCAGTTCCCGAAGCCGCTCCTGCTGGGATTCGCTGGTCAGGATGAAGCTGGGATCGCAATCCGCCAGGATACGTTCCAAAGCCTCCTTTCCGAGCTGCACGTCGAGCGGCACGACCACGCCGCCGGCCCTCAGAATTCCCAGGCAGGCGATGATCCAGTCGGCGGAACCCGGCCCCCAGAGCACAGCCCGCTGACCGGCGTCAAGTCCTCCGCCGCTGAGATGCGCACCCGCCTCTTCGCTTCGATGGAGGAGGGCTGCGAAGGTCAGGGTTTCCATCCCTTTTGGAGTCAGGGAAATAACGGCCGGCTGTTCCTGGTAGCCGGCCATCATTTCCCAGAGGTCATGCAAGGTATTGAGGTTTATCATGGGATCCAAACAGCCAGGTTGCGGGTCGGCACAGGTTTTTTCCTGTGACAACTCTATCGGATTATCCCTCTTCCTCAACCTGGCGATTAGCCCCGTTTGCCCCCCCGGTTTTGCCCTCCCTCAATACCTTCCGTACTCGCTGCTGTCCAACACGATTTTCGGGGTGGTTCGTACCGGCTTCGGCAGCATTGCGACGGTATTTTCAAGCGTCTTTTCCTGCCGGACAGGCTTTGCCCATCCAACCTCGGCCACAGGCATGGAGGCGGAGGACGCCAATTTGAACCGGGCGAGCATCTTGCGCATTTCTGCGGCCTGGGTGGCGAGTTCCTCGGCGGCGGCGGCTCCTTCTTCGGCATTGGAGGTGTTGCGCTGGGTAACCTGATCGATCTGGTCAAGTCCGACGTTGATCTGACCGATCCCCTCCGACTGTTCGCTGGACGCCGCTGCGATCTCTCCGACCAGGTCTGTCACCTTGGCAATCTCCTGCACAATCTGCTGCAGCGATGCGGCAGTGGAATCGGCAATTTCGGCGCCCCCCTGAGCCTTTTTGACTGAGCCCTCAATCAGCTCTTCGGTCTCCTTGGCGGCTTTGGCGCTGCGCGCCGCCAGATTTCGCACCTCCTCCGCAACCACGGCGAAACCTTTGCCGTGCTGTCCTGCCCGGGCGGCTTCCACCGCCGCATTCAGCGCCAGAAGATTGGTCTGAAAGGCGATCTCGTCGATGACCCGAATGATCTTGGAAATGTTCTGCCCGGCCTCATTGATCTCTCCCATGGCGGCCACCATCTGCTGCATCTGCCTGTTGCCCTGTTCGGCGGCTCTTTTTGCATTGCTCACCAGTTGATTGGCCTGGGCGGCGTTTTCAGAATTGAACCTGGTCTGGGAAGCGAGTTCGGTCATGGAGGCGGAGATCTCCTCCAGGGATGCCGCTGATTCGGTCGCTCCCTGGGAGAGACTCTGGCTGGAATCGGCAACCTGAACGGAACCGGAGGCGATATTCTCCCCTGATCTCTGGATCTGTCCAATCAGTTCTCTGAGACTGGTGATCATGGTGCGCAGGGCTCGACCCAACTGGTCCTTTTCCGAGGCAACGTCCACCTCGGCGGTCAGATCGCCCCCGGCTATGGTCTCGGCCACATATGCCTTCTGTTGAAGCCCTTCGGCCATGGCATCAAGGGCGTTGGCCAACTGCCCGATTTCGTCCCCGCGACCGAGATTCAGCCGCCTTGACAGATCACCGGCCTGAATGGTTTCGGCAAACTCCACGCCGCTTTTCAGGCTTCCGACAATGGGATTGACCACCAGCATGATCACCAGGGCTGCAGCCAGCAGGATGATGAGGGTCACGACCATATTCTCGTTGCGAATCTTCCTGGCAGCGGAAAAGATATCCTTGGTGGTTGCGCCGACGCCGACGGTCCAGCCGGTCAGCGGATCGGTCCGGAAAGCCACCAGTTTTTCGATCCCCTGGAAGGTGTAGACCATCAGGCCGTTCTTCTCACTCGATATTTTCTGCCCGAATTCGAGATCCCGAAGATTGGTGGAAAGAATCGCTGACTTGTCGGGATGGGCTGCAAGCAGGCCACTTTGAGCCATGAGATAGGCGTAACCCTCATTGCCCACCTTGACCGGATCGATAACCCGGGAGGAAAAACTGTTGAGATCTACTGCGCTGATCAGCACGCCTTCCACTCTGCCTCCCACCGAGACGGGCAAGGCCAGCACACAGATCGGCCTGCCGGTCACTTTGCTGGCCAGAACGTCCGAAACCGCCAGCCGATCGGTCAGAGCCTTTTTGAAATAATCACGGTCACCGATTTGCAATTGCCCCACCAGAGCAGGATCGGAGGCGGCGATCGTCTGACCGGCGATATTGGCCAAGGCCAGAAATTCATAGCACCCGTATTTGTCGGAAAAGTCACGCAGCCCCTTGTTGCTGTCCTGCCGCCCCTGTTCGTCCTGATCCACCAGCGCCGCGACCAGAGGCCTTTCAATCTGCAGTTTCAAGGCCCCCAGGTCCGTCTGCAGATCTTCGATCCATCCCTCGATCTGGCCGCTGATGCTGGCGGCGATCTGCTCCGCCTGGTTAGTCATTGCGGCTTGGATGGCCTTGTTCGATGCCCTGTAGGAAAGGATCGTTGAAATTAACATACCGACGACAATCACGGCCAATGTTGGAACCAGAAACCGTCCGCGCAATTTCATTTTGATCACTAGAGTGCCTCCATAGTCATGAGTCTTAAAATCATCAGTGCCTTAAAAGCTCACCCTGAATCAATTCACTGAACCTCAATATTTCCAGGATGATCGTCATTGATTGCGTTTTTATCGAGAATTTTCCTGGTTTCACAAACCAGATTTTCAACCTGACAGAAATGCACGTTTTCAGAAGCAAAAAATGGATCTGCGCAACTTCCGGTGGATAGTGACCCGCTGCCTTTGGCGATAACCAGGATTTTCAGGGTATCGGTGCAGCGGTTGAAAAAGTTTTCATAAAGGCAAATTCCATAATCGATGTCGTTCTGTGCAACAATCAGAAGGTCGAAGGAAGACTGGATCGACCGCTTGATTTCAATCAGATTGATTGCCTCTTCCAGATCCCGTGCCAGAACCGGATCAAATCCGGCCAATCGGAGCAGAAAACTGACCAGATCGCGAAAAAAGGGAGCATTACCGACCAGAAGGATTTTTTTCACAGTCCCTCATCTATCCTTAAAACGGCAACAGGAACGACAGATTCATTCAACCAGGTTCAGCAAACGGAATGCCAGTTCTCAAGTTTATTTAAACTATCGGTTTTATTAGGTATTTTCAGAAAAAACGAAAAAGGCAAAATGAAAAACCCCGCAACCTGAGTTGCGGGGTACCGGGAAAAATATAAAATCCTGATTTAAAACAGGAAGTTACGACAGAATCAGAAGAATGGATCTGCAACCGGACTGACGCAGGTTTTAATGAAAATGGCTATCAGTCGAACTGTTTTTTCAGGCGCTTTCCCAGAGCCTGTCTGGAGATGCCGAGCATTCCGGCCGCCAAGGTCTGATTGCCCTGCGCCCGTTTCATGGCCTCCTCGATCAGAGAATCGATGCATTCTCCCATAGTCGGCAATTGTTCAGAAAAGCGTACTATTTTCTTCTCCAGCATGCGGTGGTCGCCGCTCCTGGGAGTGCTGCCGCCATGCGCCGACAAAAGGGCTTTTTTAAAAGGCTCCATGGACAGGATACCCGAATCATTAAGGGAAACGGCATCGAACACCATGGCCCTCAATTCACGGATGTTGCCAGGGAAAGAGTAGGTGGACAGAAGATTCGGCAGTTCCCTGGGAGGGGTAGGCCTCTTTTTGCCGAGAGCCCTGGCAGCTTCCCTGATGAAATGATGAAGCAGCAGGGGAAGATCTTCTGGACGCTCACGCAGAGGCGGGACATGGATATGATGAGCACAGAGCCGGAAGTAGAGATCCTTTCGAAAGGCACCCGCATCCAGCTTTTCGAGGAGATCGACGTTGGTACCGACGACGATGCGCGCCTGCAATTTGAGAGGGCGATCGCTGCCGAGGGGAAAGAACTCCTTCTCCTGCAGCAGCCGCAGCAGCTTGATCTGGGAGACAGAGCTCAGATCGCCGATTTCATCCAGGAACAGGGTGCCCACGGCAGCCTGAGCGATCATTCCGCTACGAACCTGATCGGCACCGGTAAAGGCTCCCTTCGCATGTCCAAAAAGGGTGTCGCTGAAGATGTTGTCGTCCAATCCGGCCACGTTGACAGCGACCCAGGGACCGTTCCCCCCGCGCAGGTCATGCATCGCCCTGGCGATCAATTCTTTTCCCACACCGCTTTCCCCGGTAATCAGCAGGGGTTCCGGGCTCGGTGCCACCGCCTCCATGTATTTGAACACGGCCCGCATCTTCCGGCTGCCGGTAATGATGGATTCAAAGGCCCCGGGATTCTCCAGCCGATCCTGCAGAACCCGTTCCTTGAGGCGTGTATTTTCCTGCTGCAATGACCGGAACTCCAGGTTGCGATGAATGCTGGCGATCAGCCGCTCGATCTCCTCGGATTTGATGAAATAGTCCCGGGCTCCATGACGCATGCAACGAACCGCCGTCTCCACCTGGTTGACGCCGCTGACAACGATGACAGGAACCTCGGGATGGTCCCTGACGATCATTCCCAGCAGCTCCTCACCCGAAAGGCCGGGCATGTTCAGATCGATCAGCACCAGGCTGAATTTCAGAGTGGAAAGGAGCTCCTTCACCTTGAGGCTGTCATCGCAGCGGATGACGTTTCTGATGCCGGCCTCCTTTTTCAGGGTAAAGGAGAGGCTGCGCAACCAGGCCGGTTCGTCATCCACCAGGAGTACCGGCTCTTCCGGATACTGCATCGGGTTCATGGCGTTTTCCCTTCATTGACTGCCGGCAAAACCAAGCGGACAGTGGTCCCCTCTTGCGGCTTGGAAGAAAAAACGAGCTTTCCGCCATGCTCGGCCGCGATGCGTGATGACACGGAAAGACCAAGCCCGGTTCCGCCCTTGTGCCGTTTGGTGGTGAAAAAAGGTTCGGTGATATGGGGCAGCAGATGGGGATCGATCCCCTCGCCCTGATCGGAAACCTCCACAACGCAACACCGGTTTTTTTCATCATAGTGCGTTTTCAGAAGGATCCCCTGACTCTTTTTCTGCAGTGCCTGGCAGGCATTGACGATGAGATTGATGATCACCTGCTCCAACTGCTGAAAATTTCCTTTGATCGGCGGCAGCGATGGGGCGGGATCGAACCGGAAATGCACTGTGGACTTTTTGACCAGACTGAATGTGAGACGGACGGTGGTGGACGCAACCTGGTTCAGGTCGACAAGCTCATAGGTATGCTCCGAGTCGGTGCGCACGAAATCCTTCAGATCATTGACAATGCGGCTGATTCGCCTGCAGCTGTCCCCCATGTCTGCCAATATCTGGGGAATTTCCATTTCCAATGCCGGAACATCGAGACCGCCCACACTCTCGATACCGCGCTCCTGGAGGCACCGGGACAGATCGGGCAGAATTTCGGAAAAAAATCCGCAAGAATTTTCGTATTGAGCGACAGAACTCCGTTGGGATTGTTGATTTCGTGAGCTACGCCGGCAGCCAGCTGTCCCAGCGAAGCCAAGCGGCCGGCCTGTTCCGCCTCTCGCCGAAAACGCATTTTTTCGGTTATATCCGAGGCCAACGTGATCACATTCTCGACCGCTCCGTCGGGCTTTTTTAGAGGGAAAGCCTTTATTCCAAAAATTCTACCCTGTTCCGCAGTAAACAGTCCTTCTTCGGTCCGGCCGCTGGTGAAGCATTGCGCTACCGGGCAGTCGGAACAGATGTCCGATCGCTTGGCCAACAGGCAGAAACAGGTCTTCCCCTGGAGCTCACTCCCATCCAAACCCATGAGACTGGCGGCCGCCTTGTTTCCCCAGACGATTTTCATATCGGACTCGAGCAGAAACAGACAGTCCGGAATCCCGTCCAGAAGGATCTGAAACTGCTGGTACAGACTTATGTATTCCTGCCGACTTTCGCTCAATTCCCTTACGACCCGCTTCCCTTCCAGCAGCCGCAGAAGCCACTGCCCCAGCAGGGTCAGCTGCCGAATGTCGGCCTGGTCGTAAGGTCCGGGCTTGTTGCAGACTCCAAGCACGGCGAATACCTTGTCCTGATCAAGCAGCGGGACGCTCATGAAGCGCGTTATGGAAACGTGGCCCTGGGGAAGACGTTCTCCGCGGCCCTGGACACTTCCATAGTCGTTCATGATGATTGGCTTCCCCGAACGCGCCGACTGGGCCCAATGACCGGCAGCCTCGACAGAGTGGCTTGAGGCTGCTCCCTGCAGGGCACATTCCTGAAAAAAGGGTCGGTTGATCCAGCCGAACTTGGTGAAGGTTCCATCGGTTTCATCGACCAGGGCCAGATATCCCTTGTCGCTGCTACTGAGGGTGCACGCCGAAGCTACGATGAAATGGAGGATGTTTTCCAGCGGCTCGGAGGCCATATGGTTCAGCGCAACCAGGGCTTCCAGGCGTGCCTCATCGAGATGGTGGCAGCCTTCCATCCGCATCGGTTTTGCCAGCTTCCCGGCCGTTGAAACCTCCTCCGACGGACGGGAATGGGCGTTGGAGCGGAAAAGAAAAATCGGTTTCCCAAGCACCAGAAAGCCCAGGGAGAGCCCCAGCAGGAAGAATAAACCACAAGACACCGTCCCCTCGGGCAGGTCTGAGAAATCTTGGGCTGCGACAGGTTCGACAAGGGCGAGGAGCAGGAAGAGACAACAGAAAACGAGGTTTTTCCGAAAAGACATGCTCCTATGGCGGCATCTTGAATGTATCGGCATCAGTGGCCCCGGAGGGATCAAGACTTCGGAGTCGGCAGGCAGAATCAGACAATAAATCTATTCTTTATCGGATGCTAACGCAAACAGAAAAAGATTAAATTTTCGAAATTCAAAAATCTCCTGCTAACTCGTCTAAGCGCCCCTGCCGCGCTCATCCATCGGATTTCAGATGCTTTCTGGCCAGATCTTTCTTGACGGCCGTATCCCCCACCTCGCTGGCCCAGTCGACGAAGAGCTCGAGTTCAGCGGCCAGTCCGTCGGGCAGGGTGCGAACTCCGGAGCGAAAATCCGTCACCACGTCCGGATCGACCCGCAACATCCTTGCCATCTGCTCATTGTCATAGCCGATCAGGTGCTGAAGATGTTTGAAGCGTGCACTGTCCATGGTTCCTCCTCTCATTCGTGGCGAAGTTTGTCCAGGAGCCGGCAGAGTTCCAAGTATTCATCCGCCGAAAAACGGCGAAACAGCTCTTCCCGGACTTTTCGGACCAAAACGGTAAGTTCAGGCTCCAGGTCCCGGCCCCGGTCGCTCAGATAGAGCTGATAGGCTCGCCGGTCCCCGGGACATGGCTCCCGCCGCAGCAGGCCGATCTTCTCCAGCCGATCCACCATGCCGCCGATCGTCGTCCGGTCGCTCTCCATCCTTTCCGCCAGTTCGGCCTGGGACAGACCGTCCTCTTTCCACAGAAAGGCCAATAGAGCCAACTGCTTGGCCGTGATCCCGTAAGGTCTGAGTTCTTCATGAAGGCGGTGAAACAGCCGCTGATGGGCCTTTGCCAAGCGGAATCCGACGCTTTTCTCAATATCGAAGTCGATCATCGGAACCCTTTCTCGAAAGCATACAGATAATAAGCATACTGACTATTTACCGGATGGCTGGAATTGTCAAGCTGTAATTGAAAAGCCTTGTCAGGAGAATCGGATCTCCGATAAGCTGAGTCCTTGAAAACCTTGCCCGGCATTCAGAGGGCGGGGGAAGTTACAGTGAGTTGAATTTGTTTGCAGGCACCGAGCTTGGCGAAAGGAAGCAGCATGGAGCGCAGGCAGGCTATTGAATTGTTTCTGAAACGATTTTTCGGCAGAACCAGTGAAGATCTGTATGAGCTGATTGACGGCATCAGCGTGTCCCAGAAGCGCAACAAGAAAGAGGTGCTTTTCCTGGAGGGGGAGCAGGGGAGCGCCGTTCATTTTCTGGTGAAGGGGAAAGTCAAGCTTTACCGGGCCAACGAGGAAGGCAAGGAAGCGGTCATTCGCTTCATCCAGCCTGGAGAATTTTTCGCGGAGATCCTGCTCGACCTGGGCAACCGCTATCCTGTCAACGCCGTGGCGCTGGAGGACTGCGAGCTGCTGCTCATCGACGTGCACAGGCTGTTCGAACGCATTCAGCAATCGCCGGGACTGGCTATGGCGCTGATCGGCAAGCTGTCACAACGCATCAGCTATCTTTTGAACCGGGTGGAGCAGCTGGCCATTGCCGATGTGCAGGAGCGTTTCGTCCGCTACCTGCGCATCCTCGACGAGACCCACCGTACTGGCGTGGTCTTTCTCCCCGCTCCGAAACGTGAAATTGCCCTGTTGCTGGGCACTACGCCGGAAACCTTTTCCCGTCTGTTGAAAAAGCTGTCCGAGGAGAAACTGATCCGCGCCAGCGGCAAATCCATTCAGCTGCTGCCCGAATTCATGCGGCTGACCGCCGAGGCGGAGGCCTGAGAAAGATTGAGCCGGCGCTACCCGATAAGCCGGCGAAATCTTCGCAGCAGGCTCCAAGCCTCCGAGGTCGGGCAAACTGAATCCCGCAGGGCTTGGACGTCGAAACCTCTCTCTGTCAGCCTGGCACCTTCGATGTCGAGGTAATTTCCGGTAACGGCCGCATCGAATTCCGGATGAAACTGCACACCCCAAGCCCGCCTGCCGCAAACGAAGGCATGATGGGGGTCGGCGGAACTTGCCGCCAGCAGTCGGGCGCCCGGGGGCAGGGTCAGCACCGACTGCCGATGAAAAACCTGGGCCGGAAAGACCGGGGGCATTCCAGAGAAGAGCGGATCGTCCTGAGCCCCAGGCAGGAGGCGGATGGAGACGCTGCCGAATTCCCCTCCTCCCGGGTGATAACCGACCTGCCCGCCCAGGGCATGGGCCAGAAGCTGGTGGCCGTAGCAGATGCCGAGGACCGGCAGGTCCTGTTCAACCGCCTTTGCCAGCCATCCGGCCAGAAACTCGCTCCAGGGCGCCCGGTCGGTCACCATGGCATGGGAACCGGGCACCACAACGGCGGAAACCTCAGCCAGATCAGGAAGTGCACTCCCTTCAAAAGCCGGAACCACCCTGATCTGTCCTCGGGGCACGGCCATCCCCTCGGCAACCCAGTCGGCAAAATCCCCCTTTTTCTTCGCCAAGTCGGCAAAAGTCCGGCCCGCTTCTATAATGGTTATCTTCTTTTCCATCTTGTTAGCTTTCTGTTCGATTTCTCTCGATGTTTCTGCCAATAAAAGAAGCAGAATTCACAAACCCTGCACCACGAAGAGCACGAAGGACACGAAGAATAGCAAAAATTTTGACCGAGCATAAAAACCTGAAATAACTTTTTTCTTTATTCGTGCTCTTCGTGTTCTTCGTGGTAAAAAATGCCCTTTGCCGTGTTGTGGAATACCGCACTTTATACTGCAATTTGCAGTCCCGTATCCCCCCCGGAAAACAACGTCGAAAAATCCCCTCCACCCCGGTCCACGAGGGAGAAAGGCTGGCGAAAAAAGCATCGAAATGCATGACCGGAACCTGTTTCAAAAAATGCCGTCCCGGGCCTGGAGCAGGGCCAGAACCGCCCGCCACAGATGCCAGCTGTCGGTCAGTCCGGGCTCCATATCGACATGCATCAGGCCATGGACCAGAAAGAGTTCGGTCTGGGCGGGAGGGAGGACTTCGGCGAGGGCCAGGCTCTGGGTGAAAGGGATCATCTGATCCTCGTACCCATGGATCAGGATCAGGTGGGCCGAGAGGCGGGAGAGGTCTTTTGCCGAGGGATTCAGGGCCGCCATGTCTTTGCGGATCTCCTCCGGAAGTGCTGCCAGCAGGTCCGGAACCCGCCCGGGATCACGGTTCGTCACCAGGGCGACCAGGGACTTGCCATCCGGGCCGAGTTTTGCGATCAGGTCGTCTACCGGGGCGTCGGGATCCTCCCGCTTGCGCCGTGCCATGAGCTCGAAAAGCCGACGATCCCGTGCGTCCTCCAGACGATGGATATTGTTGACAACAAAAGCCCACTTGCCGTAATCGAGGGGATCGAGGTAATGCCACTCGCCCTGATGACGATAATAGCCGGTGGTAAAGAAGGTCAGAGTGTCCTCGAGATCGTAATAGCCACCCACGGCAAAAACGAACCGGACCTGGTCGCGCACCGACTCCTGCAGGGCGGCGATCAGGACCGGGCCGACGGCATAACTCAGGGCGGCCATGCCCGCCCTGCCCTGAGGCGCCAGTTCCGCATTGGACGCCAGCCAGGAGAAGGCGTCGGCGACCTCGACAATATTTTCCGGTCCGACCTGCAATTTCCTCAAACCGGTCAGTTCCGGCACGAGAACGGCAAAATTCACCCTTGCCAGGGAACTGGCGAAGGCGACCAGCCTCGGATCGTCGCGTCCTCCCTCGGCGGCTCCGGGAACCAGCAGCAGCCCGGACTTGATCTCTTCGGCGGGCAGATACAGATCCCCCTGGTAGCTTTTGTCGCCAACCTTGAAATTCACCGCTCGCCGCTCGGGTTCGGGGGTCCAACGCTTCAGCAGGCTCGGTTTTCCGGCATCGGCGATGTCGGTCAGCAGCAGGGCCGCTTCCCAGCCGCGGTCCGGAGCACAGCCCGTCATCACGATCGGAACAAGCAGCAGCAGAACCCGCTGTAGTGTCGACCGACGGCCTGACGCATGTCTCCCCACAATTCCTCCCCTGATTCGGTACTTGCAAAGAAGTTTATCCTTCCAGAAGGGGCAGGCAAGGAATCAGGAACATATCTGATCGGTATCGGTATCGAACAGGTCTTTTCCGAAGGCCGCCGGAGTCACACCGTATGATTGGTGTGCCGGTGGCGGCAGTTGGTGTTTCTCAGGAAATCCGAAGCCTGATCGGCGGTGAGTGGTTGGGAGAAAAAGAAACCCTGTCCTTCCTGGCAGCATCGCTGGTTGAGAAAATCGAGCTGTTCCCGGGTCTCCACCCCCTCGGCCAGAACCTTGACCCTAAGACCGTGGGCCATGGCGATGATGGCGTCGGTGATGGCGGCATCGTCCGAATCGGTGCTGATGTCGCTGACGAAACCCCGGTCGATCTTGAGGCGGTCGATGGGAAAATATTTCAGGTAGCTGAGCATGCTGTAGCCGGTGCCGAAATCATCGATAGCCAGCTTCATCCCCCGTGATTTGAGATCGGTGAGAGTCATGAGATTCTCTTCCGATCTTTCCATGACGATGCTTTCCGTCACCTCCAGCTCGACCAGAGAGGGATCGATCCCCGACTTCTGCAGCACCTGGTCGATGCGGTCGACAAAATCGGCATGCTTGAACTGACGGGCTGAAATATTGACCGCCATGCGCAGGTTTCCGAAACCGCTGCGGTGCCACTCCCGGGCCTGACTGAAGGCTGTTTCGAGCACCCAATCGCCAATCGGCTGGATCAGTCCGGTCTGCTCGGCGAGGGGAATGAACTGGGTTGGCGGAATACTCCCGAATTCAGGGGAATCCCAGCGCAGCAGGGCTTCCATGGCGACCACCGCACCCGATGCCAGATCCACCTGGGGTTGATAATAAAGCCGCAGTTCCCCTTTTTCCAGGGCACGGCTCAGGCTGGCTTCCATGGCCATGCGTTCCCGGGCCATCTGGTTCATTTCCATGGAATAGTAGCGATAATTCCCCGCCCCCGCTTCCTTTGCCCGATTCAGGGCGGCCCCGGCGTTTTTGAGCAGAACTTCGACCTCGGCGCCATCCATGGGAAACAGGGCGATACCGATGCATGCCGAGGAGTAAACCGCCTGTCCTTCCAGTACGAAGGCAGTGGTCAGGGCGCTGAGGATTTTCTGGGCCAGGATGGTGAAGTCCTCCTGGGATTCCATTCCGGAACTGACAACGGCGAACTCATCGCTGCCCAGCCGCGCGAGGTGGTCCCCCCGTCGCATGCACGCATTCAGTCTCTCGCTGACCGTATTGAGCAGATAGTCCCCCATGGCATAGCTGAAGGTTTCGTTGATCCCTTTGAAACGATCGAGATCGACGATGAAAACTCCGACCTGGCTGTTGTTTCGACGGGCGCGGTTCAATGCCTTTTCACAGCGATCGACGAACAGCTGCCGATTGGGCAGTCCGGTCAGGTTGTCGAAATAGGCCATCTGCCGGATTTCCCTCTTGGCCTGATGATGTGGTGTGATGTCCGTGATCAGGACGACAGCGTTGGTGGGACGGCCATCGGTATCCTGCAGCCAGGTGGTGGAGACATGCGCCCAGAGCGTATCACCGTCCCGTCGGATAAACCGCTTTTCGTAATCGGCTGACTGCCTCTGGCACTTGTCCCCTTCGTGCAGGATCCGCCGGGTCAAGGCCAGATCCGCCGGATGGGTAATATCCAGGGCATTCAATCCCAGAAGTTCAGATTCCGAATAGTTGAGCATCTGGCAGAGGGCCGGATTCACCTGCAGAAACCGGCCGTCTAGAGAAAGAACGGCCATACCTGCGACGGCGTTCTGGAAGATCGAGCGAAAACGCTTTTCACTTGCCCGCAGGGCCTCTTCGGCCTGCCTGCGTCGACTGCGCTCCCCGGCCTCCCGCAGCTCCCGATCGATGACCGGCAGCAAGCGGGTCATATTGTGTTTCATCACGTAATCGTGGGCGCCCTCCCGCATGATCTCCACGGCCGTCTCTTCGGCGATACTTCCCGTGAAGACGATGAACGGGAGATCGTTCCCGCTCTCTTTCAGGATCCGCAAAGCCGCATGGGCGGAGAAATGTTCAAGAAAGTATTCGGAAATGACAAGATCCCAGGCCTGCTTCAGGGCCTGGCGCAAGGCCTCGGCCGAATCGACCCGCTGGAGAACGAGATCGTAACCACCTTCTTCGAGGTGGCGCTCCAGCAAACCTGTATCGGCTCCCGGATCCTGCACCATCAACAACCGCAGAGGAATCTTCATGGAACCCTTTCGCAACAGAGTGAATCGGCACACCGTTCCGCATGACGGCCGTATATTATTATCTTGCCGCACCCTTCATGGACTTCAAGTTTTCGGGCTGGCCGGCCGCATTCTGAGTGGCCAGGGGAAATCGGTACCGGTCCTTCCCATAGAGCTATTAGAAGACTTTGGCGCCAAAACATCAAGCTTGAATAAATTGCCGGGCCGTGATATGAGGAGGTTCCGGCCCTGTTTTGTTTCCTGGATTTTTTATTTGTCGCGGCTAATCATGACCCCGCTTTGGAGGAAATGGAAAGATAGGGTTCTTTGCCGTCTCGGGCTGGCCTTCCTGCCTGTTCTGGTCCTGGCTCTGACACCCGGGCCGGGTTTTTGTCTCCCCCGCGCCATGCGCCCTTCGACCGACTTTTTCATCCGGACGACCCACACAGAAAACCGTTCCATTGATTCCGACCGGATCCTTTTCGAGCAGAATTGTACACTTTGCCACACTCGGGAGCTGGTCCTGAATAAAACCGCCGACTGGGAGCGGGACGAAATCCGCTCCGCTCTTGATTATCTCAACCGGCTGAATCCGGCCATGCCCGACTATAAAGGAACTCCGGCGGAAAAAGACCGCATCGCCGACTACATCTTTCTTTTGAATAACGACGGCAGACAGCCACCGAAACCCTGACGCCATATGGAGGAATCACAATTTGGAGTCATACTCGCAGATCGACTGCAGCGGGCAGGCAGCACAGATAGGCTGGACGCGGCAGTAGTTTTTGCACTCCTCAACAATCAGGGCATGGAATTCGTTGAAGAGCTCGCAGCTGTGGGGCAGACAATCCATGAACAGGGCACGGATGTCCTCATACTTCTCTTCCCCTGTCAGCAGACCGAGCCGGTTGAAAAGCCGTCGCGTGTAGGCATCGACAACGAAGGAAGGCCTCTCCCCGGCATAAAGCAGTATGGAATCGGCCGTCTCCGGCCCCACCCCCTTTAACGTCAGCAACTCCCTGCGAACCTCCGCCAGAGGCCCCTCCAGCAGGGCCGTCAGATCCCCGCCGTAATTCCTCTGCAGATAGGCGGCAAAAAGCTGCAGGCGTTCGGCTTTCTGTCGGAAAAATCCGGCTGACCGGATCAGTTCCTCGAGCCTCTGTCTTTCGACCTCGAGCAGACCGGCGACGGACAATATTCCGGCCTTTTTAAGGGCCGCAACAGCCATCTCCACATTTCGCCAGTTGGTATTCTGAGTGAGAATGGCCCCGACCGCGACCTCGAAGGGTGTTTCCGCCGGCCACCAGTGCAGGGGGCCGAAGTGATCGGCAAGGCGGTTGAAGATTTCGATCAGGCTGTCATTGGTCATTGGTCGAACTACTGGTCCCTGATCTCTGGTTTCTGGTTTCTGGTGTCCGGTCCCTGGTACGCCTTTGCGCCTTTGACTTGGACCCCGGACCCGGGACTCGGGACCTTGGACTATCTTTAGACCCGGGACCTTGGACTGACTTTAGACCGGTTTAATGCAGCCGCGCCCGCCCCAGCACCGCCACCGACACCTCCCGGGCCCCCGCCTTGAGCAAGGTTCGCGCGCATTCCCGGGCCGTCGCGCCGGTGGTCATGACATCGTCGATCAGAAGCACGCTCTGACCATCGATGGGGAAGCGGACTTCGAACGCCCCTTTCAGGTTCCGGAGTCGATCGGCAGCTTTGAGGCCCTGCTGGGGCATGGTCGGCCGTTTCCGCACCAACAGCCGGGTGGGCACCGGCTTTTTCCAGCGCCGGCCCAGCACTCTGGCCAGCAGCAGGGACTGGTTGTATCCCCGCTGCCGCAGGCGGGACGCATGGAGCGGCACCGGAATCAGCAGGTCGGGAGCAGGATCCGGGCCGAGGCTTTCCAAAGCCGCGGCGAGCAGGATGCCCAGGGGACGATCGAGGGAAAAAACGCCCCGGTATTTGAACCGGTGGATCGCCTGTCGCAGGCTGTCTTCATAAAGCCCGACGCTGTTGACCATTGCAAAAGATGGCGGATCCAGCAGGCAAGACTGGCAGAGATGATCGGACCCTTCTTGCGAAGGGTAGGGCAACAGGCAGCGGGGGCAGTGAGGCGGGGAAACCGGATGAATACCCTGCATACAGGCAGTGCAGAAATTCTGCCGTCCCCCCTGGTTCAGCAGTCCGCCACACAGGGGACAGGCGGGGGGCAGCAGCAGGTCGATCAGGCCGGACAGCTCCCGGCGGAAATTTTGGAGCAGGGACACGCCGGTTATGCATCCAGCAGGCTGTGGCCGGTCATCTCAGCCGGTTGCGCCAGCCCCATCAGATCCAGAATGGTTGGCGCGATATCGGCCAAAATGCCTTCCCGCAGGCGGCTGCCGGTCCTCCCCGGATCGACCAGGATCAGCGGCACCGGATTGGCCGTGTGAGCGGTATGGGGCCTGCCGGCACTGTCCACCATCTGTTCGCAGTTGCCATGGTCTGCCGTTATCAGCAGGGCACCGCCGGCCCCCAGAACCGCTTCCACGACCCCTCCCACACAGTTGTCGACCGCTTCCATGGCGGCCACCGCAGCGCCGAGGTTGCCGCTGTGGCCGACCATGTCGGGATTGGCGAAATTGAGCACGATCAGGTCGTATAGGCCCGATTCCACGCGCTGCACCATCTCCTCGGCCACCTCCGGCGCACTCATGGACGGCTTCAGGTCGTAGGTTTTGACCTCCTGCGGGGATGGGATCAATACGCGGTCCTCTCCTGCGAAAGGGATTTCGCTCCCACCGTTAAAGAAAAAGGTGACGTGGGCGTACTTTTCCGTTTCGGCGATGCGCAGCTGCCGCAAACCGGCTTCGGCAATCACCTGTCCCAGAATGTTGCGGTAGCTTTCCGGTGGGTAGGCGACCGGCAGGTCGAAGGTGGCATCGTATTCAGTGAGACAGACGTAGGCAGCCAGATCAGGCACCTTGTTACGCCTGAAACCGGAAAAATCCTTCTGGGTGAAGGCTCGGGTTATTTCCCGAGCCCGGTCGGCCCGGAAATTGAAGAAAATGATGCCGTCCCCGTCATCGACCCTTCCGGAGGGATCCCCTGCCGATATTATGCAGGGTTCGACGAATTCATCGGTCTGCCCGGCTTCGTAGGCCAGGGAAATGGCTTCGGCGCTTGTCCCGCGGATCGACCCCACCCCTTCGGTCAGGGCCTGGTAAGCCTGTTCGACCCGATCCCAGCGGTTGTCCCTGTCCATGGCATAGAACCGGCCGATGACCGTGGCTACCCGGCCGGTTCCCATAGCCGCAAGATTTTTTTCCAGATCGGCAAGATAGCCGGCGCCGCTCTGCGGAGGGGTGTCCCGTCCGTCGAGAAAGGCGTGAATGCAGATCTCCTGAATGCCTTCACGGCGGGCCAGGTCAACCAGTGCATAGAGGTGGCTGATATGGGAATGAACGCCCCCGTCGGAGAGCAGACCCATCAGGTGAAGCTTGCCGGCGGCGGCTCGAATCGAGGACATGGCGCCGGTCAGCACCGGATTGGTGAAGAAATCGCCCGTTTCGATACTGCGGCTGATGCGGGTCAGATCCTGGTAGACGATACGGCCCGCCCCGATATTGAGATGTCCGACCTCCGAATTCCCCATCTGACCATCCGGCAGGCCCACATCTCGACCACTGACTGCCAGGCGGGTCGAGGGGTATTTTTCGAACAGTTCGTCCAGCCTGGGTGTACGGGCCAAACAGACGGCGTTTCCCTCGCAGGATGAGTTGATCCCCCAGCCATCCAGAATCATCAGCACCAGGGGGCGTCTCGGGCGGGTCATCATCCCTGCCTTTCTCCATGATGGATTTCCCGCAGTTCGGTGGCGGGCGCACCCTTGATCAGATGAAAGTCCGTCAATTGCAGGGAGCCCCAGGAACCACAGGACTCGCAGCGTCCCTGCCACTGTCCCATATGACCGCCGCATTCGCTGCAGACGTATCCCGGACGGAAGCGGCCGTTCCCGCCAAGGGCCTGCCGATACTCCTCGATGGCGTCGTGAAGCCGCCGGCGCCGAACATGAGTCTCTGCCAGCAGCAGATGGAGCCAGGGGAAATCGGCACCGGTCTTTTCCACTTCGGAAAACTGCTCCAGTGCCTCTTCGATCATCTCCAGGCGCAGAAAGAACTTGCCGTTGAACAGCTTCAGAATCAGATCGTCGGGCCGGGTGTCCACTGTGTTGCGATAGAAATTGAGGAGGGCCGTGGGATTTTCCTCAGCCATCGCCAAGTCTTCCAGGCGGGACAGAAAAACGCTGCGCCCCGACTGGATATAGCCTTCCTGCCAGATCCGCGCGGCCTCTTCACTGCGCCCCATGCCCAGGTAAATGTCCCCCAGCAGGACCCGGGCCGGCATGAATTCGGGAGAGTTCTTGACGAGGGATTGCAGATCACTGAGGGCCTGTTCCTGCTTCCCTTCATCCCGAAGCACACAGGCCACTTCGAAACGCAGCCCTTCCAGCAGGGTTTTTTCCGCCGCAGGCAGATCTTTCGAGTTTTTCTTGGCCAGGCGTTTCTGCAGCTCCAGTGCATCCCGCCAGCGATGCTGGTCCATGTAGATGCTGCGCAATTCCCGCAACGCCTGCTGGCTGTCGCCGTCGAATTCGAGCACCAGGGAATAGGCGGCGGCCGCCTCCTCCCTCTGTCCGGCCTTGAGGTTGGCCCTGGCCTGGCAGAACAGGACCGCTATGTCCTGAGGATCCAGTTTTCTGGCGCGCTGAATATGATTGATCGCTTCTCCCGGATTGCCCTCGGCCAGGGCAAGTTCGGCAAAAGTCAGCAGTACGTCGACCCGGGAGCTGTCCAGTGTGACGGCTTTCTGCAGCAGACGTCTGGCTTTACGGTAGTCCCCTGCGGCAAGGCTGCCCCTGGCTTCCTGATGCAGAGAGAAGACTTCATTACGTTTCTTGTTGCTGCGGCTGCGGCGCCAATCCCGGATCATATAGGTGGCGGACCCATAGAGATTGGTCAGATAGCCGATCAGCAGGCCGATCAGGATGCAGCTGATAACGACCAGAGGAACCTTGGCCGAGACCTGGAATTCGGGGGTGAAAATGACCGCCACCTCGTGCGGATTCAGCCAGGAAAAATAGATGAAAAAGGCAAGAAAGAGAATGATGAGGAGTATGAATGCCATGAGGACCATGATCTTCTCCTTGGTCGGCTGTCCGACGATAACAAAAGCGGCGCCGCAAATGCCAATGGACCGGCCGCGACCCCCTCAGCGGTTATGGTAAGGCTCGTTGCGCAGAATGCTGAAGCCCCGGTATAGCTGTTCGAGCAGGAAAAGGCGGGCCATCTGGTGGGTGAAGGTCATGGCCGACAGCGACAACCGGCGGTTGGCGGCCTGTTTAACCTCCCCGCTCACTCCGTAGGCACCACCAATGACGAAAACGAGATCGCCGGTTCCCTCGACCATGTGCTTTCCCAATTCCGCCGCAAGCTCTTCAGAGGTGAGGGATTCACCCCTTTCATCCAGCAGTATCACAAAGGCACCGGATGGAACCCGCTCGAGGATCCGGCGACCCTCGCGGTCAAGGGCCACCCGGGGGGAATCCTTGCCGCCCGACTTCTCCTCCTTGAGCTCGACCACCCGGAAAGGCAGATATCGCTCGATACGCGCCGCGTATTCCTCCACCCCCTCTCGCAGATACGTCTGGGACAGGCGGCCGACGCATATCAAGGTGATTTTCACGACCTCGCGGCCTTATGTTCCCAGTGATACTCTTCCGGGATGACCACCTCGGCGGCTTCGCTCCAGAGGCCGTCCAGATCGTAATAGTCCCTGACCGGGTCCTGAAACACATGCACCATCACATCGCCGTAATCGATGAGAATCCAGCGGCCTTCATTCATCCCCTCGATGGCCAGGGGCGGGGTGGCGTGTTCCTTTTTCAGGCCCAGGTGCACCGATTCCGCCACCGCCTGCACCTGCCGGTCGGAACGGCCTGAAGCGATGAGCAGATAATCGGTCAGGGAGGAGATGCCGCGGACATCGAGCAGACGCACATTGCTCGCTTTCTTTTCCAGGGCGTAGGCTGCACAGAGCAGGGCGCGTTGTTTTGTTTGCAACAGGACTAACCTTTCTTCGGCGGTTTCCCGTCAACCTCCCGGTCGCGGTAGAAACCGTATCGGTTTATATATTCTTCAACCGCTTCCGGCAGCAGATAGCGGATGGAGCGACCCTCGGCGACCAGCTGCCGGATATGGGTGGAGGAGATATCGAGAAAGGTTTCCTCCAACAGGATCACCCGATTGCCACTGCGGTGCCGCAGCACGTTGGGCTCATCGTAGCAGAACTCCCCCCGTATGACAACGGGCAGCAGCTCCAGTGGGTCGCCGGCAGGACTGCCCGGACGGGTGGATACCACCAGGTTGGTTAACTCGAACAGGCGCGGGTAATCCTTCCAGGTATCGATGGAGCGGTAGGAATCCATGCCGATGATGAAGTAAAAGGAATCCTCCGGCTCCGCCTGGTGCAGCAGCTCGAGCGTCTTGACCGAATAGCTCTTTCCCGGACGCCGCCCCTCCAGATCGCTGACCGCGAAAGCCGGATTGCCCGTCACTGCCAGTTCGGCCATGGCGAGGCGGTCGGCAAAGGGGA
This sequence comes from Syntrophotaleaceae bacterium, assembly GCA_041390365.1. NCBI lineage: Bacteria > Pseudomonadati > Thermodesulfobacteriota > Desulfuromonadia > Desulfuromonadales > Syntrophotaleaceae > Syntrophotaleaceae bacterium. The sequence continues at coordinate 230,797 of JAWKQB010000002.1, read as the reverse complement.
TATCGTCGGCCAGTGGCTTGTGGGGCGGAGTTGCGGCCGGCAGAAACAGAACCCGGTCGAGGTCGCACTTCTCCCTCACCTCTTCCGCGATACGCAGATGCGCAAAGTGTATGGGATTGAAGGTGCCTCCCAGAATGCCGGTCTTCATGGCCGCTCCGTGCCGTCGTCGCTACTGCCGGATCTGGCCGTCGCCAAGGACGACGAACTTGCGGGTGGTCAGATCCTCCAGCCCCATGGGACCGAAGGAGTGCAGTTTGGTGGTGGAGATGCCGATCTCCGCGCCCAGGCCGAACTGCTGCCCGTCGGAAAAGCGGGAGGAGGCGTTGACCATGACCACGCTGGAATTGACCTCGCGCAGAAAGCGCTGCGAATTGGGGTAGTCCTGGGTGATGATGACCTCGGTGTGCAGCGAGCCGTAGCGGCGGATGTGCTCGATCGCCTGGTCCAGATCGTCCACCACCCGCACCGCCAGGATCAGATCGAGATATTCGGCCTCCCAGTCCTCGTCGGTAGCCGGTTTGACTTCCGGAGCGAATTCGCGGGTCACCGAGCAGCCGCGCAGCTCGACCCCCTTCGCCTTGAGGGAGGCGGCGATGAACGGCACGAAGGTCTCGGCGATATCCTTGTGGATGAGCAGCGTTTCCATGGCGTTGCAGACCCCCGGGCGCTGCACCTTGGCGTTGATGCAGATTCTTTCGGCCATTTCGTAGTCGGCGCTGGCGTCGACGAAGGTGTGACAGACCCCCTTGTAATGCTTGATCACCGGGATGCGTGAGTTTTCGCTGACAAAGCGGATCAGCCCTTCGCCGCCGCGGGGGATGATCAGATCGATGTAATCTTCGAGCTTGAGCAGTTCGGTGATCGCTTCCCGGTCGGTGGTCGGCACCACCTGCAGGGAGCCGGAGGGCAGGCCGAGGGCCAGCAGCTCCTTTTTCAGAACGGCGCCGATGGCAAGATTGGAGTTGATCGCTTCGGAACCGCCACGCAGGATGACCGCATTGCCGCTTTTCAGGCAGAGGGCGGCGGCATCGGCGGTGACGTTGGGGCGCGATTCGTAGACGATACCGATCACTCCCAGGGGAATGCGCATGCGCCCGACCTGAATGCCGCTGGGCCGCCGCCACATGCCGGTGATTTCGCCAACCGGATCAGGCAGTTCCGCCACCTCCCGCAGCCCGCCAGCCATGGCCCTAATGCGCTCCTCGTTCAGCACCAGCCGGTCGATCATCGCCACAGACAGCCCTTTTTCCCGGGCGCGCTGCAGGTCCTTTTCGTTGGCCTCGATCAGGGCGGGCACTGCCGTCTCCAGACCGGCGGCCATGCGCCGCAGCATGTCGTTCTTCACGTTTGAAGAAAGGTTGGCCAGAATCCGGGTGGCGTCCTTGGCTTCCCGGGCCAGAGTCACGACCTGATCGCGAATGCTCATCGTCTTCTCCTTGCAACTTGATCGCCGGTCAGGGATCGGTCCGGCGTTATTGCGTCAGCACCAGGTTGTCCCGGTGCACGACTTCGTCTCCATATTTATAGCCCAGGACCTGTTCGATTTCAGAGGACTTGCGCCCGATGATCAGTGCCAGTTCCTGCCGCGAATAGCCGATGACCCCCCTGGCCAGCTCATGTCCCTCGAGATCGCAGATGCGCACTGCATCCCCCCGGTCGAAGGGCCCCTCGATCCTGGCCACCCCCCTCGGCAGCAGGCTCTTCCCCTTTTCTAGCAGAGCCCGCCGCGCCCCGTCGTCGACATACAGCACCCCGCGGGTCTTTTTGGTGAAGGCGATCCAGTGCTTGCGAGCCTTAAGCCGGTCGGGAACGGCGCGGAACCAGGTGCCGACCTCCTCCCCAGCCAATATCCTGGGCAGCACGCCGGGAAGCCGGCCGTTGACGATCACCGTGCCGACGCCATAGAGGGTCGCTCTCTTGGCAGCCTCGATCTTGGTGGACATGCCTCCGGTCCCGACATCTGACCCGGCTCCTCCGGCCATCGCTTCGATTTCGGAGGTGATCTGCTCGACCAGCGGAATCAGCCGGGCTGCGGAATTCTTTTTGGGATTGCTGTCAAACAGGCCGTCGACATCGGACAGGATGACCAGCAGGTCGGCTTCGGCCAGGCTGGTGACCAGCGCCGAGAGATTGTCGTTGTCGCCGAAACGGATCTCGTCCACCACAACGGTATCATTTTCGTTGATGATGGGGGTAACGCCGTATTCGAGCAGGGTCATCAGGGTATTGCGGGCGTTCAGGAACCGGCGCCGGTTGGCCAGATCGTCGCGGGTCAGCAGAATCTGAGCGACCACGCGGTTGTGCTCCCGAAAAGCGTCCTTGTAATAGCGCATCAGCCTGCTTTGCCCTATGGCCGCAGCCGCCTGCTTGAGGGGAATTGTCGGCGGCCGACCCACAATGCCAAGATCCCCCTTGCCGGTGGCAACGGCCCCGCTGGTGACCAGCAGCACTTCGTAGCCCTGCCTGACCAGCTCGCAGATATCGGTGGAGATACCTTTGATAACGGACTCGTCGACGCCGTTACCGCCGAAAATAACCCCGCTGCCGACCTTGACCACCACCCGCCTGATTTGAGAGACAAGCTCTTTGCGCATGACCCGGATCCGAACTTGGGAATAACTATCTGTAATTTCAAAAAAAAACCGGCCAGATTGTACCTTTGGCCCCAACAGCTGTCAAGCAGGACCGGCGACCGAGACCGATCAGTCGGGTCAGTCCGGTCGCCGCCAGAGTTTTTTCATTTTACCGGGATATTTACATCCACGCCGGGCTCGTCCTTGCGCCGCAACCGTTCCAGCTCCCCCCCGACGGTGGCGACCAGATCGCCGATCCCTTCACCTGTCACCGCGGAAATTGCCAGGGTGCGGTAGCCCCGCTGTTCGAAGATCCTGCGAACCTCCGGAATGCCGTCCCGCACCTCGGTGATGTCGGCCTTGCTCAGCACCACCAGTTGGGGTTTTTCCAGCAGCCGGGGATTGAACTTCTCCAGCTCCTGGTTGATGGCGTCGAACTGCTCCACCGCGGCCAGCGGCTGCAGATCGGACAGATCCACCAGATGCAGGAACAGATCGGTCCGTTCGACGTGGCGCAGGAAGCGGGTGCCGAGGCCGTGACCTTCGCTGGCCCCTTCAATCAGCCCGGGGATGTCGGCCATGACGAAACTCTGGAAACTGCCGTAGCGCACCACCCCCAGGTTCGGAACCAGGGTGGTGAAGGGATAGTCGGCGATTTTGGGACGGGCCGCGGACACTGCCGCGATCAGCGTCGACTTGCCGGCGTTGGGCATGCCGACCAGGCCGACGTCGGCCAGCAGCTTCAGCTCCAGGCGCAGCCAGCGTTCGTCGCCGGGCAGACCGGGCTGCACATGCCGGGGAGCACGATTGGTGCTTGTGGCGAAGCGGGCGTTGCCCCGCCCCCCCAGGCCGCCTTTGGCCGCGACGAACCGCTCGTCACGTTCCTTCAGATCAGCCAGCAGCTCTCCGCTCTCTCCGTCATAGACCAGCACCCCGGGCGGAACCCGGATCTCCAGGTCCTGGCCGTTTTTCCCGTGGCGGTTCTTGCCCATGCCGTGAACACCGCGCTCGGCCTTGTAATGAACCTTGTAGCGCAGGTCGAGGAGCGTCCCCAGGCCTTCGTCCACACGGAAAACGACATCTCCACCATTGCCGCCGTCGCCGCCGTCCGGGCCGCCTTTGGGAATGAATTTTTCCCTGCGGAAAGACAGGCATCCGCGGCCGCCATCTCCGGCCTTGACGTGAATTTTGACTTCGTCGATGAATTGCATGACTGCTTTTCCATAGGCCCCATGAGACCCATGGGTCCCATAGAACTTATAACCAACAATCCCACGAAAAAAGCCCGACGTTCCTCACCGGACCTCGGGCTTTTTCCTTAACCGATACAGGGCTGCATCAGGCGGCGAAGACGCTGACCTTTTTCTTGTCCTTGCCCTTGCGTTCGAATTTCACCACCCCGTCGATCAAAGCATACAGCGTGTAGTCCTTGCCGCAGCCGACGTTGGAGCCGGGGTGGATGGTGGTGCCGCGCTGGCGGACCAGGATCGATCCTGCCGTCACCTGCTGGCCGCCGAAGCGCTTGACGCCGAGGCGTTTACCCGCGCTGTCGCGGCCGTTCTTTGAACTGCCACCGGCTTTCTTGTGAGCCATGAGAAAACCTCCTTTTTAACCAGTTTCCGATTCGGGAAGGAATCCTTCCGGACAGAAAGCCTTTTAGGCCTCGATGCCTGTAATCTTCAGGCGAGTGATGGGCTGACGGTGTCCGTAAGTCTTGCGATAGCCTTTGCGCCGCTTGGCGTGGAACACCAGAACCTTTTTGTCCTTGGTCTGCTGTTCGATCCGCGCCGTGACTTTCGCTCCAGGCAATAGAGGTGTTCCGATTTTTACCTCTTCTCCGCCGACCATGAGGACTTCGTTCAGCTCAACAGTGTCGCCCACTGCGCCTTCGATTTTCTCGACCTTCAACAGGTCGCCTTCGGAAACTTTGTATTGTTTCCCTCCGGTCTTGATCACCGCGTACATCCGCATTCACCTCACTCTCGAAAAAATTCTTTTTGACGAACGGGCACTATAGTCCTGCCCCCGGCCCCTGTCAAGGGAAAAGTACCGGCTTGAAGCTTCTTGTAATCGTAATCAAAATACCGTCAATGCCGATTACGATTACGACAACGATTACCGTTCCGCTGCCGCTTCACTGACAACGAGTGAGGCCGGTTCAGCTCCCCACGATATCGAACTGCTCGATATGATAGTCGAACCGGGCGGTGATGGCGATCTGCTTGTCGAAGCGGGTCTCCAGGTCGTCGATTTCACACCGCTCCTCGTCGCAGATGGTGGAAGCGATGTCGGGATGCACCAGCAGCGTCACCTGTTTGCCGGCCAGGACAGCGATTTCCCGGCGAAGCTGCCGGAAAATTTCGTAAACCATTGTGGCACGGCTTTTCACATACCCCTTGCCCTCACAGTAGGGACACGGTTCGCAGAGGGTACGGGTCAGGTTTTCACGTACCCGCTTCCGGGTCATCTCGACAAGGCCGAGTTCGGAAATCTTGAGGATGTTGGTCTTGGCCCGGTCATTCTTCAGGGCCTCCTCGAAGGCCGAGTGCACCTTCTCCCGATGAGCCTCTTTTTCCATATCGATGAAATCGATGATGATCAGCCCGCCGAGATTGCGCAGCCGGAGCTGAAAGGCAACCTCCTTGACCGCCTCGAGATTGGTTTTGAGGATGGTATCCTCCAGGTTGTGCTTGCCGACAAAGCGCCCGGTATTGACGTCGATGGCCGTAAGAGCTTCGGTCTGCTCGATAATAATGTAGCCCCCGCTCTTCAGCCAGACCTTGCGTCCGAGAGCCCTGGCGATCTCCACCTCCAGGCCGAAAGCGTCGAATACCGGCTCCGGATCCTGGTACAGCTCCAGGGTAAAATTGAGATTCGGCATGAAGGTTTCGATGAACCGGAGAATTTTGTCGTGCTCCCGCTTGCTGTCCACCACGATACGGCGCACATCCTCGGTCAGAATGTCGCGCAGCACCTTGCTGATCACGTCGAGATCGGAATAGATCAGGCAAGGAGCCGGATTCCGGCGCTTCAAAGCGCAGATCTCCTGCCATAGGCCGGAAAGAAATTCCATATCGGCCTGCAGGTCATCCTCGCTCTTCCCCTCGGCGGCGGTGCGTACGATGAAGCCCGATCCGTCGGGCTTGATCTTTTCGATCAGGGCCCGCAACCGTTCCTTTTCCCCTTCGTTTTCGATCCGCCGGGAGATGCCCACATGGTCGACGGTCGGCATGTAGACCAGATGCCGGCCCGGCAGGGAGATATGGGAGGTAATGCGGGCCCCTTTGGTGCCGATCGGCTCCTTGGCCACCTGCACCAGAATTTCCTGCCCTTCCTGCAGCAGGTCCTCGATGGGCGGCAGGGCGGGAGGTCCCGACTCCTCACCCTCGCCGAGATTCTCGCTTTCCCCCTCGTCGATATAGCGGGCCAGGGCCTTCATCTCGTCGAGTACATCGGCCACATATAAAAATGTCGCCTTTTCCAGTCCGATATCGACAAAAGCCGCCTGCATCCCGGGCAGGACGCGGATCACCCGACCCTTGTAGATATTGCCGACGACACCTCTTTCCCGCACCCGCTCGATGTAGAGTTCGGCGATATGACCGTTCTCCAGCAAGGCGACCCGGGTTTCATGCGAGGTCGTATTGATGACCAGTTCCTTGGACATAGGATCTCCATGGAAAATGTAATTATATATCCAATATATGTAGTCGATTATCGGGGTCGAGGTCGGCATCGGGGTCGGAGTCGGTATCGAAAAAGCTTTTATCGATCCCGATACCGCTACCGATAGCGATCCCGAATAAATTTAGGAGCCAAGCGGATAACCAGATAATAATGGATAATCTCAAAAGCGCCAGAGGAGAGAATTCTCTGTCGGCTCCTTATCAGGCCTCTTCTGACTCGCCCAGCCGCACATCCACCTTGGACAACTTCAGCTCTGTCGAAAGACCCTGCCCGGGGGGAAGGCCGAGCAGGTGAGCCGCCAACAGAACCGGATTGCCTCCCGTGACGACCATTTCCAACACCTTGTCGGTCAGCCGCAGATCCGATACCCCCGCCCGCAGGTCCACAGTCTCTTCACGGCCTTTTTTATGTCTTGCAACCGGTACCCGATCCGCTTTGAGGAAGCCCTCGATACGCTCCTTAAGATCGGCGGGAAAATTTTTCTCCAGGTTCAGTCGATACACCGTTTCCCGGATACAAACGGAGGGCGATGGTGTTTTCCACGGAATCTGCTCGGCAGCCAGGACAGCAAAACCTTCCGGCAGTTCCGCATTGAGCGAGGTCGCCAGGGCCTCGACCGATACGTCATGAGACAGCTTGAGATCGATGATCTCCGCCTCGCTCTCCATGCCCGTGGGAAGAGCATCCGGAAAACTGATCTGCGGGGCCGGATGGAAGCCGGCTGAAAACCGGACAGGAATTTTGGCCCGCCGGACCGCCCGATGAAACAGGGTCATGAATTCCAGATGTCCGACGAAGCGGGCCCTCCCGGCTTTTCTCACCCTCAGGCGCACCTTGCAGGGCGTCTCCTCGTCGCTTTTCCTGCCGTCCCTGCCCGGCATATGCTCGACGGAGGTACCCTCCACGGCGAGACGGATCCGCACCTGATCGAAATCACAGGCGCCGCAGCTGCAGCAGGATCCGTCGCGACAATCCGCAGTATATTCGCCACTGCGGGCGCGATGTCGTTCGCCCAGCAGAAATTCGCGGGACAATCTGGCATCGACAGGGTCCCAGGGCAGAATTTCGTCTTCCCTGCGTTCCCGCAGATACCAGGCGGGATCGAGGCCGCAATCGGCAAAAGCCTGCTGCCAGAGATCGAAACGGAAATGGTCGCGCCAGCCGTCGAAACGGCAGCCGAGCTCCACCGCCCGCTCCAGCACCCGGCCCAGCCGCCGGTCGCCGCGGGCGAAGACCCCTTCCATGAAGGACAGTTGGGCCTCATGCCACTTCAGGCGCAGCTTGCGCGTGCGGAGACCCCGGCGAAGAAAATCCTGGCGGGCGAGAGTTTCCTCTATGCCGATCTGCCGCTCCCACTGAAAGGGCGTGTGCGGCTTGGGCACCAGGGTCGAAACTGCGACATTCACGTCGGCACCGCCCGCTGTCCCCTTGCCGACCCGCTTCACCCGGGCGGCCAGATCGACGATGGCTTCCAGATCGGCGTCCGTCTCCGTCGGCAGTCCGATCATGAAATAGAGCTTGATAAGACGCCAGCCGAGCGCAAAGGCGTGCCGCGCCGACTCCAGCAGATCCTCCTCGGCGATGCCCTTGTTGATCAGCAGGCGGAGACGCTCGCTGCCCGCTTCCGGAGCGAGGGTGAAACCGGTCTTGCGGACTTTTCTGATCTCCTCCATCAGTGCGGGAGTGAGGGAGCCGACCCGGAGGCTGGGCAGGGAAACCGCCACCCGGTCCTCCTGATAGCGCTCCATCAGTTTCTGCAGGAGCGGCTGAATGCAGCTGTAATCTCCGGTGGACAGGGAGAGCAGGGACACCTCTTCATAGCCGGATCGGGCCAGAGATTCCTCGATGATCCCGGCAATCCTGTCCGGATTCCGTTCCCTCAGCGGGCGGCAGATGAAACCGGCCTGACAGAATCGGCATCCCCGGGTGCAGCCCCGGGCGATCTCCACCGCCACCCGGTTGTGCACCGTATTCATAAAAGGGACGATGGGACTGGTCGGACTGGCGGCGGCATCCAGGTCGGGCACCACCCTCCGGACCACCCGGCCGGAACCCTCGCCTCGAAAGCGGATAGCGGCAATTGTGCCGTCGGCGTTCCAGCAAAACTCGTAAAGGGACGGAACGTAGATCCCCTCAATGGCTGCAAGACGTTTCAGCAGAACCGTTTTCGGTTCACCGGCTTCCCTGGAGGCACGCACCGCTGCGCAGAGTTCAACGATGACTTCCTCCCCATCTCCTATCACCGCGCAATCCATGAAATCGGCCAAAGGCTCGGGATTGAAGGCGCAAGGGCCGCCTACCACGATCAGAGGAGCCCTGTCGTCGCGGTCCTCCCGCCGCAGGGGGATGCCGGCCAGAGTCAGCATGCCGAGTATATTGCTGTAAGAAAGCTCATACTGCAGGGTGAAACCGACAATGTCGAACTCCCCAAGGGGGCGTTCCGACTCCAGGGAGGCCAGGGGCAGACTCCGGTTTTTCAACTGCTCGGCCATGTCCGGCCAGGGCGCATAAACCCGTTCCGCCGCCACCCAGTCGAGTCGATTGAGGATCTGGTAAAGCACGGGAAGGCCGATATGACTCATGCCCACTTCATAAACATCGGGGAAAGCGAGGGCACAGGTGACGGCAACGGCGGTGAGATCTTTATGAATGCTGCCGAGCTCGCCCCCAAGATAGCGGGAAGGCCGGCTGACTGAACCAAGCAGGTTGTCGCGACTCATCTTGTTTATTAATCAACTTTCGCAGTTCGCAGCTTTTCGCTTTGACTGTCAAGGGCGCCCGGTGCGGCAGCGCAACTTTGTAGCCATAAAATTCCAAAAACAGAGATTTTAGCACATCTATCTGGCATCCAACAATCTTTTACAGGTTGTTCCACCCAACCCGCTCTCTACGGCTGACACCTGGAGAGCCTTTATGGTAGCATGGTTTGCCTCCAAATACGATGACCCGGCTTTTTTCTCTGGAAAGGATTTCAGGAAATGTCCCAACCGAGTAGCCCCGAAGCGGACCTCCATATCCATACCATCGCTTCAGGACATGCCTACAGCACCATCAACGAAATTGCCCAGGAAGCCGCCCGGCGCCGGCTGCGACTGGTCGGCATCACCGATCACGGTCCGGCCCTGCCGGGCGGTCCGCATCTCTATCACTTTCAGGCGCTGCGCTTTGTCCCCCCTACCATCGGCGGTGTGCGGATTCTTTGCGGAGTCGAAGCCAACATTCTCGACGGCGGCCGCCTCGACCTCGAGGACGGTCAGCTTGCGATGCTCGACCTGGTGCTGGCCGGATTTCATCCTGGCTGCGGATACAGCGGAAACGGTGCCGCCGAAAACACCCGGACCCTGCTATCCGTGATGGAAAAACCCCAGGTGCATATCATCTGTCACCCCGGCAATCCTTCCTATCCCGTTGATTACCGGGCCGTCGCGCGCCATGCTGCCGCCACCGGCACCGCCCTCGAAATCAACAACTCGAGTTTCGCCGTCAGCCGGGCAGGCAGCTTTGAGAACTGCAGGATTCTGGCCCGCCACTGCGCGGAATTCGGCACATTGGTCGCCTTGGGCAGCGACGCGCATATAGCCCAGGGGGTCGGCGAACTGGACCAGGCGCTGGCCGAATCACGCCGGGCCGGAATCCAGGATGGGCAGATCGTCAACCTGAGCCTGGAATCGACCCTGGCCTTTCTCGGCCTGCAATCCTGACCGCCGATGCTGAACAGGAGCTTTTGATGGAAAATGCGACCCTTCCACCCGACAGCCGGGAAAGCAATTGGGCAACCCTGTGCCACATCAGCGGCCTGGCCGGGTACTTCATCCCTTTCGGCAATGTTCTTGCCCCATTGGCGATCTGGCTGTTTCTTAAAGAGCGCTATCCCCTGGTAGATCGCCATGGCAAGGAATCATTGAATTTTCAGATCAGCATCAGTATCTATGCCCTGGCCGCATCCGCCCTCATTTTCATTATCGTCGGCCTTCCGATCCTGCTCCTGCTGGCGGTCTTCAATTTCGTCATGATTCTGATCGGCGCAGTCAAATGCAGAAACGGGGAGGACTACCGCTATCCCCTCAATCTGCGACTGCTGAAATAAACCGGCCCTGATCTGAATTTCGAATTCGGCAGGCCCCCCATACCGGAGATTGATGACGGCCCCGAAAAAAACCGTCTGGCAAGGCTCCTATCGGGTTTTACCCCGTTAATCCCCTTGCCTGACCGTGTTTCGTTATGCTAAACATTTGGAAATATTTGGCGACGCCGGGAAGCGGTCCGACTCGCAATGACTTCGAGCAGTCAGCCTTCCAAGTTCCAGGATCGGAGAAACCTCATGGAAATCCGCATAGAACCCCTAACCCAGAGCCAACAGCCCTCCCAAGACGAATCCCAGCTGGTTTTCGGCCATCACTTTACCGATCGCATGTTCCTGATGGAGTACGACGCCGGGACAGGCTGGCACTCGGCACGCATCAAGCCTTACGGACCGTTTGTATTAGACCCGGCTGCCCTGGTTTTCCATTACGCCCAGGAGATTTTCGAGGGCTTGAAAGCCTTCCGCCGCCAGGACGGGTCGATAGCCCTGTTCCGTCCCCGGGACAATGTCGCGCGCTTCAACCGCAGCGCCCGTCGCCTGTGCATGCCGGAAGTGGACGAAGTATTCTTTCTGCAGGCCATCAAGCAGCTGATTCGCCTCGAGGCTGACTGGGTTCCCCACAGCCCCGGAACCAGCCTCTACATCCGCCCCACCATGATTGCCACTCAGCCGGTCCTGGGGGTGAAACCGAGCGATCAGTACTATTGCTACATCATTCTTTCGCCGGTGGGTCCCTACTACAAGGGCGGGTTCAAACCGGTGCGCATCCTGATCAGTGATGAATATGTCCGTTCGGCTCCCGGCGGAACCGGTGAAGCCAAGACCGGGGGAAACTACGCTGCCAGCCTTCTGGCGGCCAGGGAGGCGGCCGCGAAAGGCTTCGACCAGGTTCTCTGGCTCGATGCCGTAAACCGCAAGTATGTGGAAGAAGTCGGCAGTATGAACATCTGCTTCGTCTATGATGGAAAATTAGTCACATCCCCATTAAAAGGCACCATTCTCGACGGCATTACCCGTCGCTCCATCCTGGTACTTGCCCGGGAAATGGGCGTCGAGGTCGAAGAACGGGCACTGAGTGTCGAGGAAATTCTCGACGGGGTGGAAAACGGACGGCTCAGTGAAGCCTTCGGCACCGGCACCGCAGCAGTAGTCAGCCCGGTGGGACAATTCAGCTACCGCAATCGCACCGTCATCCTGAACGACGGCCAACCGGGACCGCTGACACTGCGGCTTTACGACGTTCTCACCGGAATCCAGTACGGCAGACTTCCCGATACCCACGGCTGGATCGATCCGATCTAAAGCTGGTTTCCGGCTCAATAAAGGACAGCGCCCCCGTCAGAAACGGGGGTGCTGTTCGCCGCAAGACTCCCCGGCCGCCTATTTCAAAGGCAGCTGTGCTTCCGAATTAGGCATATTCCTTCGCCTGAAAAATCCAACCTGCTGAAAATTCGACGTTTTTATTCTGGCACAGGGCTTGCTTTGCCTATTTTTTCTATACTGCTGTCCTTCGCACCGGCAGCCAAACAACCCATCCCCACGGAGGTAGAGAAAAATGAACCGCAAGTCCTTACTGTCCCCCGCGCCCGCTTTACTCGGGCTGCTCCTGGCCCCGTCCCTGGGCCTGGCTGCCGAAGGGGCCAATCCGGGCGATACCGCCTGGCTGCTCATTTCATCGGCCCTGGTCCTCGTCATGCTCCCCGGATTGGCTCTTTTCTATGCCGGCATGGTCCGCGCCAAAAATGTGCTGTCCACCACGATGCATACTTTTGCGGCCATGGCGATTATCGGCGTGCAGTGGGTGGTTGTCGGCTACACCATGGCTTTTGGAGGCGCCGGCCCCTTCATCGGCAGCCTGAAACACCTGCTTCTCAATGGCATCACCCCCGATTCCCTGACCGGAACGATTCCAACATATGTCTTCATCATGTTCCAGGGCATGTTTGCCATCATCACTCCGGCATTGATTTCCGGCGCCGTGGCGGCCCGTATGAAATTCAGTACCTACTGCGTCTTCATCCTGCTCTGGGGCCTTCTGGTCTACAACCCTCTGGCGCACTGGGTCTGGGGGGAAGGCGGATGGTTGCTGGAGATGGGAGCTCTGGATTTTGCCGGCGGCACGGTCGTTCATCTCTCCTCCGGGGTATCCGCCCTGGTACTGGCGATTTTTCTGGGGAAACGTATCGGCTTTCCGCATGAGAGAATGGCTCCCCACAATCTGCCCATGACTCTGCTCGGAGCCGGCCTGCTCTGGTTCGGCTGGTTCGGTTTCAACGCGGGCAGCGCTCTTTCCGCCGGAGGCAGTGCCGCCCTGGCCTTCACCACCACTCAGACCGCTGCCGCTGCGGCAGCCCTCTCCTGGATGCTTCTGGAATGGCGGCTTGCCGGAAAGCCGAGTGCCCTCGGCGTCGCCTCCGGCATCGTTGCCGGCCTGGTCACAATCACCCCCGCGGCCGGCTTCGTCACTCCCGCCTGGGCCCTGGTCATGGGACTGATGGGCGGTGCGGTCTGCTACGGAGGCGTCATGCTCAAGCACAAGTTCGGTTATGACGACTCTCTGGACGTGTTCGGCATCCATGGCCTCGGCGGAGCCTTTGGCGCCGTGGCCATCGGCGTATTTGCGTCTGTAGGAGTCAGCGGACTGATTGCCGGCAATCCCGGTCAGGTCTGGATTCAATTGGTAGGCATCGGAGCCGCCGGTGCTTATGCCGTGGTTGTTACGGTTATTCTGGTTCTGATCCTTAAGGCGACCATGGGCCTGCGGGTGTCCCGTGAAGAAGAGGTCACCGGCCTCGATCAAACGGCTCATTCGGAAACCGGTTACAACTTCTGACCCTCCCCCCTCGGCCCGGCGTCTTCAGGGCGCCGGGCCTCCTCAGTGTAAGTTCTCTACACGAACTAGAGCTAAAAATTCTTTTTTTCCTCCATTGCAAGCCTCCCTTGAAACCTTATAAAAGGCTTATACACAACCAGATCATTCGGCAAACTATTGTTTTTACTAGGAAGTTTTATTAGCAGTCGGTGCTTCAAATCAAATTCATAAATCTGGCACTTTCTTTGCTAAAGAGTATTGCTCAAAATCGTTTCAAGCAGAAGCAACTCTGCACAATCTGTATCTCGGAGGTAATCGCTCATGTGTCGCATTGGCGCCATAAAAAGTCTGAATTATGTGCACCCGAGCAAAGCCCTGCAGCTGATGAATTCTCAGCAGAAGGGGCACGACAACTCGGGCTTCGCCATGGTCATGCAGGATCTCGGCGGAATCTTCGCCGGGTACAAGGATAAGCCGACCATCTCCCTGGCCTGCACCGATGAGGGTCTCGCCATTACCGAGGCCATTCTTGAAGAAATCGGCTTCAAGCAGGTTTTCGAGTGGGTTCCGGCCACCACCTGGAAACCGGGCATGGACATCCAGAAGATGCCCAACTATGTATTTCGAACCTTCGATTACCCCGACTTCTGCAAGGATCTCGCGAAACGGGAGAAAGAAGACTTGCTCACCAATACCCGGCTCAGACTGCGGGCGGCCATGGAGCAGGACCAGACCGGCTTCGTCTACTCTTTCTGGCCCGACGTCCTTACCCTCAAGGAAATCGGCGATCCCCGGGATATCGGCACCTTTTTCGGACTTTGGGAGCCTGATGAGGACTTTACCGCCAAAAACATCACCGCCCAATGCCGTCAGAACACCAACTACGCCATTGTCCGCTATGCGGCCCATCCCTTCTTCCTGCAGGGCTACGTGACTCTGACCAACGGCGAGAACACCTTCTACCAGAAGAACAAGGAGTTCCAGGCCAGCCTGCACCCCGGCTACATCGGCTTTGAATCAGACTCCCAATGCTTCCTCTACACCATGCACTACATGCACCGCCAGCTGGGATGGCCGCTTTCCTACTACAAGCACATCATTACGCCGCTCCCCTTCGAAGACGTGGTCAAGCGCGAGGACAAGGACGTGCTGCTCTCCATCCGCCAGTCCCTGGCACACCTGGAGATCAACGGTCCCAACACCATTATCGGCACCCTGCCCGACTTCACCATGTGGGTCGTGTGCGATGCTAAGAAGCTGCGCCCGGTCGTGGTGGGCCATACTCAGGATACCGTGGTCTTTTCTTCCGAAGTGTGCGGTATCAATGAGATTCTGCCGGAGCGGAACTGGGAAAACGACATTTATCCCAACGAGCGCGAAATTGTCGTTGTAGACAACAATCTGGAGGTCCAGAGATGGAAACAATAAAAATAAACGACCTCGCCTGTAACGATCTGCCCTGGAAGATCGAGTACCATCCGGAGCGCTGCACCCTGTGCGGCTCCTGCATCGCGGCCTGCACCTTCGAAGCCATCGGCCCGAAAATGGAGCGCCGGCGGATCACATACACGGAAAGCGAGACCCCGGAACCGAAAACCCGCTTTTCGGCCCAGCCGGTCATCGCCCAGCGGCCGGTGATCAAGAATTTCTGCCGCGGCTGCGGCGTCTGTGAACGGGTCTGTCCCAACAGCGCCATCAGCGCTCACCGCAATCCCGACTCCCGGTTCAACGTGGTATATCAGGCTGCCACCGCTTCCGGGCCGAAGCGCGGCGGACGCAACAACCTGGAAGTCCAGGCCCGGACTCTCGACACCATTCGCGTCGGCCGTATTTCCCAGATGACTGACCCGAGCCTCGATGCCCAGCGTCACACCTTCGACTGCCTGGCCCCCCTGGGACGCATTCTGCCGGCTACGGCCCTGCCTCTGCAACAGACCGCGGAGGGCAAGCTGGTACAGGCTGGCCAGACCCCGCCGGTCCGCTGGATCTACCCGGTCATCATCGGCGATATGTCGATCGGGGCCCTCTCCTGGCGGATGTGGGAAGCGGTCTCCATGGCGGTTGCCTACTTGAATGAGGAATGCGGCCTGCCGGTGCGTATGTGCTCCGGCGAGGGCGGCATGCCGGTGCGGCTGCTGAAGAGCAAATATCTCAAGTACATGATCCTGCAGATCGCTTCCGGCCACTTCGGCTGGAACCGTATCATCAAGGCGATGCCGCACATGGTCGAAGACCCCGCCGGCGTTCTGATCAAGATCGGCCAGGGCGCCAAGCCCGGCGACGGCGGTCTGCTGATGGCGGCCAAGGTGGCTTCGCACATCCAGGCGATCCGCGGCGTGCCCCGCACCGACCTGCTGTCGCCGCCCAACCATCAGGGTCTCTACTCCATCGAGGAGAGCGTGCAGAAGATGTTCCTCTCCTTCAACGCGGCCTTCAAGTTCCGCGTACCGGTGGCCATCAAGGTTGCCGCCAGCGCCACCAGCGTTTCGGTGTTCAACAACCTGGTGCGCGACCCCTACAACATTGTCGGCGGCTTCTTCGTCGACGGCATCGACGGCGGTACCGGCGCGGCCCACGACATCTCCCTCGACCACACCGGCCATCCGGTGGTCAGCAAGCTGCGCGACTGCTACCTGGCCGCGGTGGCCCAGGGGCGCCAGGGCCAGATCCCCCTGTGGGCGGCCGGCGGTCTCGGCAAGACCGGCAACCTGGCGGCCGATGCCTTCAAGATGTTCTGCCTCGGCGCCAACGGCGTCTTCACAGGCAAGCTGATCCTGCAGCTTGCCGGCTGCCTCGGCAACGATCACGGTCGTTGCAACGCCTGCAATACCGGGCTCTGTCCGGCCGGCATCACTACTCAGGAGCCGGTGCTGGTCAAGCGGCTCAATCCCGAGCGGGTGGCGGAGAACATCGTCAACTACTTCCTGGCCATGGATCAGGAACTGCGCAAGCTCATGGCCCCCATCGGTAACTCCTCCCTGCCCATCGGCCGTTCCGACTGTCTGGTCTCCACCAACAAGTCCGTGGCCGATCGTCTGCAGGTTCAGTACGTCTGTTAAGGAGGTTTCAGGTAATGGCAGCCTATATCAAAGGTTTTGACGATAACAACAAGCGTATCTCCACTCAGCAGCTGCTGCAGAAGATCTACGCCGCCCTGGATGCGGGGGAAACCGAGTTTGAGGTGCTAGCCTCCGGGCATCATGACATCGGCGGACCGCTCTGGACCGCGGACGGAAAACCCTTGAAGTTCAGGGTCAAGAACCCGGGCCAGCGGGTCGGCTCCTTCGGCCTGGAAGGGACCGAGATCATCATCGAAGGTTCCGCTCCCGCTGACGTCGGCTGGCTCAACGCCGGCGCGACCCTGATTCTCCATGGGGACGGCGGCGACACCACCGCTCACTGCGCTGCCAGCGGCAAGATCTATGTCGCCGGCCGGGGCGGCACCCGCACCGGCTCACTGATGAAGCACGACCCTTCCTATGAACCGCCGGAACTGTGGATCCTGAAAAGCACCGGTTCCTTCTCCTTCGAGTTCATGGGGGGCGGCATCGGCGTGGTTTGCGGCGTGGACAGCGAGCACCTGGAATCTGTACTCGGCGATCGCGGCTGCGTCGGCATGGTCGGCGGTTTGATCTATGTTCGCGGCCCGGTGACGGGGCTGTCAAGCGATGTGTGGATGCTCGAATTGGATGAAGGGGACCGGGAGTTCCTGTACGCCAACATCCCGGTATTTCTCGACAGGATCGAAAAACCGCACCTGCTTGAGCAACTGACCGATTTTTCCCAATGGAAGAAGATCACCGCCAAGACCTATCAGGAACGCCAGGCTGTGGAGCGGATCACCCTGCGCGAATTTCGTCTTGGCAAATGGGTGGAAGGGGGCATCTTCGGGGATGTGGTCACCGACGACTACGACCAGGTATGCGGCTTTGTCAACA
Organism: Syntrophotaleaceae bacterium; assembly: GCA_041390365.1. Taxonomy (NCBI): domain Bacteria; kingdom Pseudomonadati; phylum Thermodesulfobacteriota; class Desulfuromonadia; order Desulfuromonadales; family Syntrophotaleaceae; species Syntrophotaleaceae bacterium. The sequence goes on along the minus strand of JAWKQB010000002.1, from coordinate 213,703 downwards.
CAGGCGACGGCCGCTTGAAAATCCCGCACTGGCTGAACAAGGCCTATGCGGCGCCCTGTCAGGCATCCTGCCCGACAGGCATTCCGACCCAGGATCGCATCCGCCTGATGCGTGAGGGGAAAATCCAGGAGTCTCTGGAACTGGTCCTGAACTTTTCGCCCTTTCCTGCCAGCGTCTGCGGTCAGGTCTGTCCCAACCTCTGCATGGACGCCTGCAGCCGTCGTTACCTGGATCATCCGGTGGCCATGAAGGAACTCGGCCGACTCTCCCAGGATGCCGCAGCCCCTGCCCTGCAGCCGGCCACCGGCAAGAAGGTTGCCGTCATTGGCGGCGGCCCTGCCGGCCTTTCCGCCGCCTGGCAATTGGCTTTGCAGGGGCATAGCGTAACCATTTACGAAGCGGATGATGAGGTAGGCGGCAAGTTGCGTCAGGTCATTCCGATGGACCGACTGCCGCGGGAAGTGCTGAATGCTGAAATCGACCGCATCAAAAAAGTGGGAGTGAACATCCTCACAGGACGCAAGATCGACCGCGAGGCCTTCGATGCCGTCCGCGCCGACAACGATGCCGTAATCATCGCCAGCGGCGCCCACAACCCGGTGGTCATCCCCTTCCCCGGCCACGAACGATTGGTGAGGGGACTGGACTTCCTCAAGGAGATCAACGCCGGCAGGCAGCCCAAGGTCGGACGGCGGGTAGTGGTCATCGGCGCCGGCAATGCCGGCATGGACGTGGCCCTGGGTGCCTATGCCATGGGTGCCCGCCAGGTAACAGCCATCGACGTGCAGCGTCCGGCCGCCTACAAGAAGGAGATCGATCACTTCGAAAGCCTCGGCGGCCGGATTGAATGGCCGGTCTTCACCGAGCGCATTTCCGAAGAGGGACTGCACACCAAGGACGGTCGGCTGATCGAGGCCGACATGGTCATCATCTCCATCGGTGAACGTCCCGACCTCTCCTACGTACCGCGGGAACTGCTCTCCGAGCGGGGCATGATGGACGTCGACGACTGCTGGCAGGCGAAAAAGGCGCCGGGCGTCTTTGCCCTGGGCGATACCATCAAGCCAGGTCTTCTGACCCACGCCATCGGCAGCGGCCGGGAGGTGGCCGAGTACATCAACGACTATCTTAACGGCCTGGAACTGGTGGCCAGGAAGAAACCGGAGATGATCCCCCAGTGGAAACTCCACAAAGAGTCCTTCCAGGCCCGCAACCGGGGCAAGTTCAAGGTGACCAACGCCTGCGAGGAGGCTGGGCGCTGCATCAGCTGCGGCACCTGCCGCGACTGTTCCCTCTGCCTGGAAACCTGCCCGGAAGGGGCCATCATCCGCAAAGAAAAACTGGATGGCTCCTACGAGTATGTTTCCGACGAGCAGTACTGCATCGGCTGCGGGCTTTGCGCCGGCATCTGCCCCTGCGGGGTCTGGGCGATGGAGAAGGTTATCGTCTGAAAAAAGACGGGTGGTTATGGTTATGCAAGAGGCGGAACCTCCCTGGTTCCGCCTCTTTTTTTAGTTCCATAATCCCTACGAGAAGAGATCGCCTACTCCTCCTCGGCAACATCCAGGTCCCCCTGGCTAACATACTGCATGACCATAAGGAGGCCCCCCCAGGGGAGGGTGAAAAGTCCGCCGAGGACCAACACGAGAAAACCGGCGTTGGCAATCAACCCTCCGACCAGCAATACAGCCACCCAACCCCCAAGGTCCCCCTTGAAGGCGGCAACATTCCATTTGGCCGCCGTAATCGGGGAAACATTGCGATCGGCTATTGCAAAGAACCCTGGCGTGGCGAAAAACAGCAGCGCCAGTCCCGCAACCCAACCGAGGACGGGAAGCATCCCGAGAATAATTTCGGCCACGAAAACACCTATGCCGTAGACAAGGGCTGAACCAAAACAGTCCCAGGCCGAAAAAATATCCGCGATAGCCGGCCTTTCCCGGCGCACCACCTTGCGCAGTGCCCGAAAATAACCGGCGAAAAACCCTGCATTCACCACCGGAATCCAGGCCACCAGCACAAAAACCAGCGTGACCAGGACCAGATCTGCCAAATTGACCTTCCAAAGGTCGGTCGTGTCCTTGAATAACTGGTCGAAGCCTTTTCTGTTCGCATCAAACCGAAAATCCTCGAGGGTGTTGCCGTGAGCCCCCGCCTGGTTACCCATCTGCTCTTCCATTGCGTTCCTCCCTGCTGCAAAGAAAGTATGTTGCCTCCTATGCCTGTCTCATGGCCGAAAGACGTTTCCCGGTTCACTTACCCGGCAAAATAACTCTCACCTTTTTCTCCTGACCGGCCCATCTCAAACCTGCCCCTGCCCGTTCTCTCGGAATCAGCGTAGCGGGAACGACATTAATAGAATATTGCACATTAGGGATAACTCAAGCGAAGATTCGCTCTTTTATCTTCAATGCTTTGCCAAAGTTTTCCTGCCCGAAAAAATTTTTAAAAAAAAGACTTGCATTTTGTATTCGCACCTGCTAACGTTCGACGTGACTAAGCAAGTTGTGCGGGTTTCTTGTTGCCGGTAATTGACAGGGCGTCAATCAGTAACGAAACACACAATCTTCTTTGGCTGTGTGTTTTTCCTTTTTTGAGCACGAGAATTTGCACAACAACAGAAAAAGTTCCCGCTGGGAACCATGGAGAAGAAAATGGCAGAAGGTACAGTAAAGTGGTTTAACGACGCAAAAGGTTTTGGTTTTATTGAGCAGGATAACGGCCCGGACGTTTTCGTGCACTTTTCGGCAATCCAGGGCGACGGCTTCAAATCTCTCGCCGAAGGGGACCGTGTCTCCTTTGAGGTGACCCAGGGTCAGAAGGGTCCTCAGTCGGCTAACGTGCGCAAGATCTGATTTGGTCTGGCAGCACCCATATCGACAAAAAAACCCTGCGGTTCGCCCGCAGGGTTTTTTTTACTGGAGCTTTCCCCGAAACCTTTTCAACAGACGGTCATAAGCCCGGGATGATCTCCCGTCAGGCAGCGCCCGCCCTCGGCCGTGACGACAAAAGTATTTTCTGTCCCAACCATACCGACTCCCGCAATCCCTTTCTTCGGCTCTACAGCAAACACCATCCCCTCCTGCAAAGGCTCATCGAAACCCTTGGCTATAACCGGCTGCTCATCGACCTGCAATCCGATCCCATGCCCGAGAAAGCGGGATTGCCGACTGCCGAAGCCCATGAAATTTTGAAGAAATTCCGGGCTGAGACGGTCCATGACGGTCTGGTAAACCTGGGCGGGAACAGCCCCAGGAACCAGCATTTCGGCAACCCGATTTTGAATGGCCACGCACTGTTCATGAACAGCCTTCATATCTGCTCCCGGTGCTGCGCCGAAAACGTAAGTCATCGTTTTATCGGTGTGATAGCCCTCCACCCCACAGGCGAAATCGACAAAAACCAGATCGCCTTTGGTTAATTTCCGCCGGTGGCTCCCGATCGTCGGAACCGCCGGGTACATGCCGTACCCGCCACCGGGACCGTCGAAACTGGTTGGGTAGAGGGAGCTTTCTCCGAAACAGAAGAGACCCATCCCCATATCACTCTGAAACATGCTGAAGCGGGCCACCCCCTGATGGCCTTCGGCCACCAGAACCGGATAGACCTTACTGGCCAGATCCGCTTCACTCATCCCCTCCCTCAGAAGCTCCGGGACCAGGTTTTCCAATACATGGCGGTGAATCTGCCCCGCCTGTTCAATCCGCGCCAGCTCATAAGAGCTTTTAACCGCACGAACCGCGGCAACATGGGGATCGGCGGGCATGATTTCACTGGCGGGAAAGTATTTCCTGAAACGCTGCAGGTGAGCGAGCGGCACGATTTCGGTTTCGATGTGGATTTTTTGGGGGGGGCACCCCAGTCTTTCGGCGACATCGCGAAAACTGCTCATCGGTTCGATTCCCGGCAGCAGGGACTCGTCGCGAGCTCTTTCCATATCGCGACGGACAAAGTAGACACTCTCCCTGTCCCGTGGAATCAACAGCACCCCATCCTGCATGGTGCCTGAAAAATAGTACTGGTTTATCCGGCCGAACAGGACTGTCACCTCCCATTCGGGAGCAGCACGGTCCATCCGCTGTCGAAATCGGGACATGCGCGAGGTCAGTTCTGACAGAGGTACCCGTTGGACCATAATCTTCTCCTTGACTCCATAGCGGCAGAAAAAAATTGCACAAGTTTAAACGATCCGGCTTCGGTATCCAAGAAATAATTTTTATCGATTTTGAAAATTTTCCTTTTAATCAAAAAAAAATTCTTGTATATTCCGTCTGTTTTTGGTTGGAGGGTTTTCAAACTGTTTCAACACATCAATTGGGAGGAAAAAATGAGGAAGGTTTTGCTCGTAGTCGGTTTGTTAGCAGTACTTATTGGGGCGATCGCCTGTTCCAAGCAGGAAGAACCCGTCGCTCCGGCCAGCGAATCCGCGGCTACCGAAGCTGAATCGACCATGCAGGACGCAGGCGAGGCGATGACCGACGCCGGCCAGGCTATGGTGGAAGAAGGCCAGGCCATGGTGGAAGAAGGCCAAGCCGTGGTCGAGGAAGCCGCCGCAGAAGGTGCAGCAGTGGTTGAGGAAACCGCCGAAGCCGTGGAAAGCACTGAAGTCGCCAAGTAATTTTTCTTGGAAAATCTGTATCCCCAAAAGCCTGCAGCATGATGCTGCAGGCTTTTTTTGTTGGCGCTCCTTCCCATAGCCGATGAAAGTCAAAAACAAGGTCCTGGGGGCCTGATGCCTGCAGGACCTTGTTTTTTTCGTGAATCGAGCCCTTACAACGATCCATCCAGAGAATCCTGTTGTCACCGCATGGCGCTGATCATCTGCTCATTCATACGGTGCATCATGTTGATCTCCCTGATCAGCCTGACACTGGCGACCGTCGCCTCGACAATCGTCAGATTCTGTATGGTTTTCTGGTTCATGTTGTTCTGAATCAGGGTGCTGAATCCTTCATTCAGGACCAGCATGCCCTTTGCTCCGGAAAGGGCGTCTGCACCGAGCTCTCTGGAAACAACCAGTTGGTCTGCCGAGGGTCCCGCCACCTGCTCCATTCCCGGTGCCGTGGCTTCCTCATAAGAGCTGTAGCTGAAGACGCCGTTTTCGCTGGTGCCATTCCGCAGGGTCTTTGTCAGGCGCGCAACATCCGGGATCTGCAGGGAATTGGTGACTTTCAGAATCCCGTCTATGTTGATCACCTTGGTAATGCCCAGAGAAATGAGACCATGATCGCGCGTTACAAATCCCCCCCGCATGCTATCGAGATGATCTCGATCGACTACCGGCGCGTCCTGGAATTCAATCATTGCCGCGAATGAGGGATTCGTGGTCAGGAAGAGGGTGGCCAAAACCAGGGTCAATCTGGCCAAGGTTTTTTTTGCCGGTAAGCTCATTTTTCCTGTTCCTCCCGGGGAAAAACGATCTGCCCGGTGACGCCCCCATTGACGTCACCAGGCAGTGTGGCTTTCTGAATTACGGATTGATCAGATTGGCCTGAACACTGATGGACTGCTGAGTTTGGGACATCAGACCGGTATTCTGGCTGTTGGCGAAAATTCCGCTGGCGGTGAATCCGCATCCGTAAGCGAAGCTGTTGTCTCCCGTTGTGATTTCAATTTTGCTTTCTCCCCCGGGAGGGCCATTGGGGGGAACCGAGCTTACACTGTCATTCACGGGGACTGCATTGAAAAACTCCTCGAGCGCGATGGTATTTCCGCTCACTTCCCCGTTGAGCACGCTGGCGGCTACCTTGACGTCGATATCGCCGATGGTGATGCTGGCGTCGGTATTGGCCACGTTTTCGATATCGTCGATAACCAGGGAGCCGTCATTGGCCGCCTGCTTGCCCAGCTGAATGTCGTTACCGATCGGACCGTTGAGATTGTCCTCGATTACAGCAGACTGGTTGGCAGCCACGTTGTTGCCGTTGGCGGTATCATCCACGGCAATGGACTGGTCATTGGCGGCCTGTTTGGCCAACTGGGTGTCGTTGCCGATCGGACCGTTGAGATTGTCCTCGATGATAGCGGAATTGTCCACCGCAACATCATTGCTGTTCAGGTTATCCTGCAGAGCGGCGGAATTGTTGTCGACCAGGTTGGAGTCTTCAATCGTTTCGGACCAACCTTTTTGGGCGACGCCGGCAGTCAAAAGGGCGATAGCGAGCGGTAAAGCCAATAAGGTCCATCTTTTCATTGTTTGCCTCCTGGATTGTTAGAGCATTGGGTTGAATGAACTTACTTTGACTAAATTGCCCGGGCCCCGGACTCAGGGTCCTGCGTATCCCGCACCCGGCATCAGATAGGTGACGTTAGCCAGTTCATTGGGCCGCACGGCAACTCCCATGGGTATCTTTCCTCTGACTTTCCATTCATCGATACGGTTGAATTTTCCTCCCGCAACAACCGTGTCGTTGCGGATGATGAACACCAGACCGTTCCACATCTTTTCAAATTCATCCCGTGGCATTACCTTGATTCCCGAAGCAGGATCTCCGACCAGCACCCGTTTGTCGGTGACACCCTTGACCACCACAAAATGCCGGTATCCCTGAAGGTTGATCAGCACGATGGCAGGAACCCCGGCGGCGGCCAGTTTGTCGAGACCGACATAGTACCCGTCCGCCCGAAATTTTCTTGCCTCCAGGTAGTTCTTCATATCGAGAAGAGAAAAGCCTTCCCGACGGATTTTTTCCTGGTCGCCTTTTTCATACATCCAGGAAAATACGTCCTGCTCGGAAACTTCGGTTCCATAGTGGTAGGTCAGCAGGGTCGCCAATGCCGCGGAACCGCAACTGTAATCGTATTGCTGACGAACGGTGGTTTCGAACAGGGCTTCCTTGCGGCTGGTGACCTGGACATTGATTCCGCCACCCGAAAGGCCCGGAATCACCACCAAGCCCGCTGCCGCCTTGCCGGCAGGGAAAACCTGCAGGATCAGGACAAACAGCGCCATCAAGGAAACTTTTGAAATCCCATTCATAAGGTCACCTTCGATCCACGACTCAGTGCATATCTACGTTCACGATCAGATCGCTCTGGATGATCACCTGGTTGCCCGAATTCTGGATGACAGTGGCAAAGCCGTTCATGTTGGAAAAGGCATCACTGCCAATCAGGTTCATGCCGGTGGAATTGCTTTCCAGAGCATTGCCATCCATGTTCGCATTCATGCCTACTTCATTGAGCTGCATATAGATTTTGTCGATCTCCATTGCCTGGCCGCCCGATTCCAGAACCAGCTCATCCTCCGAAGCCGCCTGGCCCAACTCGAGAAATGCCGTAATGAACTGCGGCGAATCATCCTGAGCCAGACCGTTGGGCGGCACCAGCAGGAAACCGAACATTGCCGCAGCCAGTAGAGATATCTTGGTGTGTCTCATGTTCCTGCCTCCTCATGTGAGGTTGCATTGGACGTCAGCCTGTACGCCGGGAAAGGCCGGCGACGGCACTGCACCGCCGCCGGGAAACATCTTTTTTACTGAGCAGCCTGGTTAATCAGGTTCGCCTGCACACTGATGGATTGCTGGGTCTGGGACATCAGCCCCGTATTCTGGGAATTGGTGAAAATTCCGTTGGCACTGAAGTTGTCCCCATGAGCGAAGCAGTTGTCTCCGGTTTTGACTTCCACTTTGCCGCCATACAGACCGTAGCCGGTCCCGATGTAATTGAAGGCCACGCTTCCGCTGAGCACGCTGGCGGCAACCTTGACGTCGATATCGCCGATGGTGAGACTGCTGTCGAAGTTGCCGACGTCGGTAATATCGTCCACTACAACGGAATTATCGTTTGCAGCCTGCTTGGCCACCTGGATATCGTTGCCGATGGGGCCGTTGAGGTTGTCTTCGATAATCGCTGAGTTGCCGAATGCGACATTATTGTCGTTGAGGCTGTCGTCAACGGCAACAGATTGGTCGTTGGCCGCCTGCTTGGCGACCTGGGTGTCGTTGCCGATGGGGCCGTTGAGGTTGTCCTCGATGATGGCCGAGTTCACTGCGGCAACGTCGTTGTAATTGAGATTGTCCTGGACGGCCAAAGACATGTTGTCGGCCACGTTGGAGTCCTCGATTGCCGAACCTTGGGCGGGGATGCCCAAAGCCAGCAGCGCGATAGCCAATGGTAATCCTAAAACTCTCCATCTCTTCATGTACTGCCTCCTTTGTCTTGGTGACGAGTTCAATTGCCAATCGTTGTGATAGCTGGAAAGACACCCGGCATACGGACTTCTCTAAGGGCAAGGAGCGTACCATTCGATGCACTATGACCGTAAATTATTGTTTCCAAACAATAATTTAGCAAAAAGAGGCACTTCCGGGGAAAGCTGGAAAGGGGCCGGATTGTAAAGTAAATGAAACAGGTCTCATACCGGAGGCCGGCGAAGTAGAGAGCGGGACAGCCTGTTTAACAGGGCATGCCCACCACTCCCAGCCAGGCCGGCACCTGTAACGGATATGTTACATCCCGCCAAGATATTCACGCTGCAATGGGTCGATTCGCCTGCCTAAAAATGGAGTGCCAGGGTTGACATCGAATATTTTCATTATAGGATATACATCATGACAAAATCTTAATTGCTGCAATCATTTTGGTTTGATCAGATGGACGGCCAGGAGATTCCTCTTTTCGACATCATGTCCCTCTGCCAGTTCTCCTGCCAGACAATCACTGTGCTGACCAGTACTCCTGTGACAGCCTCGACAGCGAGAGCCCCTGCTGTCCGGGATCACTCATATTGGGGAAATGCCTGAGATTGGATTATCAACTGAGGGAGACAGACAATGTTGACCCGAAAGCTGCTTGTCCTGCAACTCGATGCGGACTCGCTTGCCCCGTTGTCAGGAGTTATTGAAGAGGGCTGGGAAATCGTTCAGGCAAGGGGTATCGATCAGGCAAGAGAATTGAAATCCGCCAACGAGGATTGCGTAGTAGGCATTCTGGCCATCAACCGTTTCAGTGATGATCTACTGGAAGATATTGAAAAGATTTTTTCGGCATGCCGAAACATGGAATGGATTGCCCTCCTGCCCGCCGATTGCATGTCCCGGTTTCTGTTGTGCAAATTTGTCGCTCATAATTTCTACGATTATCATACCCTTCCACCGGATCTGCCCCGTCTGCTGGTCACCCTCGGACGCGCTTACGGCAAGGGCAGATTGAAGGACAAGCTTCGAAACAACCCTCCATCCGGCTTCGATTACCAGATGATCGGCAACAGCCCGGTCATGCGTGAGCTTTTTTCCGATCTTGCAAAAATCCGGCACGCAGAAAGCCCTGTTCTGATCCGAGGGGAAAGCGGTACGGGCAAGGAATTGGCGGCGAGGGCGATACATCGTCATTCCGCACGTCACAAGGGCCCCTTCATCGCCGTGAATTGCGGCGCCCTGCCTATCCATCTCATCCAATCCGAACTATTCGGGCATGAAAAAGGCGCTTTCACCGGCGCCAATCAACGCAAGATCGGGCATTTTGAGGCGGCCGGCGGCGGCACAATCCTTCTCGACGAAATCGGCGATCTGCCGCTCAATCTGCAAGTGAACCTGTTGCGCTTTCTTCAGGAGAAAACCATCGAAAGGATCGGTTCGACCCGGAGCATTCCCTTGGATGTCCGCGTTATTGCCGCTACCCATGTGAATCTTGAAAAGGCTGTGAAAGAGGGGACCTTTCGCGAGGACCTCTATTACCGTCTGAATGTGCTGCACCTGAAAATGCCCCCCCTTCGGGAACGCGAGGGGGATATCGAATTACTGGCCATTACCTTTTTCGAGAAGTTTTCCCGCGAGCAGATCTCCAAAGCCAAAGGTTTCAGCAAACAGGCCATGCTGACCATGCGAACCCACGACTGGCAGGGTAATGTGAGGGAGTTGATCAACAGGGTACAACGGGCGGTCATAATGACCGAAAACACCCTTATCACCCCTGCCGACCTTGGGCTGGAGAAGAGGACTGCCACAAGAAGCAGGATTTCTTTGGACGACGCGCGGGACAAAGCCGAAATGGAAACCATCCAGCGCTGTCTGAAAATGAACGGAAACAACGTGTCCCAAACTGCGCGGCATCTCGGAGTGTCGCGAGTCACTCTTTATCGCCTGATGAACAAATTCAATATCGTATGAAGATCCTTCTCTTTCGAACTGGAACTCCGGGCCGGAAGGGGCAAGCCCCCGGTTCCCGGAATCCCCTTTCCAACAGGCTGCTTTTGACTGCTAAAGGAGGGTTATATGCGGACTTTGGCCCTGATCTTTTCTCTTGCACTGCTTCTGCTTTACCCGAACCTCTGTCTGAGTCTTGAGGAACCGTCGTCAAAAGATGTGCCCGCCAGGAAACTGCTGTCCCTGATGGTAGGCGAAGGCCGAGCGCTTCTGGAGACAGACGGAAAAATTGAGGGTTTTCGTTACTTCGAACTGACCGGGCCGGCCCGCCTTGTCCTCGATATTCAGAAGGTGGTCCCGGAGCTGGAAAAAGCGTCCTATCCTGCAACGGACGGATTCAAAATTTTGCGGGTGGGACACGATCATGGGACAACCAGAGTCGTGCTCGAAGCCGAGCACTCCAACCTGCCTTCCTATTCCATAAAACAGAGGGATCGCACCATAGAAGTCACATGGCAAAAACAGCTTCCCGCTCCGATTTCCGAAAAAACCTCTTCCACCATCAGTGGCCGGGGCCCCGGGGAGTCCGAATTGTCAGGGCAGACGCCTACCCCGGAAGAGATGACCCGAATGCGGCAATTCCTGGAGGCGGAAAGGGAGCAACTCGCACGGCTGCAGCAGCAGTTTGCGGAGGAGCAGTCCAGATACATGGCCTATCGGGACAAGTTGGAAAAGACCATGAATGAACAACAGCAGCGGATCGAAGCCATGCAGGTGAAACTGGGAATGGCAAAACCATCGACACAGCCCGCCCAACCCGTCACGCCCGCCACCACGACCCGGGTCGCAAGCACTGCGGGCCCTGCAACGCCGGCCCAGCCCGTCGGCCGCCCGCCGGAAAAGCAACCGGAGGAGGAAAAATATCAGGAGATCGAGGCCATATTCGAACGCCAGGGCGTGCTGACCCCGAAGGGGAAATGGGTTCTGGAGCCCTCCCTGCAATACTCCTACTCCTCTTCCACTCGGGTGGCCCTGCTTGGATATACGATCATTCCCGCCATCACCATCGGCCTGATCGACGTCAGAAGCGTCAACCGGAACGCCTTCGTCGGCGCCCTGACCACGCGCTACGGCCTGACCAACCGGATGGAACTGGAGCTGAAAATCCCCTATGTGTACCGCGATGAGTCCAGTTCGAGAGACTCCCAGAACACGGATGATACTCCCGAGTCCTTCGATTCGGACGGCAACGACCTCGGCGATATCGAATTCGGCCTGCGTTACCAGTTCAACATGCCACAGGGGAACGGCCCGATTTTCATCGGCGGCATCCGCGTCAAATCGGATAGCGGCACGGATCCTTTCGAGGTGGATATCGACCCCGACTCCAACCTGCCTTCCGAACTGCCCACCGGTTCAGGCTTCTGGGGCATTCAGCCGAGTCTGACGGCGATTTTCCCATCCGATCCTGCCGTCTTTTTCGGCTCAGTCAGCTACATGTACTATTTCGATCGAAACGATATCGATAGCGACAAATGGGGCTTCAGCGATGTGGAACCGGGCGACACCATCGGCTTCAACTTTGGGGTAGGATACGGAATTAACGAAAAAGCCTCTTTCAGCCTCGGCTATGAACACAACATCATCCTGAAATCCAAGTTTGACGATGATGAACCGCCTGGGGCGATTACCACCCACGTCGGCAGCCTGCTTCTGGGGGGATCCTACCGCTTGAGCAACAACAGCAACCTGAACCTCTCGCTTTCCGGAGGTTTGACCGAAGAGGCGCCTGATGTGCAATTGACCCTGCGGGTGCCGATGACCTTCTGACGGCATTTTAACGGAAACCGGGTTGCGCCCCAACGACTGGTTCAGTATACTGAAATTGTAGATTCCGTCGTTCCCCGTTGCCGGCAAACCACCGGCCCGGAGGTGTTAGCGGCGGAATCGGCACCCCCGCAACCACATTCCTGGGACCCGTTGTTCGGTACCGGGAATGTGCGAAACCGATGGAGAAAGTCGTTCCGGAGGTATCGGGGGAAAAGAGCCTGGTCCGTGCTTGATCTTCCGTTTAATGCGGGAGATATTAGCAAGGGGATCGGGCTCTTTTGCTTTTCCAGTCAAACAATCCGTTCTGTGTTCGTTTCGCTGGCACAACCCGGCCTCCCCAATAAGAAAACCCTGCCGGCAACAGGGGCTTCTTTCTTCTCCTTCATTGAAAAAAAGTTGACCAGCCCTCAATGAAGTTAAATCAGGTGCCGATATGAATGAGGGAAACATGTTACATTTTAATGCAGGGCTGGGACTCGACATGACGTTGAAAGGTTTGTAATGACCCAGGTTTTGATACTCGCCGACAATTCCAAAACGCGCCTTGCCCTTGAAAGCGCATTGAAAACCATTGGCATGCGGTTCGAAACGGTAAATTCCGTTCTGGAGATGCGGCGGAGGCTGCAGATCAAGGCGTTCAGCGGAACGATTCTGGATGTCCTGAAAGCCGTAAGAGCCACCCCTTCAGAAAAGGCAATCCTTCAGGAAATTTCCGATTTCTATCCGACCTTGAGACTTCGCTGGGATTCCTCGGGACAATGTTTTCGGGGCCTGCTGCTCGGCCATTCCCTGGATCGGGAAGACCCCTTGGGTCATTTTTTGGAACAATTTTGCCTCCCCAATCCGGGAAGGACTTTTCGGGAAAGCAAACGGATCACAGCACATTTTTGCGCCCTGTTAAGTCCTGACGAAAATTTTTTCGATGATCGGACAGAAAAAACCGTGACCCGCGACATCTCCCTGGGAGGCTGTTTTTTGTTTTCGGTTGGAAACTGGAATATGACCGAAAGAGCCTGGGTTCGGTTTATCCATTTTTCGGAACCTTCCCCCTACCAGGTTCAAATTCAGAACGTCATACCCTGGGGCAGCCGGGACTCCTTTCCCGGCATAGGGGTCAAGTTCATCGACCTCAACTCCTCCCAATTGAATGAACTTTGCAGAAAACTAAATCTCCCTTAGATGTTTCTCTGCCTTGACAATCGCATGTCGGCGGCTGGCGACACAAGCAAGTTGAGCGGTTAGCAGCCTATCATCAAAGCGAACCGAAAAAAACCCTGTCTCCTGTCGTCGGCAGGAGACGAAAAAAGAGCGCATTCCGGATCTTCTTTCAATAACGCCTTCCAATTATCCGTTTTTTCACGGTTTTCCAGCTTGGCACAAAGGTTGCCATCCTATCTTTAGCGACAGCCATTTGGGCAAATCATAAACCCTTACCAGAACGGAGGAAAACCATGAAAAGGATCCTGACCAACCTTTGTCTGCTGGCCGCTGTATTGTTTTCCGTCACCGCCTTTGCCGGTGAAGAAAGTGCCCCTTCGACTTTCCAAACCCTTGATGTCGATCAGGATGGATACATTTCCGGTCAGGAAGCGGCAAGCTCAGAATCCCTTAACCAGGAATTCAAGAAAGTCGACGCCAACCAGGACGGCAAACTGGACGAAGCCGAATTTGCCGCCTTCGAACCGACAGAAAAACAGAACTGAAATCTCCAGGCCCCCGGTGACCATCCGGGGGTTTTTCTCTCTTCAGAGACCCTCGCTTCATGCCATGCCCCACCTGAATATCCCCGATCACGTCCTCGATTCACTCATCAATTCAATAATTTTGGTGCGCTCTTCTCGATAATGAGAATGCATCTGGAGAAAACCCGGGCCGACAATTGAAAGATTGCTTCTATGAGCTATGCTTAACACGCAAGTCATAAGGACAAATTAATCCTAAGCCTCGTCTTGTATTGTCGGAAGGAGACATCTCAATCATGATTCGAAGCATCTTGTCGACCGTGGCCGGTCAGCCTTGGCTTCGCAAAGCGATTGTGAGCACACCGGGAATACGTGACATTGCATGGCAATTTGTTGCGGGGGAAGACCTGGATGCGGGGGTCGCGGCGGTCAAGCAGCTTAATGCCAATGCCATGAAGGGAACGTTGAATTTTATAGGAACCCATATTCGGGAGAAAGCCGAAGCGATCTCAGCAGCAGAGGCCAATATCGCTGCCCTGGAGCGCATGGGACAGGAGGGCCTGGACTGCAACCTTTCGGTCAAGCTCACCCAGATCGGTCTTGACATTGACGAATCCATGTGCCGCCATCTGCTGCGACGGATTCTCGACAGCGCCGAGAAGTTGGGAAATTTTGTCTGCATCGACATGGAGGAATCCCCCTATGTCGAAAAAACCCTCGCTATTTTCGAGGACATGCTGCAACTCTATGGCCCGGCAACGGTCGGCATTGTTCTCCAGTCCTATCTGCGCCAACGCCGAGGAGATCTCCGCCGCCTGCTCGATGCCGGTGCCAGCATCAGACTTGTGAAAGGCGGATATTGGGAAACCTCCGAGATCGTATATCGCCGGAAATCTCAAGTTGAACAAGTCTTTCGGGAGGATCTGGAGCTGCTTTTGACCCGCGGATGGCGACCGGCCATTGCCACCCACGATGCCGGTTTTCTCTTTTACTCGCAAAAGCTTTCCGCCGAAGCGGGAATTGCCCCGGATTCCTTTGAATTGCAGCTGCTCTATGGTGTTCGGACTGATCTGCAGAAACGCCTGATTCAGGAGGGATTCAATGTCCGCTGTTACGTGCCGTATGGCGGCAATTGGTATGCTTACACCCTGGGCTGCATTCGCAGGATACCGGAAGGAATTTTGCGCCGGATAAATGAATCCTGTCGCCGGGTGCCGTTTTAAAACCGCTGCGGACGGAGGACATGACGATGATCCAGGATGACCTGTTGATGACATCTGACGCGGATCGATGGCGGCAAGTTCTGCCGCCGGAGTGCTGCGTCATGGGAAGCCTTGAATATGTCCGGGTTATTGAACAACAAAGCGGTTTCCCCGCCCGACTGTTCGTCTGGAAAAGCGAGCATTCAACCATCGCCTACCCTTTTTTCCTTAGGCCGGTCAACACCCTGCCTTTCGCCGCAGGAGCCAATGAGCCTCGTTGGGATATCTTCACGCCCGAGTATACCGGACCCCTGATTGTTAAAAAGGGAGGCTTGAGTGAATCGGACCGGAAGAGCTTTGTCGAGCGGTTCGAACGGTATTGCGGCCGCAACAACATTGTGGCCGAATTCGCCCACATGACCCCCTGGCATGGCAACGAAGACCTGCTCGATCCGGCGTATACGGTACTGAATCGGGAAATCGTTTATATCGACCTGACCATGGGTGAAAGCGCTCTCTGGTCGAAATCGCTGACTTCTGATACGCGACGCATGACCCGGCAGGCGGAAAAGGCAGGGGTTCGGGTGCGCCGTGCAGAATCCATCGAGGATGTAAAAGCCTTTCAAAAACTTCATGCCTCTACAATGGACCGCCGAAAAGCCCTGGAGTGCTATAGGTTGCCGCTAAAATATTTCACCACGATATTTGAATCCATGCCGAACAACGCTTTTCTGGTCCTGGCGGAATTCGAAAACCATCTTGTGGCCGGCGGCCTTTTCTTTCATGGCGGCGACGACGTCTATTGGCACCTTTCGGCAGCGGATATGGATTATTCACGGGTTCGTCCTGTCAATCAATACCTGTGGTCTACCATCCTGTGGGCGGCCAGGACCGGGAAGCGTCGAATGCTTCTTGGCGGCGGCTACAAGGAGGATGACGGCATTTTCCGCTTCAAAGCCGGATTTTCCCCGCTGCGGGTCATGTTTTCCGTCCACAAAAGGATTCATGACGAGACGGCCTACAAAAAACTTGCTACTGCCTGGTCGCTGTACTACGGCGTGCCCCTGGGCAAGGCACAGTTCTTTCCTGCCTACCGCTCACCGGTTGAAAAAAATGAAACGGCCAACTACTCGGCAGCTAGCGGCTAGCCGCGAACTACGATCAGGAAAACTTCGCGTTGCCCCAGGTAGTGCCCCGGCAGGGCGACTTTCGGATATCTGTCGATTTGCACCGTCCTCTCAGCAATTTCTGTCACCCTCCCCTGTGTGATGGCGCATAAAGGGTGCTGTCCTATTGTCCAATCGCCTGAAATTCCTGGGCAAATGACCAAACAGTTTCATATTGGCAAGCGAATCGTCGATTTTTCCGGCCGGACGGGGGCACCTCGCTTCCAAAGTAAGAACTGGCGCCCAAACCGGCATTCCTTATGCAAAAGCAGAACAGGTCTGGCATCCTGGTTACTGACAACTCTTTATCTGGTTTATCAGGGAGGAGATTTGCAGGTAAAAGGCCTCCGGAAAAACCTCCCACGAATCTGGGCCTTTGCCAGCGGCAAAGGCGGGGTGGGCAAGTCCGTGATTACGGCGAATCTGGCCGTCGCTTTGGCCGAGCTGGGAGAAAAGTGCGTCATCCTGGATGCCGACCTGGGGGGTGCCAACCAGCATACCCTCTTCGGCATGCCTAACCCCAAGGTTTCCCTGGCCGACCTCTTTTCCCGTAAAGTCCCTTCCCTTGAGAAACTTCTCCTTCCCACCCCCGTCCCCAACCTGTGGCTGATCAGCGGCGGGCAGGCCCAACTCGATATGGCCAACCCCAAGCATGCCCTGAAAGAGAAAATTATCCGCCAACTCGGAACCCTGAAAACCCACCATGTTCTGATGGACCTCGGAGCCGGTTCGGCATTCAATGTTCTCGATTTTTTTCTCGCCGCAGAAAAACCCGTTCTGGTCGTCATGCCGGTTTTTACTGCCGTTGAAAATGCCTACCATTTTTTCAAGGCTGCTTATTTTCGAGGATTGAAAAACGCCATTAAAAGGGCCGGTGCCGCCAGGATAGTGGATCAGGCCATGGAAGAGAAGATCGTGCGAGGCATCCGCTCTCCCAGGGATCTGCTGACACGGGTCAGCGAACTGGATCCTGCGGCAGGCGCGGCCATCGAGCGGGACATCAAATCGCTTGCACCGGGGTTGATCGTCAATCAGGTTCAACGCAAGGAAGATTTGGAACTGGGGACGAAAATGTCTCTTGCCTACCGCCACTTTTTCGGTCTCCAGGCGGCCTTTCTCGGCGACATCCAGTACGACGACCGGGTTCGGGACGCCATTCGCTTGAAACGCCCGGTGATCGAAGCGTTTCCCGAGAGCGCCTTTTCCAGATCCATCAGGAAAATCGCCAGGGCCCAAATCGAAAAAAGGGAGGTCGACGATGCTGAACGCTGAAAATCATGGGAGGGACTGCGCTCTGTTGGGAATCGAAGCCGGTTTGAGCCTGCGGGAGGTCGAGCTGGCCTGGCAGAATATCCAGCAATTGTATGCGGAAGATTCTCTTGCGACTTACGGATTGCTCGACAGTGCCATGCGGCAGGAAAGGCTGGGAGAACTGAAAACGGCTTACGATAGAATTATCCAGCGACTGGCACGGTCGACACCGGGACCCCCCGTTACGGCTGGCGACAAACAGGAAGTCCGTCTGCCGCCACTCACCGAGCTGTCCCGGTCGGATTCGATTGGGCAGTCGCTGCGCCAGCTTCGGGAAAGATCAGGGCTCACCCTGAGGGACATTGCAGAGCGGACCAAAATCAGTTCCATGCGACTGGATCAGATCGAACAGGACATGTACGAACGCCTGCCGGAAGCAGTCTACCTGCGGGGGTTCGTGCTCGAATACGCCAAAATTCTGGGCTTTTGCCAGCCGCAGGAAGTGGCTCATATCTATCTGTCCCGCTGTATGAAAAAAGCAGAACCCCCACTCTGACCCGGCAAATCCCTCAGGCACTTTTTTCCTTGGCCTGCTCTGCGTTTGTGATCCCTTCGAAACTGGAAAAGTCGGGGTTTTCGCTGCGCCGGATAACACTGAAGGACCCGTCGGTTTCCATGACCACCGCCTCTACCTCGGCCAGGGAGGCAAATCCTGCGGAGCGGACTGCCGCCCGAATTTCATCCCTGGTGACCCGCGCATTCCGCATGGACTTGATCAGATATTCCCCGGCGAAAAAGAGCAGGGAGGGCTCACCGGTCACCAGCCTCCGAAACCAGCCGATCCGCACACTCGACCAGGTAATGACATACTGCAGACCCACCAGCAGGGCAAGGGCCAGCGCTCCCTGGGCCAGTGCCACGTCCTTGCTGAGCAGGATGGTGGCAAGGGTCGAACCGAAGGCGACGGTGACCACGAAATCGAAGGCGTTCATTTTCGATAGTGTTCGCTTGCCGGTCACGCGCAGAAAAAAAATCAGACTTGCATAAGCAAGGACTCCGATCGCCATTGTCCGCAGCAGTACCGACCAGCTGTCGAAAAACAGGTGTTCCATGATCCTCCCCGATCCCCCTCTTCGGGCATTTTTCGCATGAAAGTAAAAAGCGGTTGTGTCTACCTCTTCTGATCAGGTTAACTTCTTTACAGACAGATGCAGCTGCGAAGGGGAAAACAGAAAAAGAAACCGTGCCCGCCGACAATCGGGTTCCTCAACCCGGCCCGGCAATTCCAGTCTGCAATTGTGTTCAGAGTTGACAATTTAATGAGGCTGAACGAGTATACTAAAGTCTTTCATGCAATTTACCGGAGGGAACGATATGCATCGATTCGTTGGACTGCTGCTCCTGGCAAGCTTGTGCCTTGCCGGAACATCCTTTGCTCAGGAAAAAGTACGCTTTGCTCCATTGCCCATGGAAAATCGCGAGACCGTGGTCAAACAGTTCCGGCCTCTGACCGATTTTCTGCAGGAGCGCCTCGGCATCACCATCGAATACGTTTATGCCGACAGTTACAACGATCTCCTGAAAAAATTCCGCAACGGCGAAATCGATCTGGCCTACCAGGGGCCCCTGCCCTATGTCCGGCTCCGGGCCAACTATCCCCAGGCGGAACCCCTGGTCCATTTCAAGGAAGCTTCCGGCCAGGCCACCTATACCTGCTCCCTGGTAGCCTTCGCCGATTCCCGGCCCGACTTGAAGGGACTGGCGGGAGAAAGGGTCGCACTGACCCAGTCCCTTTCCACCTGCGGCTACCTGTCGACCAACGGTCTGCTCCGTCGCTACGGCAGCAGCCTGGAACAGAACCGCTACCGATACCTGGGA
This sequence comes from Syntrophotaleaceae bacterium, assembly GCA_041390365.1. Classification (NCBI taxonomy): domain Bacteria; kingdom Pseudomonadati; phylum Thermodesulfobacteriota; class Desulfuromonadia; order Desulfuromonadales; family Syntrophotaleaceae; species Syntrophotaleaceae bacterium. The sequence goes on along the minus strand of JAWKQB010000002.1, from coordinate 194,609 downwards.
ACACACGACGCTGTTGCCTTGGGAGTGGTCCGGGGCGAGTTCGACCTGGGAGGCCTGAAAACGGCCATTGCACGAAAGTACGCCCACATGGGGCTGTCGATGCTGACCGAAACGGCCCCTTTGCCGGGATTCGCCCTGGTAGCCAACAAGGCCACTCTCAAACCCGAGCTTCAAACCCGCATCCGGCAAGCTATCGTCGAACTGGCGCCTCAGGGGGATGATAAAAAAATGCTGGAAAGCTGGGGCGACAACATCCGCTACGGCGCCGTTCCGGCAGAGGATTCCCACTACGATGCGGTCCGCCAACTACTGGGAGGGGTGGAAATCCCCGACAAAGGCAATTTCTAGATGGGAGCTTTGCTCAAACGGCTGCTCGCCCGCTACGGGCTGGTTGCCTGCATGCTGGGGCTCACCCTCGGCGGCGGCCTGTTTCTGCACAGAACCTTGCTGCAGAAACTGGGCAGCCACTTCTCCGAGCACCAGAACACCCTGGATACGGCCTACCGCGCCAGTCTGCAGATGTACGCGCTGGCGATCGAAAATTTCTTTGTCAGCACCATCGATCAACCTGATGTTCTGCAGCTCCTCGATGCTGCCTCCTCCGACCGTCAGGAGCAGGACCTGACCCGGGGACGTCTCTATCGACGGCTTTTCCAGGCTCATCAGGCCATCAGGGAAGGGATCCCGCTTCAGCTGCAGTTCTATCTGCCGGACGGTACCAGTCTACTCCGTTTTCAGAAACCGGACCGCTATGGAGATCGGCAACTCTATTTTCAGCGCCTGGTTCTCAAAGCTGCCGAGGAAAAACACCTGGTGCAGGGCTTTGAAACGGGCAAGGTCCGCTCCGGTTTCCGCTACGTTTATCCGCTGTTTTATGAGGAACGCCTGGTCGGCTGCGTCGGCGCCAGTGTGACGGCCAAGGGAATTCGGGACGCCCTGGCCGAACTCGATTCCTCCCGCGAATACGCCTTCCTGCTCAATCGCAACCTGATAGCCCCCAACGTCTTTCCCGAACAGCAATGGCTTTACAGCCCAACCGACCTCCATCCTGACTACCTGCTCGAGGACGCCAACAGCATCCTGCCGGACAGTCCGCCGCGGCTTTCGGGGGAGGCTGCGTCCATCAACCGGCTGTTGCGGCAGGACCGGGAGGTACAGGCCGCCATGAGCCAGGGGCTGGCTCTGACCACCCATGCCAGTAGTGACGGCGCCCCCTACATTGTCTCTCTCCTGCCGATTCTCGACACCCGCGGCATTCCGGCCGGTTACCTGGCCTCCTACGCCCCCGATCCGATTTACGGCACCATCGTTCAGGAATTCCATATCTACCTGGCCAGCATGGTGCTGGTGGCGGCGGTCATCACCCTGCTCATGCTCGGATTGAAGAACCGGGCCGTTGCCCTGTCGCTGCAGCAGCGCAACCTGCGGGCCATGAACGATGCCCTGGCCGAAGGGGTATACGTCACCGATGGCAACGGAACCATCGAGCACGTCAATCCGGCAGCCTGCAAAACGCTCGGCTATGCGGAACAGGCACTGCTCGGGCAATCGGCCCACGACCTTTTCCACTCCCACAGCGACAACAGATTCCTGCCCAAGGAGGAATGTCCTTTCTATCTCGCGGCCAAAGAGGGCCGTAACTACGACGGCGAAGAGAGCTTCCTCCACCAATCCGGTTCCATACTGACGGTCAAGGTCGCCAGCCGCCCCCTCTGGAGCGAGGGGGAACTTCACGGCGCGGTCACCGCCTTCCACGACATCAGCGAGCGCAAACGGATGGAGGACGCTCTGCGGGAAAACGAGCAGATCCAGCGCACTCTCATCGAAAGCCTGCCCGTGCCTCTGGTCATCATCGACGCTCAGACCCGCGCGATCGAGGGGGCCAATCCCGCCGCCGTACAACTGATCGGCAGCACACAGGACCAAATCATCGGCCACCGCTGTCATCGCTTTCTTTGCCCCTCCGAGGAGAGCTGCTGCCCGATCCTCGATCTTCACCAAAACGTGGACAACTCGGAAAAGCTTTTGCTCCGGTTTGACGGCACCCAAATCCCTATTTTGAAGACCGTCAAACAGATCGTCATTCAGGGACGGGTCAAACTTCTGGAATGCATGATGGATATCCGCAGTCGACTGGAAGCGGAAGAGGCTCTGCGGGAAGCCAACCGCCAGCTGCAGGCGGCCACGGCCAAAGCCGAGCAACTGGCCGAGGAGGCGGAAACGGCCAATCGGGCCAAAAGCACCTTTCTGGCCAACATGAGCCACGAGATCCGCACCCCCCTGAACGCCATTCTCGGCTATTCCCAATTGCTGCAGCAGGACAAGATGCTGCATCCCGGCCACCGGGAACAGATTCAGACCATCAATCGTAGCGGCGATCACCTGCTGGAACTGATCAACGATATTCTGGAGATGTCCCGAATCGAAGCGGGACACGTGAGCTTGCAGACCGCACCCCTTGATCTTCGGCAGCTGCTCGCCGACATCGCTTCCATGTTCAAGCTTTCCTGTCAAAAGAAGGCTTTGCAGTTTGAACTGAAAATGGACGAGAGTCTGCCCAGATGCCTCGCCGCCGATCGGGCCAAACTCCGCCAGGTCCTGATCAATCTGCTTTCCAATGCCGTCAAGTTCACGACGGAAGGCGGTATCGATCTGCAGGTTGGCGGTTCGAGAACGGACAACGTCAGCTGGCACATTGTCATCGACATCAGGGATACCGGCCATGGCATCGATCCTTCCGAGCTGAACCGACTGTTCGGCGCTTTCGAGCAGACCAGGAGCGGCCGGGCTTCCGGCGAGGGGACGGGACTGGGCCTGTCGATCAGCCGTGCCTATGCGGAAAGGATGGGGGGCGAACTGCGGCTGATGGAAAGCGGCACCGGCAGAGGCAGTTGGTTTCAATTTACCTTTCAAGCGGACGAGTGCGCCGGAGAGGAACTGCAGCGGGCACCGAATGCCGGACTCGGCCGGGTGATGGCCATTGCCCCCGAACACCGGCCGGTACGGACCCTGGTTGTCGAAGACGATCCTGTCAGCCGCGTTATGCTTGAGCAGAGCCTGGCGGTAGTCGGCTTCGAGGTAAAATCGGTTTCCAGCGGAGAGGAAGCCCTGGGAATTTTTCCTGACCTGCAACCGGACGCCGTGCTGCTGGACATTCACCTGCCCGGCCTGGACGGATATGAGACCGCCCGCCGTTTGCGGGCCCTGCGGGGGGGCGACAAGACAAGCCTCCTCATGCTCACCGCCGGCGGCCTGGCCTACAAGGATCCGGCCGGAATAGCGATAGAGGCAGGAGCGGATGCCTTTTTGGCCAAACCTTTCAAACTCCAGGACCTTTACGGCTTGCTGAAGGACTTGTGCGGTCTAGGCTACATCTACGCCTCAGACGATTGCTCCCCGAAGACCAGCGTCGACCCGGAACTTTCGCGGCTGCAGGATTTGCCGGTCCCTCTCCGGGAGGCGCTTAAACAGGCTGTGGAAGAGGGGGACATGCTTCACTTCGCGGAGCTGATCAGGGATGTGGGGGAGCAGAACCATTCCCTGCAGATACACCTGGCTCAACTGGCCGATCGCTACGAATACGAAAAGCTGCTCGACCTGCTGGGCTAGGAGCCTGCCGGAAGCAGGATGTTCTCCGGCCCGATAAAATGCGAGGATAGACATGCAATCTCCCCATATCATGATCGTGGACGACACCCCGGAGAACCTGCATCTGCTGACCAATCTGCTGCGCAAAGCTGAATTTCGGGTCAGCGCCTTCCCCCAGGGGGCGATGGCCCTGAGAGCCGCCGGCCAGCGGCCACCCGACCTGATCCTGATGGACATCTGTATGCCGGGTATGGACGGCTATGAGCTCTGCTCCCGCTTCAAGGCCGACACAAGCCTGCGCGAAATCCCCATCATCTTCATCAGCGCCCTCGACGACAGCATCGACAAGACCCGGGCGTTTCAGGCCGGCGGAGTCGATTACATCACCAAACCGTTTCAGATCGAGGAGGTTCAGGCCCGGGTCAACACTCACCTGCTTCTGCGCCGGGCCCAGCAGCGGTTGAAGGATGCCAATCTGTCCCTCGAACAGCAGGTCGCCGACCAGTTGCAGGAGATCAACCGCTCCCAGCTGGCCATGATCTTCGCCCTTGCCAAGCTGTCCCACATGCGCGACGACGACACCGGGCTGCATCTGGAACGGGTCCAGGGATTGTGCCGGCTGCTGGCCCGGGCGCTGGCAAAGCGGCCGGGGTTCGAGGACATCATTTCCGACGACTTCATCACCATCATCTACCACGCCAGCCCGCTGCACGATGTAGGAAAAGTCGGGATCGCCGACAGCATCCTGCTCAAACAGGACAGGTTGACCGCCGAGGAATTTGCAATCATGAAGACCCATACAGTCCTCGGGGCAGCAACTCTGGAAACGGTCTTTGCCGAATATCCCGGCAACGCCTTTCTTAGAGTGGGCATCGACATCGCCAAATATCATCATGAACGCTGGGACGGCAGCGGCTATCCCTGCGGGCTCAAGGGGGAGGACATTCCCCTGAGCGCCCGCATCATGGCCCTGGTGGATGTCTACGAAGCACTGCGGGCCAGACGCCCCTACAAGGAACCCCTTCCCCATACCGAAGCGAAACGGATCATCCTCGAAAGCTGCGGAACCAGCTTCGATCCGGAAGTGGTTGAGGCTTTCTGCACCGTCGACCAGGAGTTTGAAAACCTTTATCTGAACACCTGACCAGAAGAAAAAGATCACCCGCCGCGTCATTCCTCGCGCCGCCACACTCACAACTGCCCGCCATTGCATTCTCACGCCTGTTTGCCCTAATCTAGAAGATTGAATCAGCGGCCGATTCGGCCCTTTATCCCCTGTCTCCCCGTTTTCAGAATGGCCCTTTAAGATGGACAAGAAAGAAAACATCCTCATCCGCGGCGCCCGGCAGAACAACCTGAAAAACCTCGACCTCGATCTGCCCCTGGGCGAGTTGATCGTCGTCACCGGGGTCAGCGGCTCCGGCAAATCCTCCCTGGCCTTCGACACCATCTATGCTGAAGGGCAGCGCCGCTACGTGGAAACCTTTTCCCCTTACGCGCGGCAGTTTCTCGACCGCATGGACAAACCCCAGGTTGACCGCATCGAGGGGATCCCTCCCGCCATTGCCATCGACCAGACCAACCCGGTACGCACCTCGCGCTCTACCGTGGGGACGATGACGGAGCTCAACGACCACCTCAAGCTCCTCTTCGCCCGGGCGGCCCGGCTCTACTGCGGGGGGTGCGGCCGGGAGGTCAGGCGCGACACCCCTGACGGCATCTTCGGACAGCTTCTGAGCCGGGCGGTCGGCGAACCCCGGGCGCTGATCACCTTTCCCGTCGCCGTGCCGCATAACTTCTCGGTTCAGGAGGTAAAGGACCTGCTGGCCGGCCAAGGCTACACCCGCATCCATGCGGAGCACCGATCAAATCTCGAAGTGATCCAAGATCGCGTCCGTCTCGCCGCCGACAAGCGGGACCGCATCGTCGAGAGCCTGGAAGCGGGACTTAAGGCGGGGCACGGGCGGGTCGATGTGCGTGCGGTCGCGGAGGACGGCACGGTTGGCGAGCCGTGGCGCTTCTCCGCCGACCTGCACTGCCCCGACTGCGACCTCCACTATGCCGATCCGGTACCGAACCTCTTCTCCTTCAACTCCCCTATCGGCGCCTGCGAAACCTGCCGCGGCTTCGGCCAGGTCATCGGCGTCGATTACGGCCTGGTGATACCGGACGAAGGGAAAACCCTGGCGGAAGGGGCGATCAAACCGTGGCAGACCGAAAGTTATCGCGAGTGCCAGGACGACCTGCTGCGCTTCGCGAAAAAACGGGGTGTTCCGGTGGACGTCCCCTGGCGAAAGCTGACCCAGGAACAGCGCCGCTGGGTGATCGAGGGGGAAGGGAGCTGGGAGGACGGACTCTGGTACGGCGCACAGCGCTTCTTCGGCTGGCTGGAGACGAAGAGCTACAAAATGCACATCCGCGTCCTCCTCTCCCGCTACCGGGCCTACAACCCCTGCCCGGCTTGCGAAGGAGCGCGCCTCAAACCAGAAGCCCTCCTCTGGCGGATCGGGACAGGCTCCGAGGGGACTGGCTCCGAAAGGTGCCCCTCCCCTGGCTTGCTCACCATCCACGACGTCATGCTGCTCCCCATCGACCGCTGCCTGGAGTTCTTCGATCGCCTGCAGCTGCCGAAACCGCTGGACGAGGCCACCGACCTGCTGCTCGGCGAGATCCGCTCCCGCCTGCGCTACCTGACGGAGGTCGGTCTCGGCTATCTCACCCTGGACCGCCAGTCCCGCACTCTGTCCGGCGGCGAGGTGCAGCGGATCAATCTGACCACCGCCCTCGGCACCAGCCTGGTCGGCACCCTCTTCGTCCTCGACGAGCCGAGCATTGGCCTGCATCCGCGGGACATGGAACGGGTGGCCGGAGTTTTACAGAGGCTGCGGGATGCGGGCAATTCGCTGCTGGTGGTCGAACACGACCCCCAGATCATGCTCGCCGCCGACCGCATCCTCGACATCGGTCCCGGACCGGGGACACGGGGAGGTGAAATTGTCTTTTTCGGCACTCCCGCCGAGCTGCGCCAATCCCGGACCTCCGAAACCGCGCACTACCTGACCGGCCGCAAAAGGGTCCTTGCCCGGCCCCTCTCCGCGGCGCCGGAACCGGCCGCTCCCCACCTGGAGATACGCGGCGCGGCCGCCCACAACCTGAAGGGGATCGACGTCCGCCTGCCCCTCAACCGGCTGGTGGTCCTCACCGGCGTCAGCGGCTCGGGCAAATCGACCCTGGTGAAACAGGTCCTCTATCCCGGCCTGTGCAAAATCAAGGGGAAACCGGTGGAAACACCCGGCACATTCAGGGAGATTCTCGGCCATGAGCATTTCGCCGATGTCGTTCTGGTGGATCAGACCCCCATCGGCCGCACCACCCGGTCCAATCCCGCCAGTTACGTCGGGGCCTTCGACGCCATCCGCAAGCTGTTTGCCGCCGAACCCCTGGCGAAGGACCGGGGCTATACCCTCGGCACCTTCAGCTTCAACTCGGGAACCGGGCGCTGCCCCTCCTGCGGCGGCAACGGCTTCGAGCACGTGGAGATGCAGTTTCTCTCCGACGTCTACCTGCGCTGTGCGGAGTGCGACGGCCGGCGCTACCGGTCGGAGATCCTCGAGGTGAAACGCCATCCGCCCGGCGGCGGTCCCGCCCGCTCCATCGCCGAGGTGCTGGAGCTGACCGTGGCCGAGGCCGCGGCTTTCTTCGCCCATGCCCCGGAAGTCCTGCGCGGGCTCGAGCCGCTGATGGCGGTGGGTCTGGACTATCTCAAGCTCGGCCAGCCGGTCCCTACCCTGTCCGGTGGCGAGGCCCAGCGGCTCAAGCTGGCCGGGCATTTGGCCAAAAAACCGCTCCCGGGTGCGGAAAGGCGGTCTCGAGGCCGGAAAGACGGTCCAGGGTCCCGGAAAGCGGTCCCGGGTCCCGGGTCCCGAGTCCAAGGTCATAAAAATCCCACAACCTTGTTCCTGTTCGATGAGCCGACGACGGGGCTGCATTTCTCCGACATCGCCCGGCTCCTCGAAGCTTTCCGCATGCTGCTGGCCGACGGACATTCGCTGCTGGTGATCGAGCACAACCTGGACGTGATCGGGGCGGCCGACTGGATCGTCGACCTGGGTCCGGAAGGGGGGGAGGCAGGCGGGGAAGTGGTCTGCACCGGCACTCCCGCCGAGATCGTGGAGAATCCGCACAGCCATACTGGCACGGCCCTGAAGATTTACCGTCAGGCTCTGCAAAACGAATCGGCAGCCTTGGTTCCCGTTCCCAATCCCGCGCCGCCCGACGCGATTCCCGCGCCAGAAGCGATCCGCATCGTCCATGCCCGCGAGCACAACCTGCGCAATATCGATCTCGCCATCCCCCGCGGGCGGTTCACCGTCATTACCGGGATCAGCGGCAGCGGCAAAAGTACGGTAGCCTTCGACATCCTCTTCGCCGAAGGGCAGCGCCGCTACCTGGAATCGCTTAACGCCTACGCCCGCCAGTTCGTGCAGCCCGCCTCCCGCCCCGACGTGGATGCGGTTTACGGCATCCCGCCCACCGTGGCCATCGAACAGCGTACCAGCCGTGGCGGCCGCAAGAGCACCGTGGCGACCATGACCGAAATCTACCATTTCCTGCGCCTGCTCTTCGTCAAGCTCGGCACCCCGTACTGCCCCGAATGCGACATCCCCATCGAGCCGCAGACCCCGGAGATGATCCTGGCCCGGACTTTTCAGGAATTTCAGGGAACGCCGATCGTCATCCTCGCCCCCCTGGTCACCGCCCGCAAGGGATACTACACCGACCTCGCCAAATGGGCGGCCGGCAAGGGATTTCCCCATCTGCTGGTGGACGGTCAGTTCCTCCCCACCGACGACTGGCCCCGTCTCGACCGCTTTCGGGAACATGACATCGCGCTGCCTGTAGGGGAATTGACCGTGACGCCCGAGGCCGAAACCGAACTGCGGGAATTGCTGTCCCGCGCCCTGGACTACGGCAAGGGAATGGTACAGATTCTCCCTGCCGCCACGGAAGCCGATGCGCCGGTGAAAAAAAGTTTCCGACGCCCTACGAAAGGTGCCTTCAAGGAAAAGGCTTTGGGCCGGTCCGCGGCGATCTTCTCCACCCGGCGCTCCTGTCCGGGCTGCGGCCGCAGCTTCGAAGAGCCCGATCCGCGCCTCTTCTCCTTCAATTCCCGTCACGGCTGGTGCGACCACTGCTACGGCACGGGACTGGTTCTGCCCGGTTTCGATGAGGCGCAATCCGGAGAAGAGATCTGGTGGAACGAATGGTGGGAGGGCGCCGAGCAGACCTGCCCGAGTTGTAGCGGTCAGAGGTTGCGGCCGGAAGCTCTGGCCGTCCGTTTCCAGGGGCGTTCCATCGCCGATCTCACCGCCTGGCCGGTGTCGGTCGCCGAGGAGTTCTTCCAGCAGCTTCCGCTCGAGGGCCGCGGTGCCGAAATCGCCCGCGACATCCTCGCCGAACTGCGGGGCCGGCTCGAGTTTCTGCGTGAGGTCGGCCTCTCCTACCTGACTCTCGACCGGGCGGCGCCGACTCTTTCCGGGGGAGAGGCCCAGCGGATCCGCCTCGCCTCCCAGCTCGGCTCCAATCTGCGCGGCGTCTGCTACATCCTCGACGAACCGACCATCGGACTCCATCCGCGGGACAACCGGATGCTGCTCGATACCCTGAAGAAGCTGGAGGGAAAGGGGAATACTGTCGTGGTGGTCGAACACGACGAGGAGACGATCCGCCGCGCCGAGCACGTGGTGGATCTGGGCCCCGGCGCCGGGGTCAACGGCGGCCGGGTGGTGGCGGCCGGCTCCGTCGAGGACATCATGAACCATCCGGAATCGCTGACCGGCCGTTATCTCGCCCGCCCCCTGCAACATCCCCTGGAAGGGAGCCGGCCTAAGCCGCCCGGCCCGGATGCCCCCCGCCTGGCAATCATCGGCGCCAGCCTGCACAACCTCAAGGATCTGAGCGTCTCGATCCCTGTCGAGCGGCTGGTCTGCGTCACCGGCGTCTCCGGCAGCGGCAAGAGCACTCTCGTCCGCTCGGTGCTTCACGAAAATCTGCGGTTGCTTCTTGCATCCGCCCGAACGAAAGGAGGGGAGGACAACCCGCCCCTGCGCGGCTGTTCCGCTATTCAGGGTTGGGAGCGGATCGGCCGGGTCCTGGAAGTCGATCAGACCCCGATCGGCAAAACCCCCCGCTCCTGCCCCGCCACTTATGTCGGTTTCTGGGATGACATCCGGCGCCTCTTTGCCGGTACCGCCGAAGCACGGATGCGCGGCTACGGGCCGAGCCGGTTTTCCTTCAACGTGAAGGAAGGGCGCTGCCCCGAGTGCGAGGGGCAGGGGCTGAAAAAGATCGAGATGAGTTTTCTTCCCGACGTCAAGGTCGTCTGCGAGACCTGCGGCGGTGCCCGCTTCACCCCCGAAACCCTGACAGTGCATTACAAAGGGAAAAACGTCGGCGAGGTGCTTTCCCTCAGTGTGGACGAGGCCGTAAATCACTTTGCCGCCCATCCGAAGATTCACCACGCCCTGCAACTGCTGCAGGACGTCGGGCTCGGCTATCTGACCCTGGGGCAACCGAGCCCCACCCTGTCCGGCGGGGAGGCCCAGCGGATCAAACTCGTCACCGAACTGGCAAAAACCGGCAAGGCATCGAAGGCCGCACCGGGGCGCTCTGTCCGAGGGCCCCAATCGACCCTCTATCTGCTCGACGAGCCCACCATCGGTCTGCACATGGCCGACGTGGAAAAGCTCATCCGCGTTCTGCACCGTCTGCGCAATGCCGGAAATACGGTGGTGGTCATCGAGCACAACCTCGACATCATCGCAGAAGCCGACTGGGTGATCGATCTGGGACCGGAGGGGGGGGATGGCGGCGGCCAGGTGGTGGCCCAGGGGACCCCCGAAGACCTGGCCCGGCAGGGGGAGTTATCCCACACCGCCCGCATTCTCCGGGAGTTTCTGGCGGAGACAGGGAGAGGAAGCTGAAGACTGACAACCAGACTTCTAATTTTGTGAACTGTTGAAATTCATTTTCCGCCGTTTAAAATCCTGTGAGAAACATCTCACCTTGAGCAAGCTCCCGAAATACACCCGATCTCAGAAAAGGACCAGGCCATGGAACTTCCTGAGGGTTGGACAGGGCGGAAAAGGTTTTTCATTGGGACAGGAAGCTTCGGTCTGCTGGCTTTTCTCATGATGTTTCTGGCCCTGGCCTGTGAAGTTGCCCACGCGGCGGATGACAGGTATGCATGGGAACGGGGCGCAATCCGTCTGGGTGGCGTTTACGCGGGCTTTGAGAGTGATCTCGGATTGCGGATAGGGAACCGCAAGGGGGTAAAACTCAACGGCGAAGATCTGCTCGGCCTGGAGGAAAGCCAGTTCGATTTTCAAGCCGACGCTTATCTTCGCCTGGGTCGGCAACTGCGCCATCGGCTGGATTTTACCTATGTGCGGCATCATCGGGAATCCGATGAACGCCTGAACCGGGAGATCTCGGTCGGTGGATTTGTCATCCTCCCGGAAAACCGGGTGAAAACCGAGTTGGACCTCGAGCTTTATCGCCTCCTTTACAGCTACTCCCTGATCCAGGACGATAGGGTCAGTCTGGGAACCGGCCTGGGAACCTATGTGGTGCCGGTTCGATATGGATTTGAAATTGGCAGTAGATCGGGGAACGGACCGGAAATTGACGACGTCATCGTACCCTTTCCTGCCCTCTTTGTGCGAACCGAATTTCAAATCACTCCAAAATTCAACTTTTTTTCGAATATTGCCGCCATGTATCTGGAATTCTCCGGTTATGAGGGGACCCTGATCGATTTCCGGATAGGATTGGAATACGATCTCTTTAAGAATCTGGGTATCGGCCTCGCCTATGAAAGCCTCAACGTCTCGGTGGATACGGATGAAGAAGGAGAATTCCTGGAAATCGATTTTCCCGGCGACCTCGATTTCAACCGCCAGGGGATCCTGCTCTTCGCAAAGGTGTCTTTCTGACTACGGTCCCTGTTTTCGATTAACCCCTTTTTACGCTCCGGCAGTCACTGATCTCCGACGTTCAACTCGATCAGCCGAGGCGTGAGCTTTCCGTCCTGCACCTGAATCAAAGCCACGCTGACCGGCAGCTTGAATCTTCGGGGGCCGGCACTGCCGGGATTGAGCAGCAGAACACCATCTCTCCAACTGATGTCTGGACGGTGGGAATGCCCGCTGATGACTGAGGCGAAACCCCCGGCGGCAGGATCAAGATCCAGATCGTTGAGGTCGTGAAGGACGTAGATCGAGGTTTTTGCACATTCAAAGGCTTCAAACCATGGGAGATTCCGGGCCCATTCCCCGTGATCGGTGTTCCCCCGCACGGCCACCACCGGCGCGAGGCTTCGCAGACATTCCAGAACCTGGGGTTTGCCGACATCCCCGGCATGCACGATCAGATCGGCCTCTTTCAAGGATTCCAGAGCTTCCGGACGAAGCAGGCCGTGAGTATCCGATATGACGCCGATGATAAATTTATCCATGTCTCCTGCTCCAAGGGGGTTACCGGGTATTCAATCGATTTTTCGACCGCAATTCCAGCACTCGGCGAAATGTCCTTCGACTTCCACCCCGCAGTGCGGGCAGATAACGATCTCGTGAGACTCCGGATGATCCTTTTCAGCTTCTTCAATAATCCTTATTGCCGGTTGAAAGTCCTCATCCGCCACCCATAACTGCGGCCAGGCTTCAATGGGAGGAATCTCGCCGACAGCGGCACTCAGATACTGATTGGTAATTCTGGATTCGATGCCGTGAATCCTCAGTATATTCTTCATGTTTTCAACCAGGGCGAGAATCTGGCTGCTGAAAACTCTTTGCATGAAATCACCCCCTTGCTTGGCATTGCTTACTGATCGGCTGTTGATTTTCCTTTGCTGTGGAATATTCTTAACCATACATTTCTTTATTCGGCAATGGCAAGGAGGGGGTTTATGAAAGGGAAGCAATTGTTTTTTTTCCTATCGGTCCTGCTGCTTTTCGTGGTGCAGCACAGGGCTTTTGCAGGGGACGGCCGATCGGTAGGCCTTTTTGGGGGACGGGCCTGTTATGACACTCTCAGGGAAACCCTGTCGCCCAGCGAGTATGCCGATTCCTATGTTTCCGCCCTGATTGTAAACAAGGAGATCAAAGACATTGGACGTCATTTACGTCTCGAGGGCGAAGGGCAGGTGGTGAAACATTGGGGACTGCAGGATCATTTCGAATTCAATGCTTTGATTGGCCTGCGTTGGCTGACCTTTCCCTGGGACCGTTATCTGGATACCAGTTTTGCCATTGGCGAGGGCCTCTCCTATGCCACTGACGATCCGGAAATCGAGGTGGAAAAACATGATCGTACCTCACGTCTGCTCAACTACCTGATGTTCGAACTGGCATTGCAGGTGCCGCAGCAGACCGAGTGGACGCTGTTTGCCCGAATTCATCACCGCTCGGGCGTATTCGGGCTCTTCGATGGTATGTCCGGCGGCTCCAATGTGGTCGGTGCAGGGGTTAGGTATACCTTTTGAGCATCCATGAATGCCTTTGAATCCAAATAGAGGGAGACTCTTCGGGGGAATTTTGCCATGCAGAATTTCCCTTTTTCCTATCATGATGGTATTTTCCGGTAGAAGCCAGCCGGACCTGGGGATCCCAGATTCATGCCCATGTCGGACAGTCTTCTGGAATCTCACTTTCCGAAAGGTTTTCTTTCTTGGCAACTTTATCGGCCATCGACCTGATTGCCTCCCTCAGCCCCCGCTCCCGGCGCTGGGTTTTTTTATCCACCCTGTTCGGAGGCATAGCCGGATTCTGTATCATCCTGCAGGCCTGGCTCGTGGCTTCCGTTATCCATCAGGCCGTTATCCGGGGGATCCAGCGGGAAGCCATGCTTCCGTTTTTTGCGGCCTTGCTGTGCGTCATCATCCTTCGCTCCGTGCTGGTGTGGGGACGGGAGCTGTGCAGCCAGCGGGCTTCGACCCTGATGAGACAGACGGTCCGTCAGCATCTTTTACAACAGCTGAACCAGCTGGGACCAACCGCCGTCCGCAAAAAACAGGTGGCACCGCTGGTCTGTACCCTTCTGGAAAGGGTTGAGGCCCTGCACGGCTATGTTGCCCATTATCAGCCTCAAATCAAACTGGCTCTGCTGGTTCCGCTGATGATCGTTCTGGTCGTTTTTTCCATCAGCTGGATGGTGGGCCTGACCTTCGCCCTGACCGCACCCCTCATCCCCCTGTTCATGGTCATGATCGGGCGGGGTGCCGACAAACTCAGTCAAAAAAATTTCCAGCAGCTTTCCCGGATGAGCGCCCATTTCCTCGATACCCTGCAGGGATTGCCCACCCTGAAACTGTTCGGGAGATCCGCCGGGGAGGCCGATCGAATCGGCTCAACGTCCGAAAATTACCGCAAGGGCACCATGGCGGTCCTGCGGGTCGCCTTTCTTTCATCGGCAGCACTGGAATTCTTCACGTCCATGGCGATTGCCCTGACGGCGGTTTTTTTGGGCATGACTTTTCTGCAGCATCTCGATTTCGGTTTTTACGGGCGAGGTCTGACCCTGCAGACCGGACTGTTTGTACTGCTGCTGGCACCGGAGTTCTATCAGCCTCTGCGGGAACTGGGCGTTCATTACCATGCCCGTGCTGAAGCCTTGGGTGCCGCCGAGGAGATTCGTCATATCCTGGCCCAGGCAAAACCCCTTGACGAAAAGGGAAGACAGGCCGACCTCCGTCCGGGCTCCATCGACCTCGAACTCCAACAGGTATCCTTCACCTACGAGCAGGGACGGCCCGCGCTGAACAATCTCTGCCTGTCCGTGAAACCGGGCGAATGGATTGCCGTGGTGGGTGCCAGCGGGTCCGGGAAAAGCACCCTGCTCCAGCTGCTGCTGCAATTCCTGCCCCTGCAGGAGGGGCAGATCCTGATCAACGGCAAGGAACTGAGCGACTGGTCACCTTCCGGCTGGAGGGAGCTGGTCGCCTGGGTGCCTCAACGGCCAACCCTGTTTTTCGGCAGCATAAGAGAGAATATCTCTATGGGGAACCCGCACCTGGATGAGCATCAGATCGAGAATGCGGCAAAGGCGGCCCGAGTCATCGACTTTTCCGCCGATTTTCCTCTCGGCCTCGATACTCCCGTCGGAGAGCAGGGAAAACTTCTTTCCGGGGGACAGGCACGGCGGTTGGCCCTGGCCCGCGCCTTTGCCAAAAAAGCGCCCCTCCTGCTGCTGGATGAACCGACCGCAGGCCTGGACGTCCGCAATGAGCGGCTGGTGATGGAGAGCCTGCGGGAACTGGCAGAGGGCAGAACCGTTATCATGCTGACCCATCGCCTGGACACGGCCCGCGCTGCCGACCGGATTGTGGTCATGGCCGAGGGAGCCATCGTCGAAGACGGTGACCATGGCTCCTTGCTGGCCCGTGACGGCATCTACGCGGGGTTGGTCCACAGCGGCATCGGGGTGCTGCCATGAAGGTTCTGTTGCCCTTCCTCCAGCTGTTGCGGCCACATCGCCAGTGGGCCCTCCTGGCACTTGTTTCCGGTGTTCTGACCCTGTTGGCCAGTGTCGGCCTGCTTGCCGTTTCCGGCTGGTTTCTCAGCGGTGCCGCAATTGCAGGGGCGGGTCTCATAGCGGCGCAGAGTTTCAATATGCTGCTCCCCAGCGCCGGCATTCGCAGCTGTGCCGTGATTCGCACCGCCGGCCGCTATGCCGAGCGGATCATCGCCCATGAAACCACCTTGCGACTGCTCTCCTCCCTGCGGGTCTGGTTGTACCGACGAATCGAGCCCCAGGCGCCGGCCAGTCTCTTCCGATTCCGTAGCGGCGACCTGCTGGGCCGAATTGTCGCCGATATCGATGCCCTTGACGGGCTCTTCATCCGGGTGCTCGCCCCGTCCCTTGTCGCAGGCTGTACCGTCGTTCTGGTCTGCGCATTGCTGTGGTGGATCGCCCCGCAAGCGGCCATTCTGTTCCTGGTGTCCATGCTCGCCGGCGGCGTGGCGGTTCCCCTGCTGGCCCAACGCCTGGGGCATCTGGTGGGTTGCCGGATTCAGCGGCAGGCCGCCCTGTTTCGGGCCAATCTGCTTGAAGATCTGCAGGGGATTGCCGATCTGCTCATCTACGGGGCTCACAACCGCCATGTTCTGCTGCGTTTGGATGAAAGCTCCAAGCTGCTCAAGCTGCAGGAAAAAATGGCGGTAATCAGCGGTTTCGGCAGTGCCATGCTGACACTGCTGGCCGGTATCGCCACAGTCGGAGCACTCTATGTCGCCATCCCGCTTGCCCAGGGGGGACATTTTAGCGGCCCCCTCCTGGCAGCGATCACCTTTGGAGTTCTGGCCGCCTTCGAGGCCGTGATGCCTCTGCCGTCAGCCTGGCAGACCTTTGGCAAAATCCGTTCGGCAGCAGGGCGCGTTCTCGCGGTCACCGCAGTGCCCACCGACATTACCTTTATCGAAAACGGCGCCCCCGACCCCTGCAACACGGATATCGAATTCCACGATGTCAGCTTCCGTTATCCGTTGGACAACCGGGAAAACGCCGTCGATCGGATCGAGCTGCGCTTGCCGCAGCAGGCCACCCTGGCTCTGGTCGGCCCCTCTGGCTGTGGCAAAACCACATTGGCACACCTGCTGACCCGTTTCTGGGATCCCAGGCAAGGAATTATCACCATCGGGGGTACCGATCTGCGCCGGTTCAGTGAACCGCAGCTGCGCGGCCTGATCACCCTTATTTCACAGGAAACCCACATTTTCAATACAACTTTACGTGAGAATATGCTGGTCGCGGCTCCGGGGGCAACCGACAGCCGGTTGATGCAGGCACTGGAACAGGCCCGGCTGGCTGACTTCGTCAGCAGTCTGCCCCAGGGTCTGGATACCTGGGCCGGGGAAGGAGGATCGCAGCTGTCCGGCGGGGAGGCGAGGCGACTGGCCCTGGCCCGTGCCCTGCTCAAGGATGCCCCGATCTGGATTCTTGACGAACCGACCGAAGGGCTCGACAACGAAACCCGCCTGCAGTTCAATACCACCCTTTTCGCCAGTCTCAGGGGCAAAACCGTCCTGCTGATCACCCACCATGAGGAGATACTGGATCAGATGGATCAGGTCTGCTACATGGAAAAAGGCCGCATTGTCGCCACCGGTCGCCACCCCGTACTGCTTGCCACCTGCGAGCCGTACCGGCATCTTGTTGGCAAACCCTTCAGAAAATAAGGTCTCAGGCTGCCGCTTCTCTCTGAAATCAGGCTTTTTCGGGGGGGGGGATTACGGGCCTGGGCGGGTCAAGGGCGGACTTGACCCCTTTCGGCAGGACGGCAGGAATATATCGAGTAGTACTGATACCAGTATTTCCCTTTACAACATTGCCTTTCGAAGCGGAAGTTGTTCGCCTTCAACATTGTTTCCCAGTTTTCTTTTGATGGGATGGAGTTCAACCCCTGAAAAAAGTACCGCCGTATAATCTGATATTCGGAGAGTTGAAAAAAACCGGCTTGAAAATCGGCTTCAATTGCAGCGAAAACCTTTTTGTTATCCAGAATCGAGGTTTCCCGATCGTAGGCCATATCTGCATAGCCGTGCAGGCGCATACTCAGACCGAACCCTGCCTCATCCAGATCCTTATTCCGATATCTTTTGAGCAGCCATTGCCGGTGCTGCCCATTTTCCGGAATCCCCTCCAGCATGAGACACTGGCGGGTGACAAAACAGCCTCGGGGGGACAGTGCCGAGCTTATCAGGCCGAGCAGACTGGAATAGTCGGCGAAGGGGACAACGTTGCCGAAAATTCCGTCACCAAGAATAAAATCGGCAGGTTCGGGGAGGACGTTCTTCAGGTCGTTCCAGTCCCCTTGAATTATATGCTCCCTGGCGGCCAGGGAAGGTGACAGCCAGTCCCGGTAAGTGGATATGGCCGAGCCGCTATGGTCTATGCAAATCAGCTGGATGCAATGTCTTGCCGCTAAATTTCTCAGTTCCGGAGTCATCCCCAGGACGACGCCGATACGGCTGTTCTCTGGCAGACATCGCGAATATGCCTCGACTTCTTCAAGGTCCGGAGAGCCGGCAGCATAGCGTTTCCTGCCGGCCGCATCGCAGATTCGCGAGTTGACAATTTCGGTGCTCCACTCGCTGCTTGTCATCCTGTTTTTACCTCGGTGCCCCGCATTCCCTTGAATACGTCGACACTTTCAACGGGCTGTTTTCATTGGGAAGATGCTGCGCATATCATGCCTGCGAATGGAAAACCGGTCAAGGATACGAATTCCCAACAGACTCGAACGCGCCATGGCCGGCCTTTCAAGCTCGATCGATTCGAGTGGCTTCCCTGCAGAAAGCCGCCAGGAGCTTCCAGGTGTAATCGAAGTCGCTGAGGCGGCAGGTGCTGAATGGCGAGTGGATGTAGCGGCAGGGTACGGAGACGATGCCGGTGAATATGCCGGCTCGTGACTGGTGAATGACCCCGGCATCGGTGCTGCCATAGCAGGGGGTTTTGATCTGGTACGGAATGCTCTCGCGCACGGCTGTATCTTCCAGCGCCTTCACTAGCCGCCTCGGGGCGATGAAGCTGTTGTCGGCGACAGTGATGACCGGTCCCTTCCCCTGCCCGGAGGGTTGCCGCTGCGGCGGGACTCCGGGGATATCGGCTGCGGTTGTCCCCTCCACAACGATCGCCAGATCCGGTTCGGCCTGGTAAGCGGCCGTACGAGCTCCCATCATACCCCGCTCCTCTGCCACCACGAAGGCAGCGACGACGGTCGCCTCGATTTCCGCTCCCTGCAGGGCCTGTAGCGTCCTGATGATCGCTGCGCAGCCCGCCCGATCGTCGAGTGCCTTGCCCGCCACCGTCTCCCGGCCGATTCGGCGGAAAGGATAATGCGCGAGGATCGGATCGCCTATGGACACCCCTGCCGCAACGACCTCCTGCCGCGTCGTTGCGCCGATGTCGAGAAACATCTCCTCCATAGGGATAACCTTGTCCATATCGAACGGCCTCAGAATGTGCGGCGGCTGCGTGCCAACCACCCCCTCGATACGCCGTCCGTCGGCGGTTACAATCGTCAGCAGATGACTTGGAAGCAACCGCTGATCCCAGCTGCCTACGGGAACGATGCGGATGAAGCCCTGCTCGTCAATGTGCTGCACCAGAAAACCGATCTCATCCATGTGCGCATCCAGCATCAGTCTGAAACCGGAAAGACCTCGTCGTATGGCAATCAGATTTCCCAGAGTGTCAACCCGAAGCTCGTCGACCATAGGCTCGACGATCTTGGCAATTGTTTCGCGCACCGCCTCTTCGAAACCGGTCACCCCGGGCAGGTTGCAGAGCTTCTCCAGCAACTCATACGAATTCATGGCTTTTCCTGGCAGAGGGCAGGGATCGCCCTGGTTACTGCAACAATTTGCCAACGGCAGCGAGATAGATGACGAACGCCTCCTCCGGATCCAGGCCCAGAAGACTGTTCAGTTCCTCGTCGTTAAAAGCCGCCACGGCACACACCCCGGCACCGATGGCTTCCGCCGCAAGATAGAGGTTCTGGCAGACATGACCGGCATCGAGGTGCAGGTAGCGGTAGCCCCGTTCAGAATAGCGCCATGTCATCCGGTAAGGCACGGCCACCCACAAAAAGGTTACCCCACAATCGGCAATGAATCGCTGATCATAACAGGCAGCGGTAAAGCGTTCGGCAAAATCGGGCAGAGTGGAGACGAGCTCCAGTCGATGCCCGATCGCCAGATAGCGATACACCCCCGGCTCGAGGTCCTCCACCCGGTTGACCAGCAGAACCGTTTCAAAGGCATGGCGGGCGCCGGCGGAAGGCACGGTTCGCAAGGTCATGTAATCGGCATAGACTTTCTTGACCCCCTGTGTGCACCACAGCAGATAGGACAGCTCCAGCAGTGACAGTGGCACATCCGCGTAATCCCGATGGCTGACCCTCCGGGTGATCACCTCCAGCATGTCAACCGGCTTCACGACCAGTCCGGCCGGGGCAGGAAGATCGATATTAGCACGATCTTCCTGCCCCGGCCAGGTCAGGGGTGGCTGCGGCAAATTCCTTTGCTGATCGCTCGGACTCATATACTTGTGTTTGGTCTGCTCCATAAATTCCCTGCCGCTTTTTCTGCTCAAGAGCACCTCCTGGAAATGTCCCGGACCTGTAGAAAGTCACCCAGCCGGCTTGGCATTCATCTTAATTATAAATTCTGCAGGGTTAAAAGCAAAAAACGGGGGGTTACTGGCCGTTAGCCGGGCGGTGGTTTCGCAGCGCGGCCACGGCTCTGATGACATTGGAATCTTTTACAGACTTGACGGGATCTCAAGGGCAGGGCTAGATTGGCGCCATCGCCACCGCCCAACGCGGGCAGAAAGGGAGGAATGATTTTTGGAAGAATGGTCGCCGCAAAAAAAATGGAACCCTTTCAACAGCTATAAGCTCCTGGCGCAGGTCTATCGCTGGCGCCATATCGCCCGTGGGATGCCTGTACCCCAACCAGCCCTGGTCACTATCGACCCTGTCAATCGTTGCAACCTCAGGTGCAGTTGGTGCAACGCCGGGTATGTGCTGGAGGAGAACAACAAAATGATGAGCAGGGATACCCTGATGGCATTAGCTGATTTCCTGCCGTCATGGCACGGCTCTCCAGCGTGGGCTGCAGGGGTAGAGGCCATCTGTATTGCCGGTGGAGGGGAGCCTCTGTTGCATCCCGATATCGGCACCTTCATCGATCGTGTGGTGGCCGGTGGCATCGAAGTGGGGGTTGTAACCAACGGCACCAGCATGGAGTGCCTGCTGGAGCCTTTATCCAAATGCACCTGGGTCGGCGTGTCGGTAGACGCCGGGACCGCCGCCACCTACCAGAGACTCAAAAAGGTCGACTGCTTCGAGAAGGTAGTGCGCAACATAGAGCAATTGGCCTCTTTTGCTGCGGCTCACAGCTGCCGCCTGGCAAAGGTTGGCGGCCGGGCGGAGATTTCCTACAAATACCTTCTGACCCCCGAGAATATCGATGAAATAGTCCCTGCAGCCCGGCTTGCCAAGGAGTTGGGATGTGCGAATTTCCATTTGCGCCCGGTGGGGATTGCCTGGGACAAGTTATCCTCATCTTCGCCACCCCTTTTTCGTCACGAGGACATCCGTCGTCTGGAAGCAGCCATGGATCGCATCCGTTCCCTGGAAGACGAAACCTTCGGCGTCTATGGCATTTTCCACAAATTCGGCAGCGACCTCAATCCCTGTAACAGTTTCAACCTTTGTCATGCGATTTTTATGACCTGCGTTATCATGCCGCCGCGAGATGACATGAGAGAACAGTTTCGATTAGGCCTCTGCTGTGACCGGCGCGGAGATTGACGGCTGGAGGCCCCCGGCGTGGGAGTGTCGGTGAGGGAAATCGCAGATTTCTGGGGAAGTGATCGCCACTGGAAAATTCACGAGGCTATCGACCTGAACGACTGTCCTCGGTGTACCTGCCAGCCGCACAACCAGATTATGGAAAACGTGATTTTGAAAGACAGCATGACTTACAGGTTCATCTGACAAGGCATTTACATGAGACTCATCCTCATTGCCGCCGGACTGATCGACATGAGCGGCCATCACTACATGGAAGCCCGCGCGTTTAAGGAAACGGCCACCCAAAATGGCCAGGAGTGCACAATCCTGGCTCATCGGGAGATCAAGGACACGATTCGCGATGAACTGGGAGCCCTTCCTCTCTTCCAGCTCACACCCTACCAGCGACTTTTTCACAAATGGTGGCTGGGACAGTTTCTGGATTTCAGAGTCTATGGGCAAATGATGTGCAGAGAGTTGTTGAACCTGAATCCTGGGATGGTTTCTGCTTCCGACGTCCTGGTTTCCACCCTCACCAAGGCACGCGACATGCAGGGTCTGGCGTTATGGCTGTCTCGGATCCCTCGAGAAAAACGTCCTTTTGTGGCCATTAACTTCATGATCGACGACATTTCAAAACCTGGAAGCAAAACAGGCGAGTGGCGATTCAGGTTAAAACCGGCGCTGCTGTACCGCGTCGCCTTTTCCCGCCTTCGCCAGGAACTGGGCAACAACCGGCTCCTGTTGTCTGCCGGCAGCACCACCTTCGCCCAGGCCATGACCCGCATCCTTGGCCACCCGGTTCTCTCTTTTCCCATCCCCGTTCAACACGATCTTCCCACCCGCCGAATAGACAACACCTCCGCCGGCAAACCGCCCTTGATCGTTTTTTTGGGGCATATGCGGAAGGAAAAAGGAGCCGATCTGATAGGCTCGGTGATCGCCAGGGTTCTGGAACAATCTCCCGATTGTCGATTTTTGTTACAGGCCAACCCGGAAGGTTGGGAACATCGCTGGCGCCAGGAAATCGGGCCGATCGGCGCGGCGCGTGTGGACATCCATAGGGGTGAAATGACCCAGGATGAATACCAGGATGCCATGAACAGAGCGGATCTCGTGCTGCTCCCCTACAATCCAGCCGGGTACGCCTTGCAGACATCCGGGATATTCTCCGAAGCAATGGCCATGGAAAGGATAAGTGTTATCCCGGAAGGAACCTGGATGGCCGATATGTCGCGTAAATATGGAGGTGGCGCGGTCATCTTCCCGAGGTTTGAAGAGACCGCGATGGCCGCGGCCGTTTGCAGGGCGCTGCAGGGCCTGCCGGATCTGACCAGGGATATGGGAACCATCAGCAGCAGGTGGCGGGAGAGCATGGGGATGAAAACTTTTCTGCAGCGTATTCTCGATGCAGCCCGCCCATCGGATGCCGCATCCAAGGCTGCTTTGCAGATCAATTCTTGAGTGCTATAAAGCAAACGGATTGATCGATTTGTCAGTGTTATTTGACGACTTCAATTTTTACGTTGATTATACCCGATAATTTATTGTCAATACTACTGAATGCTGATTTTGAAAGATCAATAATTCGATCTTCATTGAAAGGACCACGGTCATTTATTTTCACAATCACACTTTTACCGTTATTTAAGTTCGTTACCTTAACATTTGAACCAAATGGTAACTTTTTATGAGCTGCAGTTTTTAAACTGTGCTTATAAAGTTCTCCACTGGCAGTTTTTTTATGGTGGATTTTGTCAGAGTAGAAAGAAGCCTTGCCGGATTCTGTGTATCCGATATAGCTTTCACGGCCATCAGTTAAAAATGGACTACCAATAGATAAAGCAAAGAAAAATAGAAACGCTGATAACTTTCTCAATGTGAGTCCCATTTTGCTGTTGTCTCCCCCCATCTTCCCCAGGGGTGTTGAATCAAGCCGAGGATGTGAGTCTTCGCAATGGAGTGAAGATATCAGCCAGCAGGAATTAATGCAATACTCCCAATACAACCAGGCAAAACGTCCTTGAAAAGTTCCCTCTTTTTACCAGCCCTGTTTACACCTAAACAGATCGCAACCGCATGCGGTATCAAAAAAAAGGGCTGCGGAACCTACCGCAGCCCAAGTCTCGCATCTACCACTGTTTAGAGGCCGCGCAGGGCGACCTCGTCCACATATTGTCGCGCGGTTTCGGCCAGGAGGCCGAGTTCCTCGGCGCTGCAGGGAGGGATCTCCCTTGCCGATTGGGCCAGGGAGTGCTGGGGGACGAATTGCTGAAGGACCCAGCGGTGGGCGCCGCGAATCATTTCGCCGAGGTCCCGGATTTCCGGTTGGCCCACCAGCGTAGGCACGCAGGTAGTACGGAATTCGTAGTCCACCGGGCTGTCGAGGAGCAGGCGCACGCTCTTGGCCAGCCTGGCGATGTCCACCTTTCCCGGATGAAGTTCTTGGTAACGGGCCGGCGAGGTTTTCAGGTCTATGGCCACGAAATCGACCAGCCCCTCCCAGATCGCTTCCTTCAGGACCTTCGGCTCCAGGCCATTGGTGTCGAGCTTGACCAGCAGGCCCAGGGCTTTAATCTGGCTGAGCAAAGGAAGCAGGCCCTTGTCGATGGTCGGCTCGCCTCCGGACACCACCACTCCGTCGATGAAGGTTCTCCGTCGCGCCAGATCCTCCACCAGCGCCGGAACTGGATAATCATCCAGTTCGTCCGGCGTCAATACAAGGGAAGGATTGTGGCAGTAAGGGCAGGTCAGATTGCAGCCGCCGTAGAAAACCAGGGAGGCGATCCGGCCGGGGAAATCGAGCAGGCTGGTTCCCTGGAATCCCTTGATACCCATGGAAAATCAGTCCTTGAGTCCACGCTGGTTGATGTTGAATTCGCAGCGCTCCTTGAACTCCTCCTTCTTACCCTTGTTCCACTGCTGCACCGGACGGAAAAAGCCGCATACACGGGAATAGACTTCAGTCTTGCCATTGCATTTGGTCGCCATGAACAGTCTCCTTGTTTAGGCCGCGTTTTCGTCCTGATGATGAGGGCAGGAAAAATGCTCCCCGGCGATGTAGCCATGCACCGGACAGATGGTAAACGTCGGGCTGATGGTAAAGTACGGCAGATGGAAATTTTCGGCGATGCGCTGCACCAGCAGCCGCGCGCTGCGCCAGTCGTCGAGCCGCTCGCCGAGGAAGCCGTGGAAAACGGTGCCGCCGGTATAAAGGGTCTGCAGGGCATCCTGATGGCTGAGGGCCTCGAAGATGTCGTCGGTGGAGCCGACGGGCAACTGGGTCGAGTTGGTGTAAAAGGCGTTTTCCGTGCCGCTGGTGATAATCTCGGGATACCTCTTACGGTCGCGGTCGGCGAGGCGGAAGCTGGTCCCTTCGGCCGGGGTGGCCTCCAGGTTGTAGAGGTGGCCCGTCTCCTCCTGGAAGGCTTCGAGCTGCAGCCGCATGAAATTGAGGGTTTCCACCGCCAGGGACTTGCCCTCCTCGGTGTCGATACCGACTCCGATCAGGTTCTGGCAGGCTTCGTTCATGCCGATCAGACCGATGGTGGAAAAATGGTTGGCCCAGAACTCGCCCATGCGCTCGCGAATGCCGGCGAGGTAAAAACGGCTGTAGGGGTAAAGCCCCTCCTCGGTGAGCCGCTCGAGCTGCTTGCGCTTGATCTCCAAGGATTCGTAGGCCATGCGCATCAATTCGGAAATGCGATTGAAGAAGCCGGTCCTGTCCTCGGCCAGATGGGCCGCCCGGGGCAGATTGAGGGTCACCACGCCGATGGAACCGGTCAGGGGATTGGAGCCGAACAGCCCGCCGCCGCGCCGGCGCAGTTCCCGGTTGTCGAGCCGCAGGCGGCAGCACATGGAGCGGGCATCCTCGGGGTCCATGTCCGAATTGATGAAATTGCTGAAGTAGGGGATGCCGTATTTGGCGGTCATTTCCCAGATCGGCTGGAAGCGCAGGCTGTCCCAGTCGAAGCCGTGGGTAATGTTGTAGGTCGGTATCGGGAAGGAGAAGATCCGCCCTGAATGGTCGCCGGCCATCATCACTTCGCAGAAGGCGCGGTTGAAGAGGTCCATCTCCGGCTGGAAATCGCCGTAGCACTCCTCCTTCAATTCGCCGCCGACGATCACCGCCTCGTCGGCCATGTTGCGGGGTGGCATCATGTCGAGGGTGATGTTGGTGAAGGGGGTCTGGAAACCGACCCTCGTCGGCACGTTCATGTTGAAGATGAATTCCTGCACCGACTGTTTGACCTCCCTGTAGGTCAGCTTGTCGTAGCGGATAAAAGGCGCCAGCAGGGTATCGAAGTTGGCGAAGGCCTGAGCCCCGGCTGCCTCCCCCTGCAATGTGTAGAAAAAGTTCACCACCTGGCCGAGGGCGGTGCGGAAATGCCGCGGAGGACCGCTTTCGATCTTGCCGTAGGCGCCGGTGAAACCTTTGAGGAGCAAATCCTTGAGGTCCCAGCCACAGCAGTAGACGGCCAGGGTGCCGAGATCATGGATATGAAAATCTCCGTCCCGATGAGCATCGGCGATGGGGGAAGGATAGATCTTGTTGAGCCAGTAATTGCTGGTGATGTTGGCGGCGATGTGGTTGTTGAGACCCTGGAGGGAGTACCCCATATTGGCGTTTTCATTGACCCGCCAGTCCTCCTGGGTCAGATAGGAATCGATCGCCTCGATGGACTGATGGATAAACTCCTTGGTCTGGCGGAGGGCCTGATGCTGCTGCCGGTAAAGGATGTAGGCCTTGGCGGTTTTGGCGTGACCCTTTTCAATCAGGATCTTTTCGACCAGGTCCTGGACGTTTTCCACAGTCGGCACGCGGCCGTCCTTGTAGATAACCTCCAGAATTCCGACCACCTCCCGGGCAATCAGGACCGCCTTCTCCATGTCGGTGCCCTGGACTGCGCGCACTGCCTTCTTGATGGCGCTGGCGATCTTGGCCTCTTCGAAGGGGACCAGTCGGCCATCCCGCTTGCGGATGAACTGCAGCATCTGCTTCCTCCCAAAATAAAATAGTCCCGTTCAGGAGCCTGTCGACTTGGTGAATGACCGGATCTCGAGAAACGGCTTGGTTCAAATGATTACAGAGAAGGACGACCGGCGACTCCAGCGGGGGAACGCATCGCCGGCGACTTACGCACTGTAACACAGCTCCAATCAGAGTCAAGGCAAAATCCACTACATATAGACAAAAAATATGATCACCTACACAACATCTTGTGCACAGAAACTGAACAGCCTGTGAGTTGACAGTGGACGAAGCCCTCAAAGGCACGAGAATGGTTAGGAACCTGCCGTATGCAGGGGATCGATCTTGGCTTCTCGCCGGGGGACAGAAGAGAGGAACAGGGAAGGATTAAGTGGAAATCAGGCTTTCATCAGAAGGATGGACGCCACGGTGAGCCCGATTCCGGCCAGGCGCAGGAAGGAGGTCCGCTCCCGGTAGATGATGAGTGAAAGAAGGATGGCAATGACAAAGTGCATGCTGGTCAAGGGCGCGATGATCGCCAGAGGGCCCACGGCCAGAGCTTCGAGCAGGGCATAGTAGCCGATGAAATTCGTAATACCCATGGCCAGTCCGATCCAGAGGGCGGGCCCGGTCCGCTCTCCCGGCTTGTCCGGCAGCAGCTGTTTGCGGGCAAGGATGGAGAACAGGGCGCCGAAGGAGTAGGAAACCGCCATGAAGCCGAATTTGTCCACATACATCGCGGCGAACTTGCTGGAGATGGAAGCGGCTGCTCCGGCCAATATCGCCAGGATGGCCAGGAAAAAACCTCGTCGGTAGTTCCCTGCCCTCTCGCCGCCATCCTCCCACTTGCCGGCGAAGAGCAGAAGCACTGCCAGGGCGAGGATCACGCCGATGCTTTGGGTGGTGCTCAGCCGCTCCCCGAAATAGAGGAGAGAAAAGATCACGACCAGCACCGTACTGAGCCGGGTCAGGGTATAGGCGACACTGGCAGGCAATTCCTTCAACGCCTCGATCGAGGCGAGGGAACTGCCGAGAAAACCGACGCTGTTGACGAGACCCACGATCAACAGGGGACCCGGCTGAAGAAACACGGCTCCCTCTGCGAAATAGGCGATCCAGCTGAAAAGAGCCACCGATCCCATGAAGGACAGGGTCGTCATCGCCGCGTTGCAGCCGGCTTCGGCGGCAACTTTGTAGAGAAACCGCTGTCCGCCGAGCAGAACCAGGGAAGCGAGAGTCAGCAGATACCAGGAAGACATGAGGTCGCTATCGATGTGCAGGATGGAAGGCAGTGCTCGCGCAGCGCTGCGGAAAGCAAAAGGCCATTTAAAGCATTCGCCGCAGAGCACACAGAGGACACAGAGAAATTCTTTGAATACCAAGACGTTTCTCTGTAATCTCTGTGTGCTCTAGTGAGCGCAGCGAACGTGTGGTGAAAAGCTTGTGAATAAGGCCTGGCTTTTACGCTTTTGGCTTCTACTTGAAAAATCCCGCCAGGGCCTTGAGGGCGCTGTCCGGCAGCAGACCGGGCTGGCGGCGGTTGAGCTGGGCCAGGGCGGCGACCACGAAATAGCCGTGGCTGGCGTAGAGCTTGTGCAGACTGCGTTCGGTGATCGGCAGCCAATGAACAGCCAGGGCATCGCTGCCGGCTTCGAGCTCCAGCTTGCCGGCGGTCTCCTTGTCCAGATGGAGGTGCTTGGCCGTCGTCTCGATCCAGGCATGATCGGTGGTGCGGGGATCATCGACAAAACCCTGGTAGACCAGCTGCGCCTGGGACAGGTCGAGGGTGACTCCGGTTTCCTCGGCCAATTCCCTTGCCAAGGTCCGGGATACGTCCTCCCCCTTGTCCACCATGCCGCCGGGGATGGCCCACTGCCCGTTGTCCCGACGCTGGACGGCGAGCATTTCAAGGTCGCCGAATTTGGGGTGAAGCCGGGTAATGATCGGGTCGGCGGCAAAGTTCGGCCCCCACTTGCCGAGCAGACCCCTGCCGGCCATTCCGCATCTGCCGCGGGGATTGAGGGGACGCCCCTGTCCATCAAATTGCAGGGTCCCTTCGAAGGACTCGGCCGGAAAGCTTTCAACCTTGGACACGTCCTCCGGATCGGCCCAGCCGCCCGGTTTTTGGGTGCAGTCGTTGTCGAGCACCGTCCGTGCGACATAGTAAGGGGGATTGTAGTCGGAATAGGGGACCGACCAAGGTAAAAGTTCGTCGGCCACCTGGGCCCTGCGCGGATAACCATCGGGCCACTCGTAACGGGCACGATAGGCATCGATGCGAATCTCCAGATCACCCTGGAGCCATTCCTTGTCCAGCTTGGTGGGAGCCGTCGTAAAAAGGCTCCAACCCTTGTTGCCGTCGGTTTTTTCCATCAATAAAATCTCCCTGGGATGAGTCGCGGCTTCTTGGGGTCAACTCAGCCGATGGCTTTTCTGATTCTGTCCCGATCCTCTTCCGAGGGGGACCAGACAAACTCGTTCTGATAACCTTCTTCGGTGATTTTGTCGCTGTAGCGGATGGATTCGATCAGCTTGACTTCGTCGACAAAACCCTTTTCGTCAAAATAAACGAATTGCCCGAAGGCATCCTGCACCTCTCCTCCATCGACCAGCGCACCAGCCACCTTGAGGCATTGCCCGGAAAATTCCGGCATGGCGGCCTGGCGATCGACGGCCTGGTCAAAACGCCCCTTGTCCAGGGGAAGAAGTTGACCGTCTTCGGCAAAAATGAACAGACGAACTTCCAGTTCCATGTTTCTTTCTCCAGTTTCCCGTATTGCAATCGATCCGTTTTCCCGGTCAGGGGAGTACATGCTTGGCCTTGCAGGACGGGCAGCGCACCGCTTTCCCAGAAAGTCTTGCAGGGTAGGCGAGCTTGAAATTGCAGGACAGACAGCGGCCGAAGTTGACGCCGGGCCTTGCAGGATCCGCTGGCAGAGCAAGAATACCGGGCTCTTCTTCCTTGGGCTCATCAGTAGCGGAAGGGGCTTGCGACGGCTCTTCATCCTGCCCCGCCGGTTCTTGTTCCATGGGTGTTTCGCTGGCCAACGGACCGGCGAAAGACTCTGCCGGTGTTCTTTCCGCTATGGGCTCCTCCCGGGGGGAGTCTTCGACCACGGCCTCTCCCGGAAAGGTCTCTTCCCCGAAAGGCTCTTCCTCTTCATATGTATCTCCAGCCGCTTCTTCCAGCGCGGGTTCTTCTGCAGCAGGCTCTCCAAAGGTGAAGTCATCGGGATCCGAATTTTCCTCGGCGAAGGGCTGGCGGGCAGGCTCCTCAGATTCGGGCGTGGCTCCGTACGGTTCCTCCTCGGCAAATTCGGTTTCGCTGCTTTCCAGGTCATCCGTATCGGAGGGGGATCCTGCCATTGAAACAGTACCCCATTCCGTCTGCTCAGGCCCCTTTCCAAAAGGGTCCCGGGAATCCTCTTCTTCCGCAGAGGCTTGGCTCTCTATTTCATCAGCCTCTTCCTCATCCTCAAAGGTAAAGGAATCCTCCGCGAAGGCGTCGAAGGGGGATTCTTCGCCTTCATCGGCCGTCTCCAGATGTTCGAAACTGTCCGCCGAAAACGAAAAACTCTCCTCTGACTCAACGGGACCGCCTTCCATTTCGGCTGCTGCCGGTTCCGCGGCTAAGGCGGCGACTGCCGGGACAATCGATTCGACCAGCGGTTTTTTCATGCCCCGGACATCCTCGCGGGTCCGGTCGAGGCGATCGTTCAGCCGTGCGACTTCCTTGTTGAGTCGGGATATCCTCGCAAAGACCCGCCAGAAGAGCAGCAGGATCAGCAGGAGGACGCCTGCCTGGATCAGACGGAAGTCGACATTCTGTATTATTTGCATAATTTCCTGTACGTTCATCTCCCCCTCCTTGCTGAAGGCTTACCGGTTCCCTGAACCGCCTCCCAACTGGTGACTGTTCGAAAAGACCGAGACTGCTATTTCTGCAAAACGGAATGTTTACTCTTTTTCGGCGACGATAATATACACCGGATCATACGCTTCGAACATCTTATAATCGGTAAACGGCCTGGT
The DNA here is from genome assembly GCA_041390365.1 of Syntrophotaleaceae bacterium. Classification (NCBI taxonomy): domain Bacteria; kingdom Pseudomonadati; phylum Thermodesulfobacteriota; class Desulfuromonadia; order Desulfuromonadales; family Syntrophotaleaceae; species Syntrophotaleaceae bacterium. Next base: position 164,664 of record JAWKQB010000002.1, on the reverse strand, counting down.
GCGGGCGATATTGACACTGGTGACTTCCACCTGGTAGCCGGAGTTTTCGAAAAACTCCGTGGCGGATGTCAGGGTGTCGAGGGTGATGGCATTGATAACCACTCGCCCACCCGCAGGCAGACGTCCGTCCACCGCCTCGAGAATGCTCCACAGATGACCTCCGGAACCGCCCACGAAAACCCGGTCGGGATCAGGGAGATCCTGCAGACAGGCCGGGGCCTCCCCTGTTACCAGGCCGACGTTACGCGCATTGAACTTGCGGAAGTTCCGCTTGATGAAATCGAGACACTGGGGGTTGCGCTCAACGGCGAAAATCCGCCCGTTGGGCAGTAGCCGGTCGGCCTCAATGCTGACCGACCCGGACCCGGCACCAATATCCCAGAGAACCATGTCGTGCCGCAGACGCAGTTTGGCCAGGGTTATCACCCGGACTTCCTCCCGGGTGATCAGTTTTTTCACGGCGGAAAATTCCTCATCGGGGATGCCGAGGGTGGGAATATACTCTTCCCCGGCGGCATCGTATTCCTTGATGAACACCAGCACGTTCAGCGGCGCGGCGGTGATGCCCGTCAATCCGCGCACATCCGTGGAAACGATGCGCTCCTTGTCGGTGCCGAGATTTTCACACAGGTAGGCGGCATAGCCCTCCCGCCCCCGTCGAACAAGTTCTCCCGCGATGGCCGCCGGGGTATTGACCGCATCGGTCAGAATCGCGGTCTTGTCGTTGGCCACGATCTGGTCAACGGCACCGGCCACCCCCCGTCCTTCCGCGGAAACGAACACAGCATTGTCCCAGGGCTCCTTGAGCCGGGCAAAGGCATACTGCACGGAACTGACGTTCGGCACGAATTCGAGTTCATCCGAAGAAAAGTTGCGCAGCAGCAGGCGGCCGATGCCGAAAAACAGGGGATCCCCGGAAGCCAGAACTACCGCCTGCCGATGGGTGTTTTTCAGACGATCGACAACCTCGGCGAGGTTGTTGCCGATCGTCACCTTTTCTCCGGCAAAATCGGGGAACAACTCCAAATGCCGCGGGCTGCCGAACAGAACTTCGCTCGAACGCACCACCTCCAGGGCCCGGCGGCTGAAACCCTCCTCCCCCTGCACCCCGGCTCCAACGACGAAAACCTTTTTCATTGCTCGCCCTTACCTCTTCTTTCGCACACCCAGAGTCGCCGGAAGTCCTCGGACTCAGACCTGAATCTAGCCGTTCACCAATTGAACCGTTGCCCCTCCATCCTGCCGATAGTCGACGATGTTGAGACAGCCGAAATTCTGTTCCAACCGAAACAGGGCGGACAGGGGAGCCGCCAGGGCCTCGAGCAGCACGATCCGATTGATGCCGCCGTGGCCGACCACGACAACTTCCTCCCCCCGGTGGCGCTCCACCAGTTCCTGCAAGGCCGGAGCGACCCTGCCGCGCACGTCGATCAGATTCTCCCCGCCCGGCACCCGATAATGAACGATATCCTTCAGCCGCGCCTGCCATTCTTCCGGGTAGCGCCGCTTCAGTTCGTCCCAGGCCTTGCCCTGCCAATGCCCGATGTCCAGCTCGCGCAAAGCCCGCAGAGCAACCGGAACCAGACCGTGAGGTTTAGAGATGATACGGGCCCCATCCAGACAGCGGGAGAGATCGCTGCTGTAGACGGCGGCAATCGGCTTGTCTTCGAGACGCTTTTGCAGGGCCCCGAACTGAGCCAGCCCCAGGGAGGTCAGCCGCACGTCGGATTGGCCGTTGTAGCGTTTCTCCTCCGACCCTTCGACCTGTCCGTGCCTCACCAGGTAGATGCGGGTCGTCTCTCTGGAAAAAGAAGTCATGAATCGTCCGGAAAGCTTAGCGGAATATGGGCCTGAGCGGCAGAACCATCATTTGACAATGGGGTGAAAGCCGGGAAAACTCCTCCCCCTAACCCTCCTGGAAACTCTCCAGCTCCACGTCCCCCAACGCCATCTGAATCCGCTGCCAGATCTCCTCCCGCCCTTCCCTGGAGACGGCGGAGAAGAGGGTAAAGGCGTCCCCAGACAGCCCCGTCGCCTCCAGAATCGGACGGATCTGTCTGGCTCGCTGGGTACGGGGGACTTTGTCTATTTTGGTGATGACCGGAATTGTCGGAACCTGAAACTCTTCCAGCCAATCGAGCAGCTGAAGCTCCTCCTGACGGGGTTCCCTGCGGATATCGAACAAAAGTACCAGGGCCTTGAGCGTTTTACGGCCCTGGAGATAGGTTCGAACCATGGGCCCCCACTCTTTTTTCAAGGCCAAAGGAACTTTTGCAAATCCGAAACCCGGCAGGTCGACCAGAAACAGCCGGTCATTGATGACAAAGAAATTGAGCAGTTGGGTCCGGCCTGGGGTGGAGGATGTTCTCACCAGACCCCGTCGATTGACAAGGACATTGATCAGCGAACTCTTTCCCACATTGCTTCTGCCGGCAAAGGCGACTTCAGGCAAGCCCTCTTCAGGGTAATTGCCGGGCTTGGTGGCGCTTTTGACAAAGGCTGCCTGCTTGATGATCAAAAAAAATCTCCTCCGGGGCCATTCCATCCCCGATCCAGGATGAATACTATCTCGACAGCCGTCCCGCTTGCGGCGTCTGATACGATATATCAGACCGGGACCAAATGCAACGAATTCAAGCCGTTGTAACCCCATAGAGATTCATGAAAACCCTGTCAGGCGCGATGCCGGGGATGACAGCGATCCTCGCAGGTTTTATCGACCCGGGGCAGGAACCGCCGCATGCGGGCAAAACCGCGGTAGCCGATCCTGGAGATCTGACGAACTCCCGGCAAGCCAAGCAGGCAGGCAAGATCACCGTAAATACTCACCGGCAATCCCGACCACAGTGCGCGAAACGCATCCACTCCCCGGTAGATTTCCCCGGAAGCATCCATGGCGTGCATTTCCTTCATGAACTCCTCCAGGGTAAGGCCGTAGTCCTCGGGAGCGAAATCGGGATCGTCTATATCGATGAAATTCAGCTTGTCTTCCGCGCCCATTTGTCGATAATGCTCGATTTCCCGGGAACAAACGGGGCAGCCGCCGTCGTAGAACACCTTCAGGGGAAAAACGACTTTTTTCCTCATGATTTCGACCCTCTCTTTTCCGTTTGGTTTCTTTTTATTCTACTTCATCCGACCTTCCCTGCCTGCAAAATCCTCGAAATCTCTCCGGTAATGTTCGGCGGAGTGGCCCGGAGAAACCGGAATCTGGTATTCTTTTTACAGAATCATGGCAAAGGCAGTCCGAAAGGAGGTTGCGCATGTTTGAACGAATCGATGTACAGGATGCGATAAAACGCTCGATCCAGACGGAGAAAAACGCGATGAATTTCTATCGTCTGGCTGCCCGGCACATGAACAGTGAAAATTCCCGCCGCCTGTTCGAGCTGCTGGCCGAAGAGGAAAAGGAACATGCGCGGCAGTTCTACGACCTCTACAAAGGGGGGGACCTGCCGGATTTTGAAACCTATATCAACACTACCAGCAAAATAGAAGAGGAGTGGCTGTCCTTCCAGAAAAATACCCTGCTCGCCGACCTTCGGGTGCAGAAAGCCATGGAGATGGCCATGGCCAGAGAACAGAAACTGGAAAAACAGCTGCACGACCTGGCTCAGAACATCAAAGACCCCGAGGTGAGAAAAGTTTTTGAAATGAACGCCAGATCGACCAATCACCATTACCAGCTGATCGAGTCGGAATACGCCCATATAATGGGCATGGTCCATGAGACCGACATCGACATCTACGTGCGGGAGTAGTCGCCTTGGGCATGAAAAATCATGAGAGAAAATCCGAGGGTAAGCTTCAGAAAGTGGTAAAATTGGATCAAGGGCAGCGAAAACGAAACCATGAAATGCCGGCATGACGCGGTCTAATGCCAGAAGCCTTGTCTTCCCATCCGCGGTTGCCGATCGGAGGACGTGACCAAATTCAGGTCTGTAAAGGAGCTGATGGCGGAAGCGCCGGAAGAGAGGCCACCGACCGGATTGGCAAAAAGCTGATCGTGGTCATGCCGGCATCTTTATTGCGACCGTCCGTGTTGTTGACCCTCCTTTTTCTCCATGCGGTAATAGCGATGGACCGGCTCGACCTCCCCCGCCCGGATGGCCTGACGCAGTCTTTCCACCAGCCTTTCAAGTTCCTCCACCTGTTGTTCCGACAAAGCCAGCTTCGGCATGCTGGAGCCGGGTTGCACGTAGTCGGGATCCCGAACATAGGCAAGAAAATAGTCCGTGCGCAGTTTCTCCGCGGTCAGCAGCAGATCGGGAGCCAGGGGAAAAGCCTGCACCGCTTTCACGGCCGGACCGGCATCGCCGAAGGTATGGCAGGCCGTACAGGATTTCAGGGTCGGACTGGAGGTCAGTTCGTCCCGCCAGGACTGAGGAACGGGGGTGGGAACATAGGCCAGGGGGTCCTGCCGGTAAACCCGCGCGTGGCATTCGTAGCAGTTGTAGGACTGCCAGGGTTCGAGACGGAAGCGTCCGGCGGGAGACTTCAGCCAGGAGAGCTGCTGCAGGTAGTCCGCGATCACCTTGACCTCTTCCGGCTGCAGATGGGGAACCGCATTGGGGGAGGTGTAATCCAGCATCATCAGGTTTTTCATGGCGGGCCTCATCCGGTAAGGCGCCGACAGATAATTGCCGAGCCAGTCGGGTTCATATTTCGCCCGCCTCCAGGTGAGGCTGGGAGCGTGATCGGCACCGAAGCCTTCGATCGCATGACAGCTCCGGCAGCGGGCCGCCTTGACCAGTTGCCGGCCGGCCATCAGTCGATCCTCGACGGCCGTGAGGGAGGTGCCTCCTTGTCCCGCAGCTTTTCCTTCCACGCCCGTTCGGGCCGGCGCTTCCTCTCCAGGCCCTTCCGCCGCGCGCTTTTGCCGTTTTTCGACACAGCTCCGGTAATCCTCACAAGCCGCGACAGCGGTCACATCGGCGTCTCCGGCAAAGCCGGCCTCCACCACCAGGCTGCGCAGCTGAAAATCGACCAGCATCCAGCTCTTTTCCGGAATGTCTGCAAAGAGCTGCCGCCCCCCCAGGACATCGATAAAGTTCTGGCAGTCACGACCCGTGGCGGGATCGCTGTAAGCCAGGGTCACCCAGGCCACCTGATCCCCCTCCATGATCTTTTTCTCCAGAAAAAGAACCTGATTCGTGTATCGGATTCCTGGTCGTTCCTCAGCAACGAGCGCCCAAACGGACAGGGGCACGATAAGCAGCAGCAGTAAATTGGCCAGGCGTTTCATGGCTCCTCCGGTTTAGGCGATGCCGCGAGCGGTGTTTTCGGCCAGGAAATGGGCCGAAGTTAATACCTTATAAAGGTAGCATAACCCGCACTGATCACAATCGGACGACCCTTACCAGGTCAGGCTTGTCGTTAATTTTCGATTGCCCCGCACCCTGCCTTCCACTATATTCGCAACAAATCTCGAACAGCCAAAGGAAATGTCCATGTCGACTCCTGCCTCCCCGGCCATTGTCTCCATCTCTGCCAAAAGCGGTACCGGAAAAACCACCCTGCTGGTCAAGCTGATCGGCGAATTAAAAAAAAGGGGCTACCGCGTGGGGGCGATCAAGCACGATGCTCACCAGTTCAGCATCGACAGGGAAGGCAAGGATTCCTGGCGTTTCACCCAGGCCGGTGCCGACACCATGCTGGTTACCTCCAAGGAAAAAATGGCCATGGTCAAGATCAATCCCGGAGGCGAGGAGCCGCCGGTGATGGACTCGATCAGACATTATTTCGGGGATGTGGACATCGTTCTGACGGAGGGATTCAAGAAAAACGATCTGCCGAAAATCGAGGTCCACCGCAAGGCTCGCGGCGAACGGCTGCTCTACCGGGACGAAATCTATGATCCGAACCTGATCGCGGTTGCCTCGGACGAGCCTCTGGATATCGACGTTCCGGTCTTTAATATCAACGATGCCCAGGGGATCTGCGATTTCATCGTGGCCCGGTTTCTGGGGTGATTCACCCCCCCAGGCTTTCAGCCCTGACGATGAGGGCGTCGGCAATGGCGGCGGGATCGGCCGGGGTGGGGTCCAGGTCGATGATGGTGGCCGGATCCCGCTTGGAGATGCCATACAGGTAGGTTTTGTCGTAATACTCAAGGATGGTCTGGGCGGCCTGACGGTAATCCCCCTCCTCGATGGCTTGCAGCACCCGCGCCGCATTTTCGCCGCCGAGTCTCTTGCCGATGTTGCCTACCGCCGCAGCGAGGCGGGCCCTGGGCTCCCGGCCGTATTCCCGGCACAGTCTTTCGACCCGGATTTCCCTGGGGACATGAATCCTTATCACGGTGGCGCCTCGCATCTGCCGGAACAGCAGCTCGTTGACCAGAACCCGCCCGATGCGTCTGCTTTCGTCCTCCACCCAGATTGTCCGGCTGGGATCGAAGGTTCTCAGGACCGCGAAAACCTCGTTTTCGACCTGTTCCGACGAAGGCTGCTCTCCGTTACCGACCGCCCCGAACGCCGAGCCGCGGTGCTGGGCCAGTCCCTCCAGATCGAGCACCTGTTCCCCCCTATCCCCGAGCCGCTTCAGGATTTCCGTTTTACCACTGCCGGTCATGCCACCCACAACCAGCAGCCGCAACGGTTGGGCGAAAGTTGCTATGACCAGCCGGCGGAAGGCCTTGTATCCGCCTTTGAGCACGCCCACCCGGAAGCCGGCCTTATCCAGCAACCAGGCCAGCGATTCGCTGCGCATGCCGCCGCGCCAGCAATGCAGGAGAATATTCTCGTTGGAAGCAACGGCCCGGGCAAGAAGAACGTACTCGGCAAGGCGCGGCCCGACGATCTCCAGCCCACGCAAGATGGCCGCCTGCCGGCCGCTTTCCTTGTAAAGAATGCCGATCTCGTGCCGCTCTTCGTTGGAAAACAGGGGCAGGTTGCAGGCTCCGGGAATGTGTGCCTGGCAGAACTCACCCGGTGTGCGGACGTCGAAAACGGGACTTTCCGCGGCCTGCTGCAGGAATTCTTCGGGATTCAAAAACCTGGGAAACATCGATACAGATACCATTCGGCAGGATGGGCAATATTTCGGACAGGGGAAAAGAGTTACACCTTTTCCGGGTTTTCTTCAATAAGAATACCGGATATGGATTGAATCTTTCAGATTTCCTCCGGCTCGGCGAAACCGAGCACCCCGTGGGCCTTGAGGAGATGCCCCACTTGCCGCCAGCCGATGCCGAGCAGGGCAGCGGCGGCCGCATCGACGGCCACCGGGTCGAACCCGGCCACCAGCTTGTCCACCGGAGGATCGCAGGTGGGGCCCCCCAGATGATATTCGGCCAGGCCGACGCTGGCGTCGATAAAGGCCAGATCGGGCTTGCGATAGCAATTCAGTTCAAAAACCGAGGTCTGCATCTGATGGTGAAAGGCGGATTTTTTCCAATGTCCCCCCTTCTGGTAATAGGCAGGAGGAGCGACCCCGATCATGTTTTTCATGCTGCCGGTGATCACCGCCAGGCTGTGGGCCTTGAGGACCGCGGCGGACAGGACGAAACTTTCCATGACCAGGCGGGGCATTTGGAAAACGGGAAAAACCGAGCAGCCGGGATCTTCCAGCTCGATCAGGTCCGCTTCGTTCAGATCGACGAGTTTGACCCCCTCTTTCTCGGCGAGGCGATCGTATCGGTGTAGACGGAACATTTCGCTGGTGGTGAGATGCCGGGCGCCGGTCCCTTCGGCAATGACGATCTCTGCACTGCTCCAGGTGCGGCAAGCCTTGACCAGGGCAGCGCAGGCCTCAACCGGCAGGGTCACGGGAGGAGGATCCCCGTTAACCAGGTTGGGTTTGATCAGGATGCGCGATTGGCGCGCCAGGACAGCGGGTGCACCGATCGATTCGAGCAGTTTGGGGACGGTCTTTTCAAAGGAGCGATAGTTTTCGATCCCGCAGGGCTTTGGCAACGTAAATGACCTCCTTCAGACAAACGCCTTCTATCGAATAGGGGAAAACGCTTCCCATGTCAATCTCCCAAAGAGACGGAATGGGCCCGCGGGGATACAAAAAAGGCACCCCGATGGATGCCTTTTCGATCGCAGGATGCCGTCTTTGTCAAGACGAGAGCCGGACCTCGTCCCCATCATTCAGCAGTGTATTCATCCGGGCGCTTTGGTGATTGACGGAAATCTCCCTGACATCATCGGGATCGATCCCCAGGATTTCACTGACCTCTTTGGGGGTCGCTCCCTCCGGAACATCCCAGGGCTGTTTCCCTTTTTGATATCTTTCAAACTTGCCGTTGCATTCGACGTTGATTCTCATGACCAGCCTCCTTTCAGTCCTTCAATTTTACCACCGGGAGGCTTTTCCGCGACAGGGTGGCTATTGGAACAGCGGCAGAAATTTGCCGTAGCCTTCCCGCTCCAGGTCGTGTTTCGGCACGAACCGCAGCGCTGCCGAGTTCATGCAGTACCGGAGCCCGGTGGGGGGCGGGCCGTCCTCGAAGACATGTCCGAGATGGGAATCGGCATGCTTGCTGCGAACCTCGGTCCGCACGCTGAACCAGCTCCGGTCCTCCCGCTCGACGATATTCCCGGGGACGAGCGGCCGGGTGAAGCTCGGCCATCCGGTTCCCGATTCGAACTTGTCGATGGAGCTGAACAAGGGTTCCCCGGAAACGATATCCACATAGATTCCCGGCTCATGGTTGTTCCAATAGGCATTGTCGAAGGGTTTTTCGGTGCCGTCCTCCTGCGTGACTTTATATTGCAGAGGTGTCAACCTGCGGCGCAATTCGGCATCGTCGGGAATCGCGTAACGGACATCCTTCACATCCTCTCGGCTCATCTGCTTTTCCTTTCTTTCAATCGGCTGATCATCCTGCCGACCGCCCCAGGTTCTGTCCAGAAACTGATCCCGGCCGGATCGATAACGGTAGAATTTGTAGCGGATGGCGTTTTTTTTGTAGTAATCCTGGTGATAGTCCTCGGCCAAATAGAAGGCGCCCAGCGGCAGAATGTCGGTGACGATCGGCTTATCGAAACGCCGGGATTCCTCCAGCCGCTGTTTGGACGCTTCGGCCTGACGCCTCTGCTCTTCGCCGGCGTAAAAGATCACGCTTCGATACTGTTCTCCCCGATCGACGAACTGACCTCCACTGTCGGTGGGATCCACATGCCGCCAGAACCAGTCCAGAAGTTGACCGTAGGTGATGGTGTCCGGATCATAGGTCACCCGGACCGCCTCGACATGCCCGGTGCCCCCGGCCGAAACCTGCTCATAGGTGGGATCGTCCAATCCACCGCCCGTATAGCCGGAAATTACATCGATCACGCCGGGGAGTTTTTCGAAATCGGCCTCCGTGCACCAGAAGCAGCCTCCGGCAAAAACCGCCGTTTTCGTCTCGTCCGTATTCTGCGGCTTCGCCTCCTCGCTGCTGCTTTGACTGCAGCCGAACAGAACAGATGAAACAAGGAAAATGGCAAACAGTATGCTTTTCATGCAGACCTCCACTGTTTCTATTTCCTCCTATCATACCCTTTGACATGGAAATCATGAAAGCCCCGGCATGAAGATTCATCGACGGATGCTATAATGAACGGCAGTCGAATTTCTCAGGAAAGGTTCTACGAAGATGCCACTCACCTCACCGAAACTGGACGTGGTTTACCGTTTCTTCAGCGGTACCGGTTTTTCCTATGACCGGGTGGTCAATATCTGGACCTGCGGGGCAGACCTCTACTGGAAATCCCGCATCCTCGCCCTGATTCCGGCCCATGCCCGGCGGATTGCGGACCAGGCCAGCGGAACGGGAATTCTGACCCTGAAAATAGCCCGCGCCTTTCCCGAGGCTCAGGTCACCGGTGTGGAATTGCGTGAGGAGTACCTGGACTTTGCCCGGCAAAAGGTTCAAAAGGAGGGGATCGAAAACGTGGAATTTCGGCTCGGGCGGGCTGAAGATGTGGTTTTGGAGGAGCCGCTGGACTGCATGACCTCCTCCTACCTGGCCAAGTATGCCGACCTCGAAAACCTGCTGGTCAATGCCTTGCAAATGCTGAAGCCGGGCGGCATCGTTCTGCTGCACGACTTCACCTATCCGACGAACCCTCTATTCATCAAACTCTGGAAAACCTGGTTTCGTCTGATGCAGGCCCTGGGCGGCCGACTTTTTCCCGAATGGCGCACGGTTTTCCACGAACTTCCCGACTTCCTGCAGCAGACCCGCTGGGTCGAGGATACGCGGATCCTGCTGCTGAAATTGGGGTTTAACGACATCGCCGTCCGGCCCCTGACCTTCGGCACCGCGGCGATCATCTCGGCGCGAAAACCGTCGACGGATCCTTCCTGATCCGGATTATCCTCTGCACTGCCCTGCCATGGAGATCGACCGGTCGAACATGCCGATCAGGTCGAGGGGCGCCCGACGCACCAGATCCATCAGTTGCGGTTCGCCGCGCACATCGTCCAGTTCGGCCGCCGCGGCCCGCAACCGCCGCTCCCGCTCCCTTTTCATCAAGCCGATAGCCTGAGACAGGAAGGGCCGAATCTCGAGGATGGACAGGGGTTTTTCCCGCCGAAGGGCCTGTTCGATCACCTGCCCGCTGTCCGGAACGAAATACAGCAGCGCGGGAGCCAGATCGGTCAACGCCTCCATCGACACATCCCGCCGGTCGAAGGATCGCTCCATCTCATGCAGATCGTCCGCCAACTGGTAGGCTTCGCCGACTTTCATGCCGTAGCCCCGCCACGGCCCCAGGGAGGAGGCATCGACCCCTGCGGCAACCGCACCCAGCTCAGAGGCCGCCGCGAACAGAACCCCCGTTTTCAGAGATATGATGAGCTCATAATCCGCCTGCCGGCTGTTGATGGCCGACAGCAGGGCTCGCTTGTCAAGCGGCTCCTGCCAGGCTCCGAGGGCAAGCCGGGCGATGGTCCGGGAGCCGATCCCGCAGTCGAGGCTGCCCATCCCGCTCAGCAGAAAGATCGCTGAAGAAAAAAGCACATCTCCCAGTAGAACCGCCCGGCGTGGTCCGTCCAGAGTCCAGAGGGCGGGGAGGCTTCGTCGGGTGCGATGACCATCGATGTAATCGTCATGGATGAGAGTGGCGGTCTGAATCAGCTCCACGGCCACCGCCCGGGGCAGGGCTTTTTCGAGCGAGGCGCCGAGGGTCCTGGCGACCAGACAGAGAAGAAGGCCGCGAATCTTCTTTCCGCCGTTCAATCCCTGCAGCCAGTCGTGAGGACCGGGAACACCGGTATCCAGAAGTTGCACCAGTTCCCGGGAGAAGGCCTTGTCGAGGGCAGGTCTTACATTTTTGGCGAAATCATGGAATGAGTCGAACATCGGACGGCTCCTGTCCCGGGGATCTGAAGAAAATTGCGGTCGAAGGTCCCGCAGGGCCGGTCATTGCATGAGCCTTTCCAGCAGCAGACCCGCTCCCAGCAGTATCACACCGATACTGATGCATTTCAGCAGAACTTCGAAACGCTGCATCAGGGATTGATCCTTTTCGTCCCGTTCGGGCTGCCGTTTCAGAACCTTGTAGGGACGGGAAACCTTGATTTCGATCAGGCTGAAAAGAGCCATGGCAGCCGCCAGCAGAATGGCGGACAGGGATATCCGGTTGGTCTGCATGACGAATCCGGCCAGCACCGGCAAGGCTCCCCAGGAGAAGGCGAACCAGCCATCGGTATGGAAACGGCCCTTGAACAGTTCGAGGTTATAGGCGAAAACGAAGAAACCTTCCAGCAGGGCGATGCTCCATAACAGGGGGACGTGGCGCACCATATAGTAGCCGGCGATACCGTAGGCTGCCGCCAGGGAGATCAGGGCCATGGACCAGAGCTGGCTGCGGGTAAACACGGTGCCCCAGGGTTTGATTCCCCGGCTGCCCAAAGCATCCAGGGCATGGGCCGCGATTCCCAGGCCGAACAGGTAGACCAGCACGATGGCCAGCAGCCGACCGTAGTGCAGATCGGCGGCCAGCAAGGAACCGATGACCGCAAAGGACAGCACCATGCCGGTATAGGGCAGGAAGAGCAATCCGACGAATGTGCGGAACCTGAGCGGCCCCCACTGGGGTACGAACCATTCAGCCCCTCGGGAAGGGCCGCCCCCGGTACTTGAACTGTCCATAGAACCCGTCTCCCTGTCGCCGCCTTCAGTTTCGTGCCACCGCGGTGATGCTCCCCTGCATGCCGTTCGACTCCTGGAGCGGTTTTTCCCCATAAAATCTCCAGACGCCCTCATCGGTCAGCAGAAGAGGTATCTGCACGGTCTCCCCCGCGGGCAGGACGACGCTTCGAATAAAATCACCGCGGGGATTTTTTACGGTCAGATAATGGGTCTTGCTCTCCGTATTGTAAACCTGGAGCAGAAGGCGGTCTCCATGCAGTGCCTGGATCATCGAGGGAGTAAAGCGGGCATCGTCAAGTTGGACCCGGATCACCCGCTCCTCCCCCAAGGGCAGGGTGTAGGCCACTTCTTTTTCCGAGCAGGCCGGCAACAACAGCAAAAGCGACAGCAATGCAAATTTTACCATGTCCCCATTTCCTTGCCGGGCAAACTGTTTGTTCAAATGTAACCGGTTGGAAATTCATTTCAACTCATGGCATCCTGAATGGAAGGCAGGCCATTGACTGTCCGATTAATTCTGGAAAACTTTAACCGGACCTCGAGAATTGAAAAAGCCGGCGGGAAGTTTTCACCTTTCCGATGGTATGATCACCGATGACTCTCCTTCTGAGAGAAACCTGGAGGACTCCATATGAATTTACAGCCAACGGTCAAAAGTCTGCGTAGACCCGGAACGCTCGGAAGCCGTCTCCTCCTCATGGGCTGGATGATGCTTGCGTCGGCCTGCGCTTCTGTGCCCGTCACCGAGCGGCAACAGCTCAACCTGGTGCCGGAAAGCACAATGGTCAGCGCCAGCCAGGATCAGTACCAGGAATTTCTCCAAAACCACGAGGTAATCCGCAATACCCCCGAAAGTGAAATGGTCAAACGGGTCGGACAGAACATCAGGCAGGCGGTGGAGGAATTCATGGCCCGCAGGGGCGAATCGGGAGAACTGGCCGGCTACAATTGGGAATTCAATCTGATCGCCAGCGAGGAGGTCAATGCCTTCGCCATGCCGGGGGGGAAAGTGGCCATCTTCAGCGGAATTTTGCCGATCGCCCAAAACGAGGCGGGGTTGGCGACCATCATGGGCCACGAGGTTGCCCATGTCATCGCCCGCCACGGCAGCGAGCGGATGAGCCAGCAGCTGATAACCCAGATGGGGGGCCAGGCCCTCTCCGCTCTGCTGGCCACCCAGCCCCAGACGGCCCAGACCTTGTGGATGCAGGTCTTCGGGGTGGGCGCCCAGGTGGGGGTCATGCTGCCCTACAGTCGATTGCAGGAAAGCGAAGCGGATTATCTCGGCCTGATTTTCATGGCCATGGCCGGCTACGATCCTCGTGCCGCTGTCGATGTCTGGCAGCGCATGGCGCAACTGGGCGGTGCCGGGGTTCCCGAATTTCTCAGCACTCACCCCGCCGATCAGACCCGGATCCGGGAGATTCAGGAAAAACTGCCCGAGGCGCTGCAGTATTATCAGCCCTGACCCTAGAGGCCGCTCCACCAAAACCCTGATATTTATTTGGCATTACGGTCCTTTAGCGATTCATCGCCCCTGCCGAAACCGAGCCTGATGCCTTGTCACCATTTAAAAAGAGGGGGAACCTGCATGCCTGAACTCCTTTGGAAAATAGACGACCCCTTTGCCAGGCTTTCGGAACTGATCAGCTTTACCGGCGAACTCTGGGAGCGGCCCCTGCGCCGGGATGTGCGCTCCCTGGGTCTGCTGCTCGGCGTCGTGCTCCGTGAACAGGCCGGAGAAGCCCTTTATGATCTGGAGGAGGACCTGCGCCTGAATTCCATCGCTCACCGGCGGGAGCTGGAGGGGCGTGAGACGGAAATCCGGGACCTGCAGGACGATCCCCTGCAGCGCAAGGCGATGGAACTGGTCCGCGGCCTCTCCCTGCCCGAATCCCGCCAGATCGTCAAGGCCTTTTCAACCTTCTTCGATCTGGTCAACCTCGCCGAAACCCAGCACCGCAAACGCCGCCTGAGGGCGGTCCGGATGACAGCCGGAGCGGAGGACAAGCCGGGATCCCTGAGAGGCACCCTGAGGCGTATGCGGGAGGCGGGATGCGGACTCGAAGAAGCATTGTCCCGGCTGCAGAAAGTCGAGGTCATCCCGGTTTTCACGGCCCATCCCACCGAAGTGGCCCGCCGGGTCACCCGCACCAAGCGGCAGCGTATCGCCGCCTCGCTCGAGGAGCTGAACCGCTGCCTTTTGACGGAGGCTGAGGGGATGGCCCAGCAAGAGTCGATATTGACGGAAATTACCGCCCTGTGGCAGACGGAAGAGGTTCGGCGGCAGAGCCCCACCGTGGAGAATGAGATCGAGCAGGGGCTGGACCATTACTCCCCCTTTCTTATTCCGGCCCTCACCGGATTTTATCTGGATCTTGCCGCGGCTTTTGCCGAAATCTTCGGCTGCGACCTTCCGGCCGGCCGGCTGCCCACGGTGATCCGCTTCGGTTCCTGGATCGGCGGCGACCGTGACGGCAACCCTGCCGTTACCACTTTTTCGACCCGCACCGCGCTGACCCAGGCCCGGGAAATCATTCTCGACAGCTATCTTGAAGATGTAAAGCTGCTCAAGGAGCTCCTCACCCCGTCCGGCTGCCGATTCAATCCCTCTGCGAATTTTCTCCGTGCCCTGCATCGGTATCTGGAGGACATGCCGGAAGCGGCCTCACGGGCTGTTCTGGCACCGGAGTGCGAGTTCTACCGGCAGTTTCTGGTGATGGTCCGCCATCGGCTGGAGTTGAGCCGGTCCGATTCCCGCCACCCGCAGGCCTACCCCGATGCCGATGCCTTTATTGCCGACCTGAGTCTGATCCGCGACAGTCTCCTGCAACACAAGGGGGAGCGACTGGCGAAGAGATACCTGGACTCCATCCTGCGCAAGGCCGCGACCTTCGGTTTTCACCTGCATGTCCTGGATATCCGTCAGCACGCCATGATTCATCGCCGGGCCCTGACCGAACCTGATCAAAGGGCCCAAGTGTTGGGCACATTGCAGGGGATCGCCGAACTGAAACGGGAATTTCCGCCGGAATCGATCACCCGTTATGTGATCAGCGGCAGCGGATCCGTCGAAAATCTCCGAGACTGGCTGCAATTGACCCGGGAGGCCGGCCTGCAACCCGCAGCCAGACCGGCATCCGGGGACCCCGGCCTGATGCCGGTGCCCCTGTTCGAGTCGATCGAGGACCTCCGCCATGCCCCGACCGTCTGCCGGGACCTCTGGAGCAGCGACTGGTACCGTCCGCTGCTCGATTCCTGGAATCGACATCAGGAAGTGATGCTCGGCTACTCCGATTCCAACAAGGACGGAGGCATGTTGACCAGTACCTGGGAAATCTACAAGTGCCAGCGCTCGCTCTACCGGACAGCCGAAGAACTCGGGGTCACCCTACGGCTGTTTCACGGTCGCGGCGGTACCGTCGGCCGCGGAGGAGGCCCGACCCATCGGGCGATTCTGAGTCAGCCGCCGGGAGCTTTTTCGGGAAGTCTCAAAATTACCGAACAAGGGGAGGTCATCAACTGGAAATATGCCGACCCTTCCCTGGCTCAGCGGAATCTGGAGCTGATGGTGGCGGCCGCTTTGGAAAGCCTGGATGGTTCGGACTCTGGAACATCCGCCTTCGATCCGGACTGGGAAGCGGCCCTGGAAGAGATGTCCGCCGCCGCTTTCGATTTTTATCGGCATCACATTGCCGAAAACCCTGATCTGGTGACCTATTTCGAACAGGCCACGCCGGTCCTGGAATTCGAACTGGCCAAGATCGGATCGCGGCCGGCCCGGAGAAAATCCTCGGGAACACTGAATGACCTTCGGGCGATCCCCTGGGTTTTCGGCTGGATGCAGAGCCGTCATGTCCTGCCCGGCTGGTTCGGTGTCGGCCATGCTCTGGAGGCTTTCTCCCGACGGGGTCCCGCATCCCGCAGGATTCTGACGGAAATGATGCAAGGCTGCCCCTTTTTCACCGACATGATCTACAATGTGGAACTTGCCCTGACCAAGGTCGACCTGCCCCTGGCCAGTCGTTATGCCGAGCTGGTGGAAAACGCGCAGATCCGGGAACGGATTTTCAAGCTCGTGGTCGTCGAGCACCGGCGCACGGTTCAGGCGGTTTTGGCCGCCACCGGCCAGACCCGGCTGATGCAACATGCGCCGAGCCTGGCCCGTTCCCTGCGACTGCGGACCCCTTACGTCGACCCGCTGAGCCTCATCCAGATCGAGCTGCTGCGCCGAAAACGGGCCGGAGAAGAAAGCGAGGAGCTCGATTACGTCCTGGCCGCCACCATTCACGGCATCTCCGCTGGTCTGCGCAATACGGGCTAGTGCGGCCTTGTGTTGACCTTTTCTCCCGCAATCGGTAAAGTCGCGGCAGACCCCCTTTTTCCGAAAGAGGACGCCGCCATGCCGATTCCACCTTTGCCCCTTCTCCTGGCAAACCTCTGTCCAGCTCCCGGCCCGGCTTCTGCAAAGGCAGACCGTCCGATCCGCATTCTCGCCTTCGGCGACAGCCTGGTGGCCGGCTTCGCCGTTCCGAGCAAGGCGGCTTTTCCGGTACGCCTTGAAAAGGCGTTGCGGGCGATGAATTTTCCTGTGGAGCTTGTCAATGCCGGGGTTCCCGGCGACACGACCCTGGGAGCCCGCGGCCGGTTGTCACAGGCGCTCGCGTGCCGGCCGGACCTGGTCATCGTCGAACTGGGGGCCAACGACAACCTGCAGGGATTCGACCCGGCCCTGACCGAAAGCAACCTGGACTGGATCATCAGCGAGATCATCCGGCAGGGCAGAGGGGTTCTGCTAGCCGGCATCCGGCCGCTGCGTGACCTGGGACCCAAGGACTCTATCGCTTTTGAAGGGCTCTTCAGAAGCCTGGCTGTAAAACACCGGATTCCCCTCTATCCCGATTTTCTGGAGGGTGTTGCCGGCTCTCCAGCACTCAACAAGGCCGACGGCATTCACCCCAATCCCAAGGGGATTGACGAAATAGTCCGACGTATCGCACCCCTCGTTGCCGAGACCCTGCGCCAGCTGCCGGAGCCCCTTGACAGAAGCTAACATCGCGATATCCTTAAACTATCGGAACACCGATTCCTATTGCTGTAACATGGAGGTCGCAAGATGAAAAAGCTGATTGTCTTTTTGAGTCTGTTCACCCTGGTTCTGGCCGGCTGTGCTCCCCAGATGGGGCGCAAGGAAACGGGCGGCGCCCTGCTCGGCGCCGGAACCGGAGCCCTGATAGGATCTCAGATCGGAGGCGGCCGTGGCACCCTGGTTGCGGTGGCTGTCGGCACCCTGGCCGGGGCCCTGATCGGTCAGGAAGTCGGCCGATCCCTCGATCGTGCGGATCGTCTGGCCATGCAGCAGAACGCCCAGTACGCCCTGGAATATACCCGGACCAACCAGTCCACCAGCTGGCGAAACCCGGACACGGGAAATTATGGTGCCATAACGCCGATCGAGACCTACCAGACAGGCGCCGGACAGTACTGCCGGGAGTACTACCAGACCGTAATCATCGGCGGGGCTGAACAGCAAGCCTTCGGAACGGCTTGTCGACAGCCGGACGGCTCTTGGAAGATCATTCGCTGACAACTTCGACATCCTGTCGTACTGCCGGTCGATTTTCTGTTTGTTGGCCAAACAAAACGGAGCCATACCCTTGCCTGAATCAAACCGGCCGCAGAAGATCGATCTTCAGGTCATGCGGAATGATGGCGAACTTGTCCTGACCCTTGGCGGACGGCTCGATATAGAAGGGACAGCCATCCTTTGGCCGGAAGCCGTCTCTCTGCTGACCCGGGAAAAACCGACCAAAGTCACCCTGGACCTCTCCCGGGTCAGCTACTGCGACGGCGCGGGAATCAGCCTGCTGCTGGAAATAAAGCGGCACATGCTGCCGCGCAAGGGGGAAGTCTGCGTCCAGGGACTGCAGCCTGAATTCCGGCGTTTGCTGGATCAGTTCGTCCCGGCTAATTTTCAGGAAATCGTCAGCGAGAGACCGCGCCCCGGAAGCCTGGCCACGGAGACCGGGCGGGCAGCAGTGCGCACCTGGACAGCCCTGGGCAATCTGATCGCTTTTGTCGGCGAACTGACCGTCGCGCTGCTCAAGACCGCACGCCGACCCGGCCAGGTTCGCTGGCGGGATGTCTGGTTGATTTTTGAAAAGGCCGGCGTGGATGCCCTTCCCATCGTCGCCCTGATCAGCTTCCTGGTGGGCCTCATCATGGCTTTTCAGGCAGCGATCCCGATGAAGCAGTTCGGCACCGAAATCTATGTGGCCAATATCATCGGACTGGCGATCCTGCGGGAACTGGGGCCGCTGATGACCTCCCTGCTTCTGGCCGGCCGCTCCGGCTCGGCCTTCGCCGCCGAACTGGGCACCATGAAGATCAACGAGGAGATCGATGCCCTGACCACCCTGGGCCTTGATCCCGTGCCTTTTCTGGTGATTCCCCGGGTGCTCGCGGCCCTTTTCGTCACCCCCCTGCTGACGCTCTTCGCCAACCTCCTGGGCCTGTTCGGGGGCTCCGTCGTGCTGCTTTCCCTGGGCTACCCCATGACGGCCTATATCCGCCAGCTGCAGACGGCAGTCGGCTGGACCGACTTGAACAGCGGGCTGTTCAAGTCCCTGGTATTCGGACTGATTGTCGCCACCATAGGCTGCCTCAACGGTCTGCGCACCGAATTCGGCCCCAGCGCCGTCGGCAATGCAGCCACCCGTGCCGTGGTCAGCGCCATCATTCTGATCGTCGTGACCGACGGAATCTTTTCGGTCCTATTTTATTACCTGGGGATCTGAACCCATGTCCTCCACTACCGACATTATCGAGGTCAGCGGGCTTACGGCAGGCTACGGCGCGGAACCCGTTCTGCAGGATGTGAACTTCAGCGTCCGCCGGGGGGAGATTTTCATCATTCTCGGGGGATCGGGATGCGGCAAAAGCACGCTGCTCAAACATATGATCGGCCTCTATACGCCCATTTCCGGCCGAGTCCGGATCGACGGGGACGACATTGTTGCCGCCGCGGGGCCGAGGCGCCTGGCGATCCTTCGTAAAATCGGCGTGATGTACCAGAATGGTGCCCTGTTCGGCTCCATGACGGTCATGGAAAACCTCTGCCTGCCGCTGGAGGAATTTACCGATCTGCCGGCCGAGGCCCGCACCCTGATCGCGGCCATGAACCTCAGCCTGGTGGGACTGGACAAATCCGGACATCTCCTTCCCGCAGAATTGAGCGGCGGCATGCGCAAGCGCGCGGCCATTGCCAGGGCCATGGTGCTGGGTCCGGAAATCATTTTTCTCGATGAACCGTCGGCAGGACTCGATCCTGTCATCTCCGCGGAAATGGACGAGCTCATTCTGCGACTGGCCGACAGTCTCGGCATCACCTTTGTCATCGTCAGCCATGAATTGTCCAGCATCTTCGCCATTGCCGACCGGGTCATCCTGCTCGACCGAAAGGTCAAGGGGATTCTGGCCGACGGTGCGCCGGAAGTTCTGGCCTCCAGCAGCGATCCGGCTGTCCGGCGGTTTTTCCATCCCCGCGACGCCGTCCCAGATCATTGAGAGGAATCAAAATATCGATGAGCGAAAGAGCCAACTATTTCAAGATCGGTCTGTTCATCCTGGTTGCCCTGACGATCGGGGTGATCGGTTTGATGGTCTTCGGCGCCGGGACCCTGTTTCAGCAGAAGTTTTATGCTGAAACCTATTTTGTGGAATCGGTCCAGGGACTGGACATCGGTTCTCCGGTTAAATTCAGAGGGGTGCAGATCGGCAGGGTGGAGGAAATTACCCTTGTGGGTACGGAATACGAGACGGAAAAACGGTATGTTCTGGTCCGCATCTCCCTCTTCAGCAAGGCCTTCGGTGCCATGTCCCAGGCAGCCGTCGAGGAACTGGTGAAAACAGAAGTGGAAAAAGGCCTGCGTATTCAGCTGGCTTTTCCGGGTGTCACCGGTACGGCCTACCTGGAGGCCGACTATTTCGTCGCCGAAAGAGCACCCTGGATGAGTATCGACTGGAAACCCGACTATGCCTATATCCCTTCCGCCCCCAGCACCATCACCCGGTATACCGAAGCCATCGACCGGATTCTCAAGACAATTGAACAGGTGGACATGGAAGCCCTGTTCACCGGTATCGAGAAGGCCCTGAGCGGGCTCAATGAGGCGACCGAACAGGTGCGCATTGGCGAAATCAGTGATCAGATGGTACTCTTGCTCAAGGAACTTCGTGCCACCAGCAGCCGTCTGGACCGGTTCATCTCCCGAGCCGAAGACCCGTTAGGCCGGTTTCTTCAGGAACTGCCGGAAACGGCACAAAGTCTCAACCGCCTGACCGAACAGCTCAATCAGCTGGCCCGGGAGCTGCCGACACAAATGGAACCCCTGGGGAAAACGGCGCGCCGACTGGACGGTTTGATCACATCCGAACAGCAGAATATCGAGGACATTCTGGAAAATTTCCGCCAGGCCTCGGAAAACCTGCGGGATCTGACCGAAAGCGCCCGGGAGTACCCCTCTCAGCTGATCCTCGGGGCTCCGCCGCCCCCAACGGAGCCATGACCATGACCCGTGTTTCCAAAAAACTTTTCTGCCTCCTTTTTTTCCTGACAATGCCCATTTTCTGCGGGTGCGTCCAACTGGAAAGACCTTATCCGGAAAAGACCAACTTTGTTCTTTCCACAGAAAGAAAAACCCCGCCGGGTGAATCTTCTGGGAATACGGTGCTGCTGGTCCGCAACTTCAACAATTCGGCGCGCATCAAAACGCGCAGTTTCGTCTATCGGGTGGGGGATCTGGAGTACCGGTCCGACTTCTATAACGAATTTTTCGGCTCCCCATCCGATCTTGTGACCGAGGAGACCACTCAATGGCTCAGGGAGTCCGGAATTTTCGGCCTCGTTACCGAAGACGCCGAACCGCAGCCCACGCACCTGCTGCGCGGCCGCATCGAGGCGCTCCATGGCGATTACCGTCCCGGCCAGCCGCCCGCAGCCGTTCTTGAATTGCAGTTGACACTCATAGACGACACGAGTTCAATTGCCCTTACGGTTCTCAATGAAACGTACCGCAGGAAAATCCCGGTCGGTGAACGCTCTCCAAAGGCGCTGGTGCAAGGATGGAACACCGCCTTGGAGGACATCCTGGCCGATTTCGAGCAGGATGCGCGCGAGGCCCTTGCGAAAGGAGCCCGTACCGGTCCCGATCAGACACATTCCGCGCCTTGAGCCATCTCTTCCTGCACCATCTCAGTCCCGCCCTGTTGTCTGACGGCGACCCGATGCAGATAACTTTTCAGGAACGCCTGCAGGCAGCTGCAAACAGCGTAAAATTGTAAGGAACGCGGCAAGAAAAACTGTCCGGCGACCGGAGGTAGAAGATGAAAGAGAGTCTTGACCAGGCCCAAAGGATTGCCCGATCCGATCCCCATCTGCAAGCCTTTGATATCCATATTACGGGCAACGAGCTCCGCCTGGCAAAAGGCGGAGAAAGCTTCGCCCGCCTGTTCCAGACAGAGAAGGAGGGATACTGGCGAATGGAGTATTTCCACAACCGGGAAAAATGGGAACACATCGATTTTGTCGGCACCCTTGAGGAATGCCTTGAATTTCTTTCGGGAAATCCCCATTATCTCTTCTGGGAAGGGTGAAAACCCGGGATTTATTCCGCCGTTCTTTTTGTGGACAGCGGTTTTTCCGGCCCCATCAAAACCCCAATCCAGCGGGTGTCCTCATGGCTGTCAAGGGCAATCTTGGCGGTCATGGTCAGTGGTACCGACAACAGCATGCCGACCGGACCCAGAAGCCAGCCCCATAGCAGCAGGGAGAGAAAGACCACAAGGGTCGAAAGCCCCAACTCCCGTCCCATAAAGCGGGGTTCGATCAGTCCTCCCAGAAGCAGGTTGACCGTCAGGAATCCGATCGCGACCATCACCGCCTTGAACAAACCGAACTGGATCAGGGCCAGCAGAACCGCCGGAATGGCCGCGATTATCGAACCGATGTTGGGCACATAGTTCAGCAGGAAGGCCAGCAGTCCCCAGAGAAACGGATAATCGATGCGGAGAGCGATCAGCAGAACCGCCACCAGCACTCCGGTGATCAGGCTTATGATGGTCTTGATCGCGACATAATGCTGAACATTATGGAGGAAATACTCGAACTTCTCCAAAGAGTTTTCACCCCCAAGGATGAGACGGAGCTTGGCCGGGAAACTGCTGGCTTCGAGGAGCATGAAGATAACCGTCAGCAGAACCAGCAGGCCGTTGGTCACCATGTTGCCCAAAGCGTTGAGCAGCATGCCGATCAGTTTCATGGCCGCTCCGGGGTCAAAAAACCTGATCAGTTCCGCAGAGGAAACCCGGATCCCCATCCTCTGCAGCAGTATCACGGCATCTCCCGTCTGCTCGCGAACCCTGGTTTCGTAATTGGGCAGGTTTCGCGTGAAATCACCTACCGAAGTTCCGATCAGGGTGGCCACCACCATCCCCAGCAGAAAAACCCCCAGGATGACGATCAGCAGGGCGAGCCAGGTCGGAAACCCCTTGCGCTGCAACCAGAACATCGGCGGAGCGCTGATGATGGCGATGAAACCGGCCAGCAGGACCGGCACCAGAATGACTTTGGCCGCGTTTAAACCGGCTGCCACCAGGACCAGCGCTGCCAGCGACATCAGGATGCGTGACGATCCCATTGACGTATTCTCCATGACCTGTTGCTCCGGGAATCTTCAGCCAAGAACTGTTGCAAAAGAAATTCGGAAACTGTCTATGCAAGGATCAATCCCTGTCGCCTTTGCAGGTATCGACCGTGATGAAACATTTGTTGCCGCTCCACCGTCAGCGAAGAAAACTGTTTTATGGGGTTTGTTAACAACTCACTGGCGGCGTCGATAGACTTCGTGGCGAAATGAAATCAAATCCCTTTGGGCGATCATTTCCCACTGATCAAAGGAAAAATCGGGAAACCAGGTATCTCCTTCGAAATCCCCATCGATCCATGAGATGTAGAGGAAATCCGCCAGGGGCAATGCAGCCCGGTAGATTTCGACTCCGCCGATAAGGAATATTTTTTTTTCGTAATGGTCCCCTTGCTGCAAAGCCGTTTCAAGATTACGGCAGACATCGACGCCGGGGAGGGAGCACAAGCGGCTGCTGACAACGATGTTGTGCCGGTTGGGAAGGGGTTGACCAATCGATTCAAATGTCCGCCGGCCCATGATGACTGACTGGCCTTCGGTCAGCTCCCTGAACAGCCGCAGCTCATCCGGAATATGCCAGGGAATGGCGCCCTTGTGCCCGATGACCCTCTTTGCGGTCATGGCGACGATGATAATTCGTTCAGGTCTGTGTTTCGATCGGCTCATTTTTATGGATCGAATTCCCGTGCGCAGACCCATGCGTCTGCCGGTGTGACTCCAGTCAGCGGACAGGATAGCATGACAGAACCCCGGCGTCAGCATTTTGCGGCGGGGTGGAATCACAGACATTTTTTTTACAATCATTTTACCTGCTTGTGACACCCTGAAGCGAACAAGGTGGTTTAATCGCGGCAGAAGAGGAATACGAGGTTCTTTTCCCAATTCAAACAGGAGTCGAACATGAACAGAATACTTCTCCCCTTTGTCGCCATTTTACTATTGTTTGCATCCGCCACTTTCGCCGCTCAGGCCCCTTTGGTTCAATGTGAAGCCCGGCTGGACCGACCTGTTCTGCTGGCCGGGTCATCCCAACGGGCAGTCATCAAAATCGCCTTGACAGCTCCGCAAACCCCTCGCACCGGGCATCGACCTCCAGTCAACCTGGCTCTGGTTCTGGACCGTTCGGGATCCATGGCCGGCACCAAAATCGAAAAAGCCCGTGAGGCGGCGATTGAGGCACTCCATCGCCTGGATCGCCGGGACCTGTTTTCACTCGTCACCTATGACCATGAAGTCGAAACCCTGGTTCCTTCGGCACCGGCCAATCATTCCGAAGCAATCGAGGCGCGCATCCGGGGAATCCTGCCCGGCGGGAACACGGCTCTGTTCGGAGCCGTCAGCCAGGGAGCTGCCGAGGTCCGTAAAAACGGAGAATTCCCCTTTGTCCACCGGGTGATCCTGCTGTCCGACGGCCTGGCCAACGTGGGGCCGAGTCGCCCCGACGATCTGGCCCGTCTTGGTGCGGCTCTGCTCAAGGAGAATATTTCAGTCACAACCATCGGGGTTGGCAACGATTTCAACGAAGATCTGATGACCCGCCTCGCCGAGCGGAGCGACGGCAATACTTATTTTGTCGAATCCAGCCTTGACCTTCCCCGTATTTTTGCGGCCGAACTGGGTGACGTTCTGAGTGTTGTCGCCCGCCGGGTCACTATCGAGATAAAATGCGCGGAAAATGTTCGGCCCCTGCGCATTATCGGGCGTGATGGCCGGATTCAGGACCGACAGGTGGAAATCCGCATGAATCAACTCTATGGTGGGCAGGAAAAGTACGCCCTGGTCGAGGTGCAAATCCCTTCAGGTCAGGACGGCAAGACTATCGAGTTGGGAGAAGTGAGCTGCCGTTACGAAAATGCCCTGACATCCTCTACGGAACGATCCGCGGCACTGGCCCAGGCCGTCTTCAGCAGCGAGAGGGAAAAGGTGCGCCAGGCGGTCAGCAGGGAGGTACAGGAAGCGGTGGTGGAGAACGAAATGGCCCTTGTCCGCGACAAGGCCCTCACGCTTTACAATGAAGGCCAGAAGGACCAGGCAGCCAGCATACTGCGTGAGAGCGGAAAAGCACTGCAGACTGAGAATGCCGAACTGGGCTTTGCCGATCTTGCCGACGAGGCGGGTCAACTGGAACAGGAGGCTGGCGAATTCGAGACCGATGCCCTTGATCAGGTTCGGAAAAAGGAGATCCGTTCAGAAAGCTACAAAGTGCGAAGTCAGCAGAAACCCTATAAATAACAACCACAATCTGCTAGATTAACAGCCAGCAACAGAGCGCGCTTTCAATTCATTGAGTAAAACCATTCGGAAAGGGCCATGTATCGAGTCCGCCTGATCATTGCCGCCTGGCTGTTGCTCCTCGTCCCGACTCTGCTGGTCGGAGGAATGGCCCTGCGCCTTCTGAAAAGGGAGCAGCAGCAACTGACAGCAGACACTCGCGCCGCTGCTCTGCAGCGAGCTCAAAGCACTGCCGAAACCCTGGACCTGGCTCTGGAAGAAGTCAGGAGGGGGCTTTTGAGCGGTCTGCGGCAACTTCCAGAGGATGATCTGGCCCAGCACCTTATCAACTGGAGGTACGACAACCCTCTGATCCGGAATGTTTTTATCTGGACACCGGAGGGTCTGATTCTGCCCGATCCGAAACATCCCGGCAACAGTGAGGAGGCCGGCTTCCTCTCCCGTTTCGATGCGCTGTTTCAGGGCCGCATTCCTTGGCAGGAACCCCCGGAGGAAGCAGGTTCTGTCGAGGATGGCGGCGGATCCGCTTTTTTGTCTCCTCGCATGGAACTGCGCAGGTTGGCCGATTACCCTCTCAGATCAGAAGGACTTTCGAAAGCTGAGCAGAAGCTTCAGACAGGCTGGCTTCCATGGTTTTGGGAGGACGGGCTGTATCTTCTCGGCTGGATGGAAATGCCGGCCGGCTCGGGGCGCCGGGTCGGCGTTGAGGTGGAAATCATGGCACTGCTTTCGCGGCTGCTGCCCACCCTGCCGAAGGCCGTTCCGGGAGAAGTCTGGACGCTGGTGGACGATCATGGCCGTATCGTACACCAAAGCGGCAACGGCCGTCTTCAGGCCGGCACCCTGCCCCTGGCCACACTTCCTGTTGGCTCCGGGCTGCCGCATTGGCAGCTCCGCATATTTTCGCCGGAAAAGGCCGGGGGAGGGGGCAAAACAGGGCTGCGGCTTCTCTCCTTCCTGCTGGTTGGGTCATTTGTCGCCTCCATCCTTTTTGGCGGTTCCCTCCTGCTCTGGCAGGCTTGGCGTCATATGCTCGATGCCCGGCGCAAAACATCCTTCGTGGCCAATGTCTCTCATGAATTAAAGACACCTCTGACCACTATTCGTCTTTATGCCGAGCTTCTTCTTGAAGGGAACATCAGCCAGCCAGACAGGCAGCAGCATTATCTGCAGGTCATTGTCGGCGAAAGCCAGCGCCTGACCCGCCTGGTCAACAATGTCCTCGATTTGGGTCGCCTGGATCAGGAGCGGAAAAAATACCGTTTGGAAATTTTTTGCCCGAAGGATCTGGTGGAGGATATTTTTTGCAGTCAGAAGATATGCCTGGAACAGGCAGGACTGCATCCTGTGTGCCTTATTACTGAACCGGTATCAAGGGTCAAGGCCGACCCGGATGCCATCCGGCAGGTCTTGCTGAACCTTTTTGACAATGTCACCAAATATGCCACACCAGGAGAACTTGTGGTTGAAATCAAAAGGGTAAACAATCATTGCCGAATAGCCGTCAAAGATCGGGGCCCGGGCATACCGCCCGGACACAGGGAAGCCATCTTCACCCCTTTTCATCGGATTGACGATTCTCTGACAGCAGCCTGTTCCGGCAGCGGACTTGGCCTAAGCATCAGTCGCCGTCTGTTGACGGGCATGGGGGGTGACCTGCGTTTTCGTCCGCGCAGGAACGGCGGTTCTTCTTTTGAAATTTTCCTGCCCCTTGATCCCGATGAGGGGATCGTTCAAATCGTTTGATGCCAATCCTGTTTTTCAGAGAGGAAAAAATGACGCCTTTACGTATCCTGGTGGCCGAAGACGATCCCCATATTCTCCAGGGACTGGTGGACCTGCTGAACAATGAGGGATACCAGGTGACGACTGCTGAAAACGGGAACAGAACCTTGCAACTGCTCGATGAGCAGACCTTTGATCTTCTGCTACTCGACGTGATGATGCCCGGGAAGAGCGGTTTTGATGTCTGTCGGGAGGTCCGGCGCAGAGGCTGTGCCCTGGCCATCATCATGTTGACCGCGAAAGGTGAGGAAATTGACAAAGTCGTGGGGCTGGAACTTGGAGCCGACGACTATGTCGTCAAACCTTTCGGGGTTCACGAACTACGAGCCCGAATTCACGCCGTATTGCGCCGTTCCGGAACCTCGAGATTTCAAAATCCAGATTCGTCGGTTCTGCCTGACGTGCTGCATATCGGTCAGGCCGTCGTCGACCGGAAACGTTACTCCTGCCAGCATTGCGGGCAATCCTACAAACTGACTGCCAGGGAAATGGCGCTCCTCGAAATTTTTTTCGAGCATCCCGACGAGGTTCTGAGCCGGGATATTCTCCTCAACCAGGCATGGGGAATCCATTACCAGGGAACCACAAGAACCCTCGACCAGCATGTCGCCCATCTGCGCAAGAAAATCGAACCTAATCCGGCCGTTCCCAGCGTTATCGTGACTGTCCATGGCGTCGGCTACCGATACGTATCTTCGGCATAGGGGCTTGACAAGTTGGAGCGAAACCAGCCGGTGGCAGCACCATTGCCGGCGCCATAACAGGGAGAACTGATGAAGGGAGAAACAGAAACCAGGGAAGGACTGAAAACCCGGCAAATCTCGTCAGGATTTTAATTTGCCATAGATCAGCGACCAGTGACGTAACCTGCGGGGCATATGACTGCCGACGGTTCCGGCAACGATGGAAAACCAAAGGAGTTCGACGCAGTAGTCGGGCCAGAAGTGAACGAGTGCGACCGGCAGCATGTGGGCCATGGCCAGCAGCCCGCGCCCCTCATGGGGCCAGTAGAGACTGTGGTGAAGTTCTGTGCCGATCAATGCCAGACCCGAAGCCACGACAAGCCAAGCATAGTGGTGCAGGTGAGGCATAGAGGCCTGAAAAACAGCTCCTCCCAGCAGAATCCCGGCAACCCCGATATGACAGGTGCGGAAAATAATGTCCAGCATCCTGGACCATGTCGACCGTCTGACCCTGCTTGTTTCAGCCTGCTTTTCCGTAGCCTTCTGCATCACCTTCCGGTACCCGATAAAAGCATGGCTCCGGCGCGACTCTTTCCGCCCCAGAATTCAAACGATTAAAAAGAGTGGAACCTTTGGCAAGGTCCCACCAAAAGATGTCGACGGACCGCCTTTCGGCGGTCCGTCGACGATGGAAATCAAGCGGATTTTTATTCGTCGCGCTCGTAGTCGACGATACGGGCCGCAACGGTCTTGATGCTCAGAAGATCGCTGTAGTTGATGTTGTTGCCAAGGTAGTTGCCGCCGTCGGTGCCGCAACCCAGGGTCAGTGAAGGGGGCAGCTTGTTGTAGATGAGACCGACGGAGCCGTGCACTGCGGGCTGGTTCAGCAGCAGACGGTTGGCGGGAATTTCCATGGCGAACTTGTCGAGAACCTTCTCATCCTGTGCATGAACGACGGCGGTGTGGCCGGCGCCGCCCCAGAGGAGCTGGCTCTTGGCAGCCGCGATCGCTTCATCGGTGCTGTTGTAGGCGATGTAGCCCAGAACCGGGGAGAGCTTCTCATGGCTGAACCAGTCTTCGGGGCCGATGGTGCTCAGGGGCACCAGCAGCAGTTTGGCGTCAGCGGGAATTTCGAAGCCGGCGAGCTTGGCGATCGCCTGGGGAGATTTGCCGACGATGGCCATGGCCGGAACGCCTCTTTCCTTGTCGAACATGACCTTCTCGAGCTTGTCCTTTTCCTCGGCATTGACCAGGTAGGCGCCTCTGTCCTTCAGCATCTGCACAGCTTTCTCGGCAGTGGCCTTGTCGTCGAAAATCATCGACTGGTCGGAAGAGCAGATGGTGCCGTTGTCGAAGGTCTTGGAAGCGATGACGTTATTGACCGCAACGCTGAGGTTGGCGGACTTGGATACGAAAACGGGGGTGTTGCCCGCGCCGACGCCGATGGCCGGATGGCCGGAGCTGTAGGCGGACTTGACCATGGCGTTGCCGCCGGTGGCCAGAATCAGGTTAACGCCCGGGTGTTTGAACAACAGGTTGGTCGCTTCGATGGAGGGGGTATCGATCCACTGAATGCAGTTTTTGGGAGCGCCGGCGGATACGGCGGCTTCAGCCATGATCCGAGCTGCCTCGAGGCTGCACTTCTGGGCGCGGGGATGGAAGGCGAAGATGATCACGTTGCGGGTCTTCATGGCGATCAAAGACTTGAACATGACAGTGGAAGTCGGGTTGGTGGTCGGAGTGGCGGCCGCCAGTACGCCGAAAGGCTCGGCAACGTACTTCACACCTTCTTCTTCCTTGATCACGCCGACGGATTTTTTGTCCTTGAAGTATTCATAGACAATGTGGGCGCCAAGATGGTTCTTGATGGCTTTGTGGTCGGCGCGGCCGATGCCGGTTTCCTCGACGGCCATTTCGGCAAGCTTCTGCTCTGCTTCGACGCTGGCCTTGTCCATAGCCGCGCAGATCTTGTCAACCTGCTCCTGAGTGAAGGTCTTGAATTCGTCGGCAGCCTTCTTAGCATTGGCTACCAATTGATCGATCATTGCCTGTGCCATAACCTGTTCCTCCTAGTTTTGTTGTAGGTCTTCGGTTGACCCGGTTGCCAGCAATGCTTATGAATATGAGAGCCCGCATCAAAAAAATAGAGACGATGGAGCATCACATGCTCACGGCGCATTACCGTAAGATGCAATCCCCTCCGACTCCTTTCCAAACGCGGGAGGCATCACGATTTCTCCTGACACCCAATGCCCGCCCTCCATAGCCTGTGCTTTAGGAAAGACGGGTCAGAGTCGAACACTTTTCTGTAACAGCGAAGGGCGAAAGGACCGTCCTTCGGCCGTTAGGAGAAAAAGAATCTAAGCAAATTAGCACAGCCACTTATATCAAAGAGGTTTCGGTCATGCAAGTAAATAATTATCCTGAAACAGCCGCGGAATACCGCTGAAAGCCGGGCCTCGACGCCTTTTAAACTGCTTTCAAACCAATCCCTCTGACCGCAAATCTCGAGCATAGCTGCGTGAAAAACCCGAAAAAAAAGCGCGCCGGTCAGGAGGGAAGAACCAGGCGCGCAAAACAACTTTCCTCAGGAAAGTTGTTGTCAACAATTCGGACGAAATTCTACCATTCAAATATTTTTTTTCAAGGGCTGCCACTATTTATTTTGAAAAATTTTATTTGAATTAATAAATTGATTGTTGCAAATTTCGAGTTATGCTTGGTGATAAAAATTGGGAGAAACTGTTTGATTTGCCTGCCCGAAAAGGACCGTGTCTTCCAATCCGCAAAGAAAGAAAAGGGCATGCCCGCAAAAGTTCATCAGGAAAATCGTGAAAAAGAAGCCATCAGGCGACACCTGCTTGCCAGCATGCTGCTCACTGCAAACATGGAGCAAACCAGAAGCACGCCAAGCGCCTGGGCCCATTTTTGGCAGGGGTTGTTCAGAAAGAACCGGATGCCGTAAATTTTTCGCCTGTTCCACCGCCACGGAACCAGGCATTCGTGACAAAAAAACCGGGGGATCTATCCCGGAATCAAGGCTTAGAGCAGGAACAAAGCCCCTCTATTTCTGGCCTTTCTTGAGATCGATCAGAATCTGCTTTGCAACAGCCTTCAAAGTTTCGAACACTCCCTCTCCAGTGAGAGCACAGGCCTTGAATTCAGGGACCTGATTCGGGTTGAGAAGATCCTGCAGTTCCTCGAGAGGTGTCAAATTAGGAAGGTCGCATTTGTTGTACTGGATGACGAAAGGCAGATTTTCAAGCTGGTACCCGTGCTCCTCAAGGTTTTCTTTCAGGTTTTCCATACTTTCGACGTTGGCGTCGAGCCGTTCCTCCTGGCAGTCGGCAACGAAAACAACGCCGTCCACTCCTTTGAGAATCAGCTTACGAGACGCATCGTAAAAGACCTGGCCCGGGACAGTGTAAAGGTGAAAACGGGTCTTAAATCCCCGGATATCGCCCAGAGCCAGAGGCAGGAAGTCGAAAAACAGGGTTCGCTCCGTTTCGGTGGCAAGAGAAATCATCTTTCCCCGGGCTTCCGGAGCCGTCCGCTGGTAAATAGTCTGCAGATTGGTCGTCTTGCCGCAAAGACCGGGGCCGTAGTACACAATTTTACAGTTGATTTCGCGCGAGGCGTAATTGATGAAGGCCATTCTCTGCTACCTCATCAGCGGAAAAGATTGTCTATGTCGTCGTCGGAGATCTCTGCGAAAGGACTCCTGGGACCGCCGCCTGCACCATTGCCGGCCGCCCTTTGCGACAAATCGTCAAAAACCTGTCCCAACTCATCGCTCGCCTTGCGCACCCTGAGACGAACAAGACCAAGGGAGCTGCGCTGATCGAAGATGACGACCAGGATCACGCGCCCGGCCACGATGGAAATATGGATATTGTCTTTTTCCCCCTCGTGGAAGAGGATTGAGAACTCCTTCTCCCCTATCAACTTGGCCAGGCCCCCTGTAGCAGCGATATTTCCCGCCGTCAAGGAGGCCAGACTCGTGGTGTCCAGGTGGTCCGTATCTCCAGTTGCAGCGATCAACTGCCCGTTGCGATCCACCAGAAAGACAGCTTTGGCATTAGACTCACGCAGCAACTTGTCACTGTGTGAGATAATCCGTTGATACTCCTCGTCATACATGACCAGAGAGGATTGCGAACCGAACATGCCTATGCTCCTGAAAAGGGTTTCCGCATCCCGATGACTTATAGCACTGACAATGTTGCCCGATCAAGGTTTTTCCCCCGGCAGACAAAGCCGGGTTTGTGCCGGAGGATACCGAAAAACCTGAAAGATACCAGGAATTAACAAATGGATGACTGTTTTGTCAAAAATTTGAAAAATGCAACCTTTCGGCTACCACCGCTCCGTTTGTCTCCCGCCACTCAATAGCGGGCGCTCATGCATAATTTCCCATGGAATCCTTGCCGGGACTTTCCCGCATCGGACTTCCAGGGAGGTAAAGCAAAAACCATTCCCTAATCGAAGGTTTTCCGCTTCTCATACAAAAAAGTCTCCCGACAGGAAACCCTGCCGGGAGACCGGTGTGCATGCTTATTTGCCGCCGCCGCAGTCCGGCGGCAAATCCGCCAGCTTGCGATAAAGATCGTATTTCCTCCGGGTTATGCGATTGGCCTCCTTCATCAAGGCTTCGGCTTCCTCCGGCTTGACCTTCTTCAACACACGGTAGCGGTTTTCGCCGTAGGCATATTCCTCGAAGGAGATGGTGGGTTCCTTACTGTCAATCTGCAAAGGATTCTTGCCTTCGGCGATTCGACGGGGGTCGTAGCGGAAAAGCGGCCAATGCCCGCTGTCCACTGCCCGCTTGCAGGTAGAGACCGCTTCGGCCATATTAATACCATGGGCGATACAATGGCTGTAAGCCAGGATGAGTGAGGGGCCGTCGTAGGACTCGGCTTCCAAAAAGGCCTTCACCACCTGGGCCGGATTGGACAGGGAAACCTGGGCGACATAGATGTTGCCGTAGGTCATGGAGATCATCGCCAGATCTTTTTTCGCCATGCGCTTGCCGCCGGCTGCGAACTGAGCGACAGCTCCGAGAGGGGTGGCCTTGCTGGCCTGGCCGCCGGTATTGGAATAGACCTCGGTGTCGAGGACCAGGGCATTGATATTGCGCCCGCTGGCCAGAACGTGATCCAGACCTCCGTAACCGATGTCATAAGCCCAGCCGTCTCCGCCGATCATCCAGACCGATTTTTCCACCAGGTAGTCGGCCAGTGACAGCAGCTGCTTGGCATCGGGACTGGAACAACCCTGGAGAATGTTCTTCAGCTTGCCGACCCTCTGCCGCTGGGCCTCTATGCCTTCCTGGGTCGACTGATCGCCGGCCTTGATTTCAGCCATCAGTTTTTTGGCTTCACCACAACCCTCTCCAGCACAACTGATCAATTTATCAACCAGTTCAAAGGCAAAGGTTTTGAATTTGTCGACGCAGAGACGAATCCCGTAGCTGAATTCTGCGGTGTCCTCGAACAGCGAATTGTTCCAGGAGGGGCCCAGGCCGTCCTGACGCGTGGTCCAGGGAGTGGTCGGCAGGTTGCCGCAATAGATGGACGAGCAGCCCGTAGCGTTGCCCATGACCAGCCGGTCCCCGAAAAGCTGGCTGAGCAGTTTGATAAAGGGCGTTTCCCCGCACCCGGCGCAGGCCCCGCTGAATTCAAACAGGGGCATCAGCAACTGACTGCCCTTGACGCTGTCCCGCTTGACCAGTTCAGGATCGATATCGGGCAGAGTCAGGAAAAAGTCCCAGTTCTCGGCTTCCTGCTCCCGCAGGGGAGGCTGAAACTCCATATTGATCGCTTTGTGCCCGGGATCTTCCTTGCTCTTGGCAGGGCAGTTGTACACGCAGGCGCCGCAGCCGGTACAATCCTCGGGAGCGACCTGCAGGGTGAACTTCAACTCCTCGAACCCCTTGCCCCGGGCATCGCAGGATTTGAAAGTCGCAGGTGCGCCGGCGAGTTTATCGGCGTCGTAGATTTTCATGCGGATCGTACTATGGGGACATACAAAGGAGCAGATGCCGCACTGGATGCAGAGCTCCTGGTCCCAGACGGGGATATTGACGGCGATATTGCGCTTCTCGTATTTAGCCGTCCCGGTCGGGAAAGTCCCGTCGGCGGGCATGGCCGAAACAGGCAGCGTGTCTCCAAGACCGGCAATAATCTTGGCGGTCACATTCCTGACGAATTCGGGCGCCTCGCCCTCCACCGCCTCCTTCATGCCGATACTGCTGTCGGCCTTTTCGGGCACCGCCACCTGGTGCACGTTGGCGAGGGCGGCATCCACCGCCTGGTTATTCATGGCGACGACCTTTTCACCCCGCTTCCCGTAGCTGTAGACAATGGCTTCCTTGATTTCGGCGACAGCCTTTTCAAGGGGGATAATGTTGGAAATGGCGAAGAAGGCTGTCTGCATGATGACGTTGATGCGATGCCCCAGGCCGATTTCGCTGCCGAGACGGATGCCGTCGATGACGAAAAACTTCAATTGTTTGTCGATGATGGCCTGCTGAACCTCCCGCGGCAGCCTTGCCCAGACTTCGTCCTTATCGTATGGGCTATTGAGGAGGAAGGTCGCGCCCTGCTTCGCCTTGCTCAGCATGTCGTACTTCTCCAGGAAGGAGAAGTTGTGGCAGGCGACGAAGTCGGCGGCATCGATCAGGTAGGGGGAGCGGATCTCCTTGCGTCCGAAACGCAGGTGGCTGACAGTGACCGTCCCGGCCTTTTTGGAATCGTAGACGAAATAGGCCTGTACCTTGTAGTCCGTGGTGTCGCCGATGATCTTGATCGAGTTCTTGTTGGCGCCGACTGTACCGTCGGATCCCAGGCCGAAGAACATGGCGGCATAACCTTCGCCGGGAACCTTGAAATTCGGGTCATAGGCAAGACTGGTCCCGGTCACGTCGTCGTTGATACCCAAAGTGAAATGATTTTTGGGCTTCGCCTGGCCGAGGTTGTCGAACACGGCCTTCACCAGGGAGGGGGTGAACTCCTTGGATCCGAGACCGTAGCGGCCGCCGACGATGGTCGGATAATCGGTCAGATCCGTCAGGCCGTCGCTCATGGCTTCGCCCACAGCGGTACGAACCGCCTGGTAAAGGGGCTCTCCCAGGGCGCCGGGCTCCTTGGTCCGATCGAGAACGGCGATCTTTTTAACCGTGGTCGGCAGGGCCTTGGCGAAAGCCTCCATCGGGAAGGGCAGGAAAAGCCGGATTTTGAGCAGGCCGATCTTCTCTCCCTGGCCGACCAGGTATTCCACCAGTTCGTGGGCGGTGTCTGTGCCGGAACCCATCATGACGATGACCCTTTCGGCATCGGGGGCTCCCACATAATCGACCAGCCGGTACTGGCGCCCGGTCAACTGGGCAAACTTGTCCATCTGCCCCTGTACGATGCCGGGAACGGCCAGATAGTAGCTGTTGACGGTTTCGCGACCCTGGAAATAGACGTCCGGGTTCTGGGAGGTGCCGCGCAGCTTGGGCCGCTCGGGAGAGAGTCCGCGCATCCGGTGAGCCTGAACCAGTTCGTCGTCGATCATGTGCCGCATGTCGTCGAAGCTCAGCTCCTCGACCTTCTGAATCTCATGGGACGTGCGGAAGCCATCGAAGAAATGCAGAAACGGAACCCGGGCATTGAGCGTCGAGGCCTGGGCGATCAGGGCAAAGTCCATGACTTCCTGGACGTTATTGGAGGCGAGAAACGCCCATCCGGTGGAGCGGCAGGACATCACGTCGGAATGATCGCCGAAAATGGACAGGGCCTGGCAGGCCAGGGCCCGCGCGGACACGTGAAAGACCGTCGGCGTCAGCTCTCCGGCAATCTTGAACATGCTGGGAATCATCAACAGCAGGCCCTGGGAAGCGGTAAAGGTGGTGGTCAGGGCCCCGGCCTGCAGAGCTCCGTGAACAGCGCCGGCGGCACCGCCTTCGGACTGCATCTCAACGACGTCGGGCACCGTGCCCCAGATGTTTTTCTCGCCGGCAGCGCTCTTGAGGTCGGAAATTTCGCCCATATTGGACGAGGGGGTAATGGGATAAATGGCAATGACCTCGTTGGTGGCATGAGCGACATGGGCCGCGGCGGTATTCCCGTCGATGCTAACCATTTTTCGCGACATGAAATGAATCCTCCTGTTTCTGCATTTATTATGTTGTTTTTACTAACTATTGTTTTCTGGGATTCAAACTAGCGGTTGACTTCTCCCTGCGGGCCGACGCCCGGTATGGCTACTTTTTCACTTGAAACCTCTGTTCTGTCCGGGACGGCAATCGCTAAGGCTGTCGCCCTTGCGTTTTCAGGGAGCCTTCGTTCTCCCTCTTCTTCCAGAGATCAACGGTTTTCCAAAAACCGGCCGGCTCGAAACTGTCCGACAAAAACCGCCCGTGTCATTGCTCTCAGCAGGAGATAAGTTCCACCATTAGGTCGGCTCGACAGTCTCCTGAGAAAAAAAGGCCGCAAACCGGTGCGGGCGCTCAGATTTCTCTTCGCCCCTCAACCGCCCGATTCACGGTGGCTTCATCGATATATTCGAGGTCGCTGCCCAACGGAATCCCGTAGGCCAGCCTTGTGGTCCGGATGCCCCGTGATCCGACAAGCTTCGCCAGGTAATAGGCCGTGGCCTCACCTTCAACGCTGAAGTTGGTTGCCAGCAGCACTTCCGTCACCGTACCGTTCTCCAGTCGGGACAGCAATTCCTCAATCTTCAGATCATCCGGCCCGATCCCGTCGAGAGGTGACAGCGCACCATGCAGCACATGGTACCGCCCCCTGAAGGAGCGGCTTCGCTCGATGGCCAGCAGATCCTGCGGCTCCTGGACGACGCATATGATCCGGTCGTCCCGGTTTGGGTCGGTACACAGCGGGCAGGGATCGGTTTCCGTAAAATGAAAGCAGATCGAGCAGAACCGGATGCGCGCTTTCAGCTCTTTGATTGCACCGGCCAGAGCCTCGGCTTCCGATTGCGGCTGGCGTAGAATGAACATGGCCAGCCGGGTAGCGGTTTTCCGCCCGATCCCCGGAAACTTGGCCAATTCAGCAACAAGTCGACTGAATGAAGGTGATAAATCTATCATGGGTGCTCAGGAAATTTCAACCATTTCCAAATGGTGTTCTACTTATTTTTGAAGAAAAAAAATTTTGCACCCTTCCTGAAACGGCTCGGGTGCAAAATACTCTTTTCCCGCGGATGTTTTTCACTTTCGGCCTGTTTGATCAGAGCAAACGTGCCGGCGGTTGGCCTGCCCTGAACAATATCAGAAAAGGCCGGGGATGTTCATTCCGCCCGTGATCTTGGCCATTTCTTCCTGCATCATCTCCTGGCTTTTCTTGACCGCCTGGTTGACCGCGGCCAGAATCAGATCCTGAAGCATTTCGATATCTTCGGGGTCCACCACACTCGGTTCGATCTTCAGCGAAAGCAGCTGCTGCTGACCGTTTACCGTGGCGGTCACCATGCCTCCCCCGGCAGAGGCCTCGACCTGGCGGTTCTGCAGCTCCTGCTGCATCCGCTCCATCTTCTGCTGCATGATCTGAGCTTGCTTCATGATGTTTCCAAGACCTTTTGCCATATTTTATCCTCCTACGGCGGCGAACACCGTTTGCCTGGGTTTTAAACTCATTCTCCTGCCTGCGAATCCGGATCCAGCGGTCTGATTTCAACGATCTCGCCGCCGAAAATTTCTCCAGCCGCCCGCACCATTGGATGGGACCGAGCCTCCTCTTCCAGCTTCTGACGACGAGCGGTTACACGGGACTGCCGCTCTTCGATCAGGGAGCGGGGAATGGACCCTTCCTGATCGCCGTTCACGGCAACGATCTTCAGGACCATCGGCTGATTGCAGAATTCCTTCGCCAATCCCTGCAAAACAGCCAGGGTTTCAGGATCCTTCATCTGCTCCAGATGAAAGGAACCGGCGGAAAAACCGATCTCCAGCTCCGGAGGTTCAAATCGGATCAGCCGGCCATGCTCGAGCATGGTTCCAATCCGGGGCCTGGCCTGCCGCACCTGCCTGACCAGCTCCTCCCATTGGCGGCGACCTCCTCCGCGCTTATCACCCTCGGAAGTTTCCGGTTGAATTTCGGAAACCGGCTCAGAACTTTTTTTTTTCGCCTCCGCCGGATCTTCCCGATCAGAAGGCATCCGCTCGGGAACAGTTGCCGATGACGGCAAAGAGTTTCCGGCTTGGCCCAGACGGCGCTCGAGATCCTCGATTTTACGCAGCAGGACCGACACGTCTTTGGCCGGCGGCAGATACGTCAATCGTACCAGAATCATCTCCAGCGTGAGCCGGGGAAATGAGGACACCGCCAGATCGGCTTCCGCCCGCATCAAAACGGTCATTATCCGCTGCAGGTCCTCTGCGCAGCAGCCCTCCGCCAGTCCCTGCAGCAGGCCAAGTTCGTCGGGAGTTACATCCAGCAGCTCTTCAGGTTGATCCAGCACCTTGAGCAACACCAGGGAGCGGAAAATGTCCACCAGTTCCTGACAGAACTGACGAAAGGAATGTCCGAGATCATCGACCCGGCGCACGGCATCGAGAACCCTCCGGCTGTCCCGGGCGAGGGTCCCCTCCACGGTATCGAAAAGCAACCGCCGATCAACCAGACCCAGCAGACCCTGGACCGCTTCATCCGTCACCTGACCTCCGCAGAAGGCGATGACCTGATCGAAGGTGGAGAGCGCATCGCGCATACTGCCTTCGCCCCTCCGGGCAACCAGTGACAGGGACCGGTCGGAAATGGCGATGTTTTCAGCAGTGGCGATTTCCCGCAGGCGCAGAGCCACGGAAGCCAGGGGGATCTTGCGGAAATCGAAGCGCTGGCAGCGGGACAGAATCGTGACCGGAATCTTGTGCGGCTCGGTGGTGGCGAAAATGAATTTGGCGTGCTCGGGCGGCTCTTCCAGGGTCTTCAACAGGGCGTTGAAGGCATTAATGGAAAGCATGTGAACTTCATCGATGATGAAGATCTTGAAACGGGAGCGCGAAGGCAGATAGCGGATGTTCTCACGCAGCTCGCGGATATCGTCGACACCGGTATTGGAGGCACCGTCGATCTCGAAAACATCCAGCCCCTGACCGGCGGCGATTTCTTGACAGGAGACGCAGCGGTTGCAGGGTTGCGGAGAGAGTCCTTCTTCGCAGTTGAGAGCTTTGGCAAAAATCCGAGCGGCCGAGGTCTTGCCGACCCCTCGCGCACCGGTGAAAAGAAAGGCGTGGTGAATGCGCCCGGAGTTCATCGCGTTGGTCAGCGTCTGGCTGACATGTTCCTGCCCAACCAGATCGCCGAAGCTCTGGGGCCGATACTTTCTAGCCAGAACCAGATACGACATCGATCTCGAAAAACTCCGCGATTGGCGAAAATGAGCGGTTCAGGGTCGGCGGGACATGCACTATTGCCGACACAAGTGACAGCCAGGCACCCCCGCCCGCGGCACACGGCTGACGCCGCTACCGCTGCTCCCTCCCGGGCCTGACGGGGTTTACGGCCGTCCGTTGCGCGGGACCCGGCTGTCACTTCTATCGGCAATCGACACCGGTCTGCGGCAATAAAAAGGGCGGAGTGGGAAGACATCAAGTCAGCGCTCGCTCCGCTTCGAATCCCTCCGGGACCCGTGCTGTTTAATTTAACTGGCGGAGAGGGAGGGATTCGCCTACTCTGTCGCCGACATCACGTCGGCTCCGGCGCAGGCCCCCCTCCGCTCGCTGACGCGGGCATCCCTGCCCGCTTTTCTGACATTCAGTCAGCGCTCGCTCCGCTTCGAATCCCTCCGGGACCCGTGCTGTTTAATTTAACTGGCGGAGAGGGAGGGATTCGAACCCTCGGTACCTTGCGGTACACACGATTTCCAGTCGTGCACCTTCGGCCTCTCGGTCACCTCTCCGCAGGTTGGGCAGAATACACCAAAGCCCTTTAGGTGTAAAGCGGTTTTTCGAAGTGGTTTTCAACCCGGAAAACTTGAAGGTTTTGTATCCGGGGCCCAATGGTTTTATTCTTTATAATTTTAGTGTATGATTTTAGGGTATAATGAGATATAGTTGTAACTGAGTTAGTCAAATTTTACCCTGGAAGTTTAGTGTCATTATGAAAAAATATTTCTCGTCTCTGTTGACAGATGATACCGCTTGCAATAAAGTACCAAACATGAGCGAACGAGCCAACTTTACCACCGAAGATTTCATCCTTCGCAAAGAGCTGGAATTTGACGAAGCCTGCAGGCGCCACGGCCTCAGCCAAACATCTCAAAGGCGTGCCGTATTGGCTGCTTTGTCTCGGCGAAAGGACCACCCCACGGCCGATCAGCTCTACGAGGAACTGCATATGGAGCTTAAGGGCCTTTCCCGAACAACCGTCTACCGGGTTCTTGACGCGCTGGTTGGCATAGGCCTTGTGCGCAGGGTTACGAGTCTTGAGGCCAAAGCCCGCTTCGATGCCGATACAAGCCGACATCATCATCTCATCTGTATCAACTGCGGATCGGTCAGTGACATCCACGACCCGGCCCTCAACATGCTCGCACTCCGCCCCGATCAGTCGGGAGATTTTCGCTTTCTCGACTATACGATCACTTTTACGGGGATTTGTTCTGACTGTCAGCAGGAATCCGAATCCGCCTGATGAATGCGGCTGGCACGGACAAGAGCGAACAAACCCCTGCTTCTGACCAGCCCCTTGTGATCTCGCGCGCATCGTTTTGAAAAATTTGAAGAATCGGTTACTATTAGAGGGTCGTATCCTCCGGATCTAATCCGGAATCGTTTTCTTTCGCCTTTCTGATTGAAAAAAGGAGGAATCCCATGGACAAGTATGTTTGTTTGATTTGCGGCTATGTTTACGATCCCGAACAAGGGGACCCGGAAAACGGTGTCGAGCCCGGCACCACCTTTGAAGACTTGCCGGAGGATTGGGTCTGCCCCATCTGCAGTGCTCCCAAGGATGATTTTGAAAAACAGGATTAACGGCTCATGGTCTACAGCCGCTGCGACCGGCCGGTCGGCGCGGCGGCTGGA
This sequence comes from Syntrophotaleaceae bacterium, assembly GCA_041390365.1. Taxonomy (NCBI): domain Bacteria; kingdom Pseudomonadati; phylum Thermodesulfobacteriota; class Desulfuromonadia; order Desulfuromonadales; family Syntrophotaleaceae; species Syntrophotaleaceae bacterium. Next base: position 124,146 of record JAWKQB010000002.1, on the reverse strand, counting down.
CCCACCCGCCCTCTTTTCTTCCCGGTTTTTTCCTCAAGATCCTTGACGATTAACGCTCACTCTTTCGGCGCCGCCTTTTGCCCATGCTGTCTGCCTGTTCGAGAGAACCGAAGGGGAAATTTATACTTGACAGTTTTTGTCGGAAATTGAAAGAATCAGTGAAATGGTTCACATGCCCGGCTGGTGCTTCCCTTCGGGAATCGTCAAAAATCTAAGAGGAACTTATTCAAATGAATCAGGAAAGCTTGAAACAGGAAATCCGCCGCTTGGCCAGTGAGCGCAACGCCTTGATTCTCGCTCACAATTATCAGAGGGACGAGATTCAGGAGATTGCCGACATCACCGGCGACTCCCTTGGTCTTTCCATGGAAGCCGCACGGACCGACAAGGACGTGATCGTCTTCTGCGGCGTGCATTTCATGGCGGAAAGCGCCGCCATCCTGGCGCCGGACAAAACGGTGCTGCTGCCCCGTCTCGATGCCGGGTGCCCGATGGCCGACATGATTACCGCCGAAGGCCTGCGGCAGATGAAGTTGGACCATCCGGCCGCCAGTGTGGTGACATACGTCAACAGCACCGCGGCTACCAAGGCGGAAACGGATATCTGCTGCACCAGCGCCAATGCCGTGCGGGTGGTAGGCTCCCTCGATTCACGGGAAATCATCTTTGCGCCGGATCGCAATCTCGGCAGCTATGTGGCTTCCTTTCTGCCGGATAAAACCTTCCACCTCTGGCAGGGGTTCTGCCCTACACATGAGAATCTCGAGGCCGACGAAGTCCGCCGGATCAAGGCGGAACATCCCGGAGCCCCCTTTGTCGCCCATCCTGAATGCAACCCGGAGGTGCTGGAACTGGCCGACCACATCTGCTCCACCAGCGGCATGTACGATTACGTGCGGACGCATTCAGCGAAAAAGATCATCATCGGCACCGAGATGGGAATTCTTTACCGTATGCGCAAGGAGAGTCCGGAAAAGGAATTCATTTTGGCCAGCCCCCGGTTGATCTGCCCCAACATGAAACTGATCTCCCTGGAGGATCTGAGGGACAGCCTCGCATCCATGGGCCCGGTCGTCACCGTCCCCACCGATATCCGGGAGCGGGCCAAAGTGGCCCTGGACCGCATGCTGGCGGTACCGAGGGACTGAGGCTCAGCGGTCATGGTCAACGAAGGGGAATTTGTCGCCCTGTTCCATTCCATCCACCGGGTCCTCAAGGCTGAAAAACTCCTCAAGCAGGAATCCTTGAAATTCCTGCTGATTCCCGCGCCTCGGGAACTGAGTTCCGCCTGCGGCCTGGCGATCCGCTTCGATGCGGAGAACAGGCCGCAGATCGAGGCGATCCTGGAACGGGAGAGTCTCCTTCCCGGAGAAATCTTCATCAAAACATCCGATGGCTACCGTCTTGTCAATCAAGCTTGAGCAACAATGAATCTCTGCCTCGTCAGCATTCATATCCAGCGATCGAACAAGGCGGTGGCCCTGGGCAACGCCATGCTCGCCTCGTCCCTGAAACGGCGATTTGGCAACCAGATCCGGGTCGACCTGCTCGATCTTTATCTTGACGATCCTGCCGGGGATTGCGTGGACAGGATTCTGCAACTGCAGCCCGAATGGGTCGGTCTGTCCCTGGCCGTCTGGAACCGGGGCATGGGGCTTGAAATCGCCGAAAAGCTGAAAACGCTGCGTCCGGAACTTGTGATCCTGGCAGGAGGCCCGGAAGCTACGGCCGACCGCCGGCAGCTTTCCGGCCTCCCTTGCATCGACCTGGTCTTCGCTGGCGAGGGTGAGGACCTTTTGGCCGAGGCTGTGGCCCGCTTTCTCGACGGGGCCGCGATCCCCTCCCTCCAGGAAGACCAGCCGCCGGCATCGATCAAAGACCTGTCGCTGCTACCCTCGCCCTGGCTGGACGGCACCCTGAAGCCCGCTGAACTCGACGGTCTTGTCTGGGAACTCAGCCGCGGTTGCCCTTTCAAATGCGATTTCTGTTTCGAGTCCCTGGGGACTGAAGGGATCCGCCGCTTCCCCCGGGAACGCCTGCAGAACGAACTGGCCCTGTTCGCCGCCTCCGGGGTCCGGCAGATTTTCGTCCTCGACCCGACCTTCAACTATCAGCAGGACGAAGCGAAACAGATTCTCCGCTTGATGACCGAAACGGCACCGGGGATTCAGTTCAACATCGAAATTCGCAGTGAGTTTATCGACCGCGAAATGGCGGAGATGTTCGCCGGGCTGAACTGCTCCCTGCAAATCGGACTTCAGAGCGCCGATCCGGCGGTGCTGGCTAGGATCAACCGCACTTTCAACCCCAAGGACTTCCAGCGCAAGATGCTGCTTCTGCACGAGGCCGGTGCAACCTACGGCTTCGACCTGATCTACGGGCTTCCGGGCGACTCGCTGTCCGGTTTTCTGGCCAGCCTCGATTTCGCCCTGAGCATGGCTCCAAACCATCTCGATATTTTCCCTTTGTCCGTTCTGCCCAGCACTCGTCTCGCGGAAACCGCCTCCGGCTTCGGCCTCGTTTACAAGCGCCAGCCCCCTTACCGGGTCCTGTCGACGCCGACCTTCGGTGCGGAGGACCTGGCAAGGGCGGCCGGGATCGCCGAGGCCTGCACCCTGTTCTACAGCCGAGGGGCAGCGGTCCCCTGGTTCGGCCTGCTGCTGGAAAACCTCGCCTGGAGTCCCGGGGTCTTCTTTTCCCGCCTGTCCGACTGGCTGCAGGCAAAGCAGGTCGACAGAACCGGTGTTTTACGGTTGCAGCAGGACTTCCTGCGCGACCTCTTCGAAGAACTGGAACACCCGGACCGAGGACGCATTGCCGTGGACATCGCCACCTGGTTCGGCTGTCAGGCCTCCCTTGCCGATCCCTCCTTGCCTTGTGAAAGCGAGGAGCCGAAAGCGGGGTATAATTGTCTCAATCCGCTCGCCCGGTTCGCCCGGTTCCGCACCGATCCCGGGGAACTGCGGAACCACCTGCATGGCGGAATCAGCGATTTCGAGGAACTCGCCTTCTTTATGGAGGAAGATCCCTGCGAGGCTGTGCTCTATCTGCACGAGGGAGAAGTCGACTGCTTCCGTTTGACCGAGGAGCAGGCCCGTTTTCTTAAAACCTTGCCGAAAAAAATGGAAGAGACATCGCCCTCGGAAGAACTGGCTGATTTTCTGCTGGAAGCCGAAACCAGGGGGATCGTACGAACGGGCGAATAGTTTCTTCTGCTTCAGTCCCTTGTATCCCCTTGGTCCTACATGATCCCAGGCGGAGGAAACCCCATGTCATTTCAGAACCAGGGCATTCTCATCACCGGCGGCGCCCGGGGAATCGGTTTGGCCGTTGCCCGCGCTTTTCTGGAAAAGGGCGCCAGGGTGGCGCTGATCGACTGCGATCGCGAGGCCGGAGAGGCCGCTAAACAGTTTCTTGCCGCCGGCGATCAGGCTCTGTTCATCCCGGCCGACATCTCCCGGGAGCAGGAGGTGAAGAAGGCTGTGGAGGAAACCCTTCTCCGTTTCGGCCGGGTCGACGTACTGGTCAACAACGCCGGCATCATGATCCGCAAACCCCTTGTGGAGCTGAATTTCGACGAATGGCAGCAGGTCCTCGGCACAAATCTGACCGGAGCCCTGCTCTGCACCCGAGAGTGCCTGGGAGAACTGCGCAAGAACCGTGGATCGGTGATCAATATCGCTTCAACTCGCGCCTTGATGTCCGAGCCCGACACCGAGAGCTACGCCGCCAGCAAAGGGGGCCTCGTCGCCCTCACCCATGCCCTGGCCGTCAGCCTCGGTCCCGATGTGCGGGTCAACTGCATCAGCCCGGGATGGATCGACGTCAGCGCCTGGCGCAGAAACGGCCGACAAGAAGACCTTTCCCCCGCCGATCACAGCCAGCACCCGGCCGGACGGGTCGGCAAGCCCGAAGACGTCGCCAGCCTGGTTCTCTTCCTGGCCGACCCGAGCAATGGCTTCCTCACCGGTCAGAACATCATTCTCGACGGCGGCATGACAAGGAAGATGATTTATGTTTGATGGTTGTTCGAAGGCGTGAGGGGTGAGGGGTGAGGGGTAAAGGCGCCGCTGAACCCTGCTGCCGTCGTTGCCCTCCCTTCGTTGTCGTTGTCGTAATCGTTATCGTAATCGTTTTCCTTGTCCTTGTCCTCCATCCCCCGCAGTTCTTTGCTCGTGCCTTATACATAAGTCGCCATACGTCTTTTCCAATTACGATTACGACAACGACAACCGTTCCGCTAACGCTCCACTGACAACGAGCAGAGACCCTTCGCCCTTCGCCCTCCGCCCTCCGCCCTCCGCCTTACTCCTCACTCCTCACTCCTCACTCCTCACCCCTCACCCCTCACCCCTCACGCAGTTGCCTACCCAAACGCACTAAATTAAAACCGTCATACCAACCTTGCAAGTCCGAAGGACAAGGTTATAGTGGTTCCACTGTTCGCACCATTAAAGCATTTTTATTTTAATTATAACTGCTCGAACTATAAGGTTAAAATTTAATTCTAATCCTGTATGAAAGGAGCACAAGAGATTGAAAGGACAGCCGAAATTCAATTTTGAGGGGATCAGGGAAATAGTGGTTCTGCGGGCCCTGCAGCTGGGGGATCTGCTCTGCGCCGTGCCGGCCTTCCGTTCACTGAGAAGTGCCTTTCCCGAAGCGAAAATCACTCTTGTCGGTCTCCCCTGGGCACTCGGTTTCGTGAAACGATTCCACCGCTACCTGGACGATTTCATCGAGTTTCCCGGCTTCCCGGGGTTGCCCGAGCGCACTCCGGACATCGCTCGCCTGCCAGGCTTCCTGCACCAGATACAATCCCGCCAGTTCGACCTGGCTCTGCAGATGCAGGGCTCGGGGGCTATAACCAATCCCCTGCTGGCCCTTTTTGGAGCATGGAGGAACGCCGGATTTTTTCTGCCTGGGGAGTTTTGTCCGGACGAAAATCTCTTTCTCCCCTATCCGGCCGATGAACCCGAAGTGCGCCGGCATCTGAAGCTGATGGCCCATCTGGGCGTTCCGAAGCTGGGCGAACACCTGGAATTTCCCCTGTACGAACAGGATCTGTCCGAAATAGTCGGCCTGGAATCCATGCACGGACCTCTCAAAACACCTTACGCCTGTGTTCATCCAGGGTCTCGGGCTCAGGCCCGTCGCTGGCCGGCTGAATATTTTGCCCGGGTCGCCGATGGCCTGGCAGAGCGGGGCCTGGGTGTATTCCTGACCGGTTCCGCCGAAGAGGCTCCTCTGACCAGGGCCGTTCAGTCCTTGATGCGGTGCCCGGCCGTGGACCTGGCCGGAAAGACGAGCCTGGGCGGCATTGGAGCTTTCCTGTCGGGCGCCCGCCTGCTGGTGAGCAATGATACGGGCCTGTCTCACCTGGCGGCCGCCCTGCGCATACCCAGCATTGTCCTGTTTTCCGCCTCCGATCCCAGGCGCTGGGCGCCGCTCGATGCCAAACTGCACCGGGCTGTTCCTTTTGCGTCAAAGGTCGGCCCCGACCAGATCCTGAACGAAGTGGAGTCGATACTGAATGAAGAACCGGTCCTTTTCTGACAAATGGAACAAAGTCCGACGCCTGCTGGTCATCCGCATGGACAACATCGGGGATATGGTCATGCTGGGCCCGGCCCTGCAAGCCATCCGCGAAAACCTGCCCGGCGCTGAAATCAGCATGCTGGCATCACCCTCCGGCAGCCAGGTCATGCCTCTGCTTCCATCGGTGGCGGAGACCATTGAGTGGAGGGCCTCCTGGCAGGATATTTCCAAGGATCCCACCGTCGATCCCGGGCGTGAGTGGTCGCTGGTCGAGAAACTGCGGGGCCGGCGCTTTGATGCGGCCATAATTTTTACCAGTTTTACCCAGTCACCCTATCCGCCCGCCTACGTCACCTATCTGGCCGGGATTCCGATCCGGCTGGGCCATTCCCGGGAATTCGGCGGCAGTCTCCTCAGCGACTGGTTCAAGCCGCCGGCCGACACCTGCCATCAGGTGGAACGCAATCTGTTTCTGCTCGAGCAGGCGGGATTCCGCGTTTCCTCCCGGGAAATGAAACTTAAGGTTTCTGCGGCCGACCAGGCCGTCGTCGACGCGCTGTTGTCCCGCTCCGGAGTGCCTTTCGACGAACCGTACATCCTGCTCGTACCGGGGGCCAGCTGCGCCTCACGCCGATACGATCCGCACCGTTTCGTCTCCGTGATTCGCAGTCTTTCGAAAAAGACCCGTCTGCCGATTGTCATCGCAGGCAGCAGCAAGGAATCTTCTCTCTTGATTCCGATCCTGCAGACTCCCGCCAAGCGGCATCCCGGCCGGGTGGTCTCCCTGCTCGGTCAGACTTCCGTGCCGCAATTTGCTGCAATGGTGAAACGGGCCGCCCTGGTGGTGGCCAACAATTCCTCGGCCCTGCATATGGCCGACGCACTCCGGCGACCCATGGTGATCCTGTATTCAGGCACCGAATTGATCAGCCAGTGGCGGCCCCGTTTCACTCCGGCTCAACTGCTCCGCAGGGAGACAAACTGCTCCCCCTGCTACAACTTTACCTGTCCTTTCGGCACGGAATGCCTGGATATCCCGGCGTCGGAAGTGGTCGATGCCTGTCTGAACCTGCTTGCAAAAACCGATCTGGACCGGCTGCCGACCGGCCCTACGGAAATCACGCTGCCGCAATCGGCCGGAAAGGGACTCCGGACAAGATGAAGAGCAACGGATTCAGCAAAATACTGACCTGGCATGTCCATGGAAGCTACCTGTTCTACCTGGCACAGGCCCCTCATCATTTCTACCTTCCGGTCAAGAAGGGGAGACCGGAAGGCTACGGTGGCAGGAGCGGAAGTTTTCCCTGGCCCGAGAACGTGCACGAGGTGCCGGCCGGGGACGTTCCTGATCTCGACCTCGACCTGATCCTTTTCCAATCGCACCGAAATTACCTGGAAGACCAGTATGAAATCCTCTCGCCGGCGCAACGGAAGCTGCCCAGGATCTACCTGGAGCACGACCCGCCCCGTCAGCATCCCACCGACACCCGCCATCCGGTGGACGATCCGGAGGTTCTGGTCGTCCATGTGACCCCCTTCAACGACCTGATGTGGGACAACGGTCTCTCGCCCACCCGGGTCATAGAACACGGGGTAATGGTTCCACCGGGGGTTTTCCATACAGGTGAGTTGGAGCGGGGCATCGTCGTGGTCAACAACCTGTCTGTCCGGGGACGTCGTTTGGGGCTGGATCTGTTTGAACGGGTACGCCAGTACATCCCCCTCGACCTGGTGGGGATGCAGTCCGGGCAACTTGGCGGACTGGGAAACCTGGATCACCATCAGTTACCGGCCCTGATGGCCCGGTACCGGTTCTTTTTCAATCCGATCAGGTACACGAGCATGGGTCTGGCGGTGTGTGAAGCGATGATGATCGGGCTGCCGATCATCGGTCTGGCCACCACGGAGATGGCCACCGCCATCGAAAATGGCACATCAGGATATGTGGATACCCGGCTGGACCGGTTGGTGGACGCCATGCGCGAACTGCTGCGCAATCCGGAGAAAGCCCTTCGGCTTGGAGAAGGGGCCCGTCGCCGGGCCCGGGACAGGTTCGGCATCCAGCGATTCATTTCCGATTGGGATGATACTTTCGCCTGTGTTACCGGAGCCAGGCCCAGAGACCTCATCGCGCACAAGTGACGCGCCTTTGCGTCTGACAACCATACAGGAGGTGGACCCCTATGCCCGCAAGCAGAAACACCCGTCGGCGGATTGCCATGATCAGTGATCACGCCTCCCCACTGGCCCCTGTGGGCAGTGTCGACAGCGGAGGGCAGAACATCTATGTCGCTCAGGTTGCCCGCCATCTGGTTCGTATGGGCTACGGGGTGGACGTTTTTACCCGCAGGGACGACAGCAACCTGCCCGATATTCTGCCCTGGGAAGACGGTGTGCGCATCATTCATGTACCAGCCGGTCCCGCCAGTTTCATCCCCAAGGAGCAGTTGCTGCCACACATGGAGGAGTTCACCCGCTACCTGCGAAAGTTCATGAAGCGCCAGGACAATCGGTACGATTTCATCCATGCCCATTTCTGGATGTCCGCCCTCGTCGCCGCCGATCTTAAAAAAGATCTCGGCATCCCCTATACCATCACCTTTCACGCCCTCGGCCGGGTCAGGCGACAGCATCAGGGGGAGGCGGACGGTTTTCCCGACGTGCGTTTCGAAATCGAGGAGCGCACCATTGCCGAAGCCGATGCCGTCATCGCCGAGTGCCCGCAGGACGCCCTCGACCTGCAGCTTCTATATGGAGCGGATGCCGCCAAACTGGCCATCATCCCCTGCGGTTTCGATCCGTCGGAACTCTGGCCCCTGAAACAGGCCTTCGCCAGAGAGTCCCTCGGCCTGCCGCACGATGAAAGGATCATCCTGCAACTGGGGCGGATGGTTCCGCGCAAGGGGGTTGACAATGCCGTGCAGGCCTTCGCCCGCCTGGTGCAGATGCATGGAGTCAAGGCCCGCATGGTGATCGTGGGCGGCGGCTCCGAAACACCCGATCCGAAAGTGACCCCGGAGATCGGCCGCCTCCAGGAGTTGGCCCGGGAGCTGGGGGTGCAGGAGCTGGTGACCTTCGCCGGCCGGCAGGGACGAAAAGCACTCAAATACTACTACAGCGCAGCGGATGTATTCGTCTCCACCCCGTGGTACGAGCCCTTCGGCATCACCCCCGTGGAATCCATGGCTTGCGGAACACCGGTGATCGGCTCCAATGTCGGCGGCATCAAATACACCATTCAGGACGGAAAAACCGGCTACCTGGTTCCTCCGCAGGAACCGGACATACTGGCCGTCCGTCTCGAGGAACTGTGCCGCTCTCCCTCCCTGCTGCGTCGCTTCGGCCGCCAGTCCATAAGGAGAGTCAACGAGTTTTTCACCTGGAAAAGCGTCGCCGAGTCCATCGCCAGTCTCTATGAAAAGGTTTTGACCAATACGGAAGAAGCTGGTTACACCAGGATTTCCCATGCTCTCAATACGTCACAGCGACTTCCCGCTCAATCCCTGTGGCGATCGCCCATATCGGCCCGGGAACTGGAAAACCGACCGCTGAAAGGATGATTTCTGACAAGGAGGAAGACCATGGAGTCGTTCAAAGGGAAGGTCATGCTGGTCACCGGCGGAGCACGCGGCCTGGGAGAAGCCATCTGCGCCAATCTTGCTGAAACCGGAGCGACAGTGATCGCGGCGGATATCCGTGCCGATCTGCTGCAGACGCTGGAAGCCGGGCAGCGCTCCCTGGGGAGGGACCTTTCCAGCCTGACTCTGGACATCTGCGACGAAAAGCAGGTTGAAAAAGCCCTCCGCGATCTGGTCGCCCGGCACGGCCGGCTCGACGTTCTCGTCAACAATGCCGGCACGGACAGAACTGCTTCGGTAGAGGAACTGGAAGTGGCGGACTGGGACAAGGTGATCGCCACCAATCTGCGCGCCCCGTTCCTGTTCTCCAAGTTCGCCTTTCCCATCATGCGGGAACAGGGGGGCGGCACCATCATCAACATTGCCTCCACGGCCGCCAAACGGGCATGGGCCAACGCGGCCGCTTATCACGCCAGCAAATGGGGGCTGCTGGGCTTCAGTCATTCCCTGCAGGTGGAGGGCAGGAAAAGCGGGATCAAGGTGACGGCGGTGGTCGCCGGAGGGATGCGAACCCCCTTTCTGCTCGATCGTTTTCCGGAAATAGACCTTAACAACCTTCAGGACCCCAAAAACGTGGCCGCAACAGTCCGTTTCGTCCTGACCCAACCAGCCGAGACGGTGGTACCCGAGATCATGGTGCTGCCGATGCTCGAGACGTCGTGGCCCTGATGAGCAGAAAAGCGATATTTCTCGACAAGGACGGCACACTGATCGAAAACGTGCCCTTCAACGTGGACGTAACCAAAGTTCGCCTGCTGGATGGTGTACCGCTGGGGCTGCAAGCCCTCCAGGAAGCCGGCTTCCAGTTGATCATCGTTACCAATCAGCCGGGAGTGGCCCTCGGCCATTTCCAGAAAAAGGACCTCTTCAGGATTCGGCACCACATGGCTTTTCTTTTCGAGCAGGCCGGTGTGACCCTGTCCGGCTTCTACTATTGCCCGCATCATCCGGACGCCAGGCTGCCGCAGTTTCGCATGGAATGTTCCTGCCGAAAACCGGGCCCGGGCCTGCTCTATATGGCCTCCATCGACAACCAGATCGAATTGGAGGAATCCTGGATGGTGGGGGACATACTGGACGACGTGGAGGCCGGCCGCCGGGCCGATTGCCTGACCGCCCTGATCGACAACGGCAACGAGACCGAATGGCAGGTCACCCCGCTGCGCAAGCCGCACGTTACCGCCCCGAATTTTTTGTCCGCCGTGGAAAAGATCCTGTCCTGGGGACCAGGCTGCCACGGTTTGCCGGGCGGGGAGGTCCGCGAGCGAATGTCTTCCATTGGAGAGCGACCTTCATGAACGGCAGCCTGCTGAATCTGATTGATGCCTTTCCCGGCATCCGGGTGCTGGTGGTGGGTGAAGCCCTGCTGGACAGTTATCTGTCCGGTCCCACCGAGCGCCTCTGCCGCGAGGCCCCCGTACCGGTCGTGACGGTGACCGGACGCCGGCATCAGCCGGGAGGCGCCGCCAATACGGCGGTCAATCTGCGTGCCCTCGGATCACGGGTCGATTTCCTGTCGGTCACCGGCGATGATGCCGAAGGCCGCCTGCTGCGCCGCGCTCTCGAGGACCAGGGCGTCTCCACCAAAATACTGCTGGCTGACGCAGAGCGAAGCACCTTGGCCAAGCAGAGAGTGCTGGCCGATGACCAGATGGTGGTCCGCTTCGACCAGGGCAGTATCCATCCCCTGTCGGCTCGAACGGAGGGTGAAATGATCCGCCGGCTGGAGGAAGTTTTTCTCGAGGTCGATGCCGTCCTGGTCTCCGATTACAATTACGGCCTGGTGACCCAGGGCATCATCCAGTCCCTGACCATGCTGCAGAAGCGCCAGCCCCGTATCATGGTCATTGACTCGAAACGGCTGGAGGCCTTCGCGGGACTGAATATGACGGCCGCCAAACCGAACTATTCGGAAGCCCTGAGGTTGCTCGGCCTGGACCGTGCGGCCCGGCAGAAAATCGGTGGTGAAGAGCGGGTCGCCCTGATCAGTCAGTGGGGGGGCCGACTGCTGAAACTGATCGGCGCCAGGATCGTCGCGGTCACCCTGGACCATGACGGAGCCCTGATTTTCGAAGGGGACGAGGTGCCCTACCGGACCTATGCCCGGCGAACCAGAAACTCCCGGGCAGCCGGAGCCGGTGATACCTTCGCCGCCGCACTGACCCTGAGTCTTGCCTCCGGAGCCCATACCGAAAACGCCGCCGAAATCGCCTCGGCTGCAGCCTCGGTGGTCGTCAGCAGGGAGGGTACCTCGATCTGCCACGCGGCCGAACTGCGCAATCATTTTACCGCCGGGGAAAAATTTTTTACCACCGTGTCCCAACTGGACCCCCAGCTGGCCGCCTACCGGCGCCAGAACCGCCGGATAGTTTTCACCAACGGCTGCTTTGACATTCTGCATCGCGGCCATATCGCCTATCTCAACCGGGCCAAGGCGAATGGAGACCTGCTGATCATCGGCTTGAATTCAGACGACAGCGTCAGCCGCCTCAAAGGCCCCAGCCGGCCGATCAATTCCCTTGAGGATCGGGCTCAGGTGCTGGCCGCTCTGAGCTGTATCGACCATATCGTCGCCTTTGACGAGGATACGGCCCATGACCTCATTCGGCACATCAGGCCCGACGTCTTTGTCAAGGGAGGGGATTACAGCCTGGAAACGCTCCCTGAGGCGCCTCTGGTTCAGGAACTGGGAGGCAAGGTCCTGATACTGCCTTACATGTTCGATCATTCCACCACCAATCTCATCGAGCGGATTCGCTGCCTCGACTCGCCGACGGCCAAGCAGACCATCAATTAGACAGGGAAGGAGCCCCCATGCCTCCGGCAAAGACATTAACGGCCCCCTCCTGGGCCACTGCCCGCAACATTCTCTGCATTCGGCTCGATTCTCTCGGAGACGTCCTGATGACGACCCCGGCTCTCAAGGCCCTCAAAGCCGGACGGCCCGAGCGCCGGATCACCCTGTTGACCTCCCCGGCCGGCGCCCGGGTTGCGACACTGATTCCGGAGATCCAGGACGTCATCATCTATTCCTCCCCCTGGATGAAAGCGACCGCGCCGAGAGCCGACAGCCGTTACGAGTTCGAGATGGTCGAGGTCCTGCGGGATCGTTTCGACGCCGTCGTAATCTTCACTGTTTTCAGTCAGAATCCCCTCCCGGCGGCCATGCTGGCCTACCTGGCCAACATTCCCCTGCGTTTGGCTCATTGCCGGGAAAACCCCTATCAGCTGCTGACCGACTGGGTGCGCGAAACCGATCTGGATGTGAACCGGGGTGTGCGTCATGAAGTGCGGCGTCAGCTCGATCTGGTTTCGGCCGTGAACTGCAGAACCGAGGACGAAACCCTGTCCCTGTCGGTTTCCTCCGGTGATCGGGAAAATTTGAGAGAAAAACTGGCGGACCGTCGACTCGACACAACCCTGCCTTGGCTGGTCATCCATCCGGGGGCCAGTGCCCCTTCAAGGCGTTACCGGCCGGAAGGGTTCGCCTCCGTGGTAAGCACCCTGCAATCCGTACACGGATTTCAAATCGTCCTGACCGGCAGCCGCGATGAAATTGAACTGGTGGAGTCGATCCGCAGGCAGGCCGGTGTTCCGGCCCTCTCCCTGGCCGGCTGCCTGTCCCTGCGGGAGCTGGCCGCCCTGATCGCCGAAAGCCCTCTGCTCATCTCGAACAACACCGGTCCGGCTCACATGGCGGCGGCCCTCGGCACCCCCGTGGTCGACCTGTATGCCCTGACCAATCCTCAGCATACCCCCTGGCAGGTTCCCCACCGGATTCTGAATGTCGACGTGCCTTGCCGCAACTGTTTCAAAAGCATCTGCCCTCACGGACATCAGGACTGCCTGAAAAAGGTCAGCCCGGAGGCGATCGTCACAGCCGCCCTGCAGCTGCTCGCAGACACCCCGCTCGAACTGCAATGTCAGGAGATCGGCAACCGATGACATCGCTGGATGTACTGATCCCCACTTACAACCGCCCGGAGGCGCTTGCCGTGACCCTCTCCGGCCTGGCTGGCCAGAGCTGGAAGGATTTTCGGATCGTGATCTCCGATCAGAGCCCGGATCTGGAGCTGGAACAGATCCGGATAACGGCCTCCATCATCCGGCTCCTGCGGGCTCAGGGACACACGGTAGACGTCCACAAGCATCTGCCGCGACGGGGCATGGCGGAACAGCGCCAGTTTCTGCTCGACCTGACGCACGCCCCCTATGCCCTGTTCCTCGACGATGACCTGATGCTGGAATCCTGGCAGATTGCCATGATGATCGATTCCATCCGCTCCTACGGCTGCGGTTTTGTCGGCAGTGCCCCCATCGGACTCAGTTTCCTGAATGATCTGCGCCCCCAGGAGCAGCAGATTGACTTCTGGGATGGGCCGGTCACACCGGAGACCGTTCTCCCCGACACTCCGGACTGGAACCGATACCGACTGCACAACGCCGCCAACCTGTTTCACCTGCAAAAACAGTTGGGAGCCGAGCCCGCCACTCCCCGGGCCTATAAAGTGGCCTGGGTCGGGGGCTGTGTTCTGTATGACACCGCCTGCCTGCAGGCGGTCGGCGGCTTCAACTTCTGGCGCGACATGCCCGAGACCCATTGCGGGGAGGACGTGCTGGCCCAGTTGCGGGTGATGGCCCGTTACGGCGGCTGTGGCCTGATGCCCTCCGGCGTCTATCACCAGGAGCTGCCCACCACCGTACCCGACCGCCAGATCGATGCTCCCCGGTTTCTCGACCCATTCCCTAAACCGCAGGACCCGGCCCCGTTGAGGATTCCGGGAGTGAAGAAAATCGCCGTCCTGAGATGCAATGGACTCGGCGATTTCCTGTTCGCCGTGCCCGCCCTTCATGCTTTGAAACGGGCCTACCCCGGCGCCGAACTGGTCCTGCTGGCCCGCCGCTGGCTGGTGGATTTCCTGCAGAATCGGCCGGGGCCGGTGGACCGGGTCCTGGAGGTGCCTCCCTGCCGGGGAGTCGGGGAAGCCGAAAATTATCAGGAGGATGCCCAGGAACTGGAAGCCTTTTTCCATCGGATGGAAGAGGAGCGGTTCGATCTGGCCCTGCAGATGCATGGAGGAGGTCTTTATTCAAACCCCTTCGTCCGCCGCCTCGGAGCCCGCCTGACCAGCGGCTGCCGCAGCCCGGAGGCCGCGCCCCTCGACCGGTGGGCTCACTACACCCTGTACCAGCCGGAAGTCCTGCGTTATCTGGAGGTGGCTGCCTTGGTCGGCGCCACAGGGACAGCCCTGCAGCCGACGATCTCCGTCACCGAGGCCGATCTGCAAGAGGCCCGGTCGGCACTCCCTGAGACTTCAGAACCGCTGGTGATCTTTCACCCCGGGGCCGGAGACCCCCGCAGGCGTTGGCCTCCCGAAAAATTCATCGTGACCGGCCGCGCCCTGGAGGATTTCGGCGCCCGGGTGGCGGTGGTCGGTATGGGAGCCGAGGAGGAGCGGCTGGCCGATGAAATCGTGAAGGGGCTGGACAAGAGAACCGTCGATCTGAGTGGAAGGCTTTCCCTCGGCGGCCTCGCCGGTCTGCTGTCCCGCGCCGACCTGCTGCTGGCCAACGATTCCGGGCCCCTTCATCTGGCCGCGGCAGTTGGTGCGCCGACCATCGGCATCTTCTGGTGCGGCAACCTGATCACAGCCGGCCCTCCGACCCGAACCTGGCATCGCCCGGTTATTTCCTGGCGGATGCACTGCCCGATCTGCGGTCAAGATTGCAGCAGATACAACTGCGGCCATAAGGCGTCTTTCGTGGCCGACGTAGACGCCCGGGACGTCACCGCCTCCGCGCTGGCGCTGCTCCAACTGCGACTTGACCTGCTGCGCCTTCCGCAGGACTAACCCTCCACGGCAGGTCTCGACTGACAACAACCCCTTTCAAAAAGGAGTGAACGATGAAAATGGATCTTCTTTCGAACATCAAAAAAAAGAATGTCGGTGAAAATGAACGAAAGTTATCGACTCTGGGAGGCGGTGCCATGCTCCTGATGGCTCTGGCCCGCCGTTCGAGCCGGAAACTCCCCATGGCCATCGGCGGAGGGTACCTGCTCTATCGCGGCTTATCCGGGAAATGCCCCCTGTCCCGGATGCTGAGCATGGGTCAGCAGGACCGGGAAACCGAGGGGATCGACGTGGAGCGGTCGGTCACCATTGCCAGGCCGGTGGAGGAGATTTACAGCTTCTGGCGCAATTTCGAAAACCTCCCCCGTTTCATGCAGCATCTGGAGAAGGTTGAGATCCTGAATGAAAAAACCTCCCGCTGGGTGGCCCGGGCCCCCCTCGGACAGCAGGTGGAATGGCGGGCCGAAATCACCGAGGAGCAACCCAATGAAAAGATCTCCTGGCGTTCTTTGCCCGATTCGGAAGTGAAGACCAGCGGTTCGGTCCTCTTCAAAACCGCACCGGCAGGCCGGGGAACGGAAATCCGGGTCTACCTGACCTTTCAGCCGCCCGGGGGCACCCTGGGCGCCGCCATCGCCCGACTGTTCGGGGAGCATCCGGACCGGCAGGTGCGGGAAGACCTGCGCCGCTTGAAGCAGATTCTCGAAACCGGCGAAACCGCCACGGTGACCGGTCAACCCTCAGGGCGTTCCTGGTGAGGAGGATAGGATCATGAAAGCCGTTTGCTGGCATGGTGTTCATGACGTGCGGGTCGAGGACGTCCCCGACCCGAAAATTCTTAATTCCCGTGATGCGATCATCAAGGTATCGTCAACCGCTATCTGCGGTTCCGACCTGCACCTCTACGACGGTTACATCCCCTCGATGATGCCGGGAGACATTCTCGGACACGAATTCATGGGAGAAGTGGTGGACGTGGGAGAGGAAGTGACCAATCTTCAGGTCGGGGACCGGGTTGTGATCCCATTTCCCATCGCCTGCGGGCGATGCTTCTTCTGCAAGAACGAGCTCTGGTCCCTTTGCGACAACTCCAACCCCAAGGCCGAACTGGCCGAGGCCCTCTTCGGCTATTCACCTTCGGGCATTTTCGGCTACTCCCACCTGATGGGCGGTTATGCCGGAGGTCAGGCGGAATACGTGCGGGTCCCCTTCGCGGATGTCGGCCCCTTCAAGGTTCCCCAGGAAATGAGGGACGAACAGGTGCTGTTCCTGACCGATATCCTCCCGACCGGGTACCAGGCGGCCGAGAACGGAAATATCCGGCCGGGCGACATCGTAGCCGTGTGGGGCTGCGGGCCAGTCGGACAGTTTGCGATCCAGAGCGCCCGTCTGTTGGGGGCGGAACGGGTTATCGCCATCGACCGGGTGCCGGAGAGGCTCCACCTGGCCAGGAAACACGGGCAGGCCGAAACCTTGACCGACGGCGAGGATCCGGGCGCCCTGGACATCGTTGAAAAACTGCGCGACATGACCGGAGGCCGCGGTCCGGATGTCTGTATCGATGCCGTCGGCATGGAAGCCTACGGGCATGGCCTTCTCGGCCTGTATGACCGGATCCTGCAGGCCGTGCGTTTGGAGACGGGCAGACCTCATGCCCTGCGCCAGGCGATTCAGGGCTGCCGCAAGGGCGGAACGGTATCGATCGCAGGGGTCTATGGGGGAGTGGTCGACAAAATGAATCTCGGCGCGGCCTTCAACAAAGGGCTGACCATGAAGATGGGCCAGACCCATGTGCATCGGTACATGCGGCCTCTGCTTGAAAAGATTCAGTCGGGGGCGATTGACCCCGCCTGCATCATCACCCATGAATTGAGCCTGGAGCAGGCTCCGCATGGCTACGAAATCTTCAAGACCAAGGCTGACGAGTGCATCAAAATCGTTCTCAAGCCTTGATCGGAGCCTGGCATCGAAATCGAAATCGGGATTCGACCCTGGGATTTATGAGAACCAAAGGGCGCTATCGACCCGATTTCGATTTCGATCGTGGCCTAACCTCCGTCGCCTCGGCGGACAAACTTGAAGAAGCGGCTCTCCTGGCCGCTGTTGAGCTTCTCCTGATAGAGGAACGCGAGCTTTTTCTCTTCGAACTTGTCGAAAAAGTCCTCCCAGGAGATCTGTTCAAGAGAATCCTTGCCGCTGTAACCCGGAAAATCGATTCTCAGCAGGCCCGGATCATCATTGTCCCCAGTCGTCTTCACCGAGGCCGGATGGCCGTCCCGCTGTTCAACCCATTTTCTGATGGTTTCATGATCGGTCGTACGCAGAGTTTCTCCTGCCATAGAGTCCTCCTTTCGTTTTCTTGCAGAGCGGTCACAATGGGCTTATTGGGCTGGCTCGATGACCCCGCAGGCCACTCGCGGCCCGGCGTTGCCTGCCGGCTGGCTGGTCAGATCGTCAGGCTGTGCATGGATGACGACCGCCTTGCCGACAATGGAATTTTCACCGTCCAGGGCGATGACCGGGTCCACCATCTCCAGGTGAGCCTTGCCCTCGGCATCCGCTTCCAGATTCCCCAGATCCCCCACGTGCCGCTTTTCGGGAGGATCGGTCGGCGCTCCATGCGGCGTCCCCGTCGGATTATAGTGATCACCTGCGGAGCTCGCGTCGGGCGCACTGCAATCCCCGAATTCATGGATATGGAAACCGTGCCTGCCCGGTTCCAACCCCGTCAGGTCGGCGGTGACCCGTATGCCCCCATCCCGGGACTCGAAGGTCACGGTCCCCGAAGCCTGGTTGCCCTTTGTCGGTTGCAATTGAGCAACAGCCTTTGTGACCTCCCCTTCTTTCTGCTGTCCCTCGACTTTTCTTTCGCATCCGACGGTAATAAGCAGCAGACAGAAAACAGGCAGGGCTATTCCCTGCAGGTAGCGCTTCATGATGCTTCTCCTTTCGTAAAAAAAATGCAGGCTTCCGGAAAACAAAACGTCCCGGCCCGCCCGCTCGGTGAAAAATATCTCATTTCACCTATATCGCTGATTTGCACCCTGTCAACCATCCTAAAACCTTCGCTCTCTCGATATGTCAGCAAGTCCTGCCGGGAGCCTCCGCCTTGTCGCGGCGCAATTTAAAAATCTTCCATTTGTTGTTTATTTCCGATCAGCTGCTAGCATTAGAAGAACAATATGATCACTCAAGAACCGACACCGCTAAAATTCCCAAGGAGGACCATCGATGCCTGAATTTTCCAATGCGTTTTCAGGACTCGCCGCCGACCGAAAGGTGACCCACCAGGAACTCGTACGCGCCATCCGTTTCATGATCGCCGCCGAATATGAGGCCGTCCAGCTCTACATGCAGTTGGCGGAATCAACCGACAACCGCCTTGCCCAGGAAGTATTGAAAGACATCGCCGAAGAGGAAATCGTCCATGCCGGCGAATTCCTGAGGCTGCTCAAAGAGCTGGCCCCGAGCGAACAGGCCTTCTACGCCGAGGGTGAGGAAGAGGTGGAGGAAATGATGGCCGAGCTTGCCGGGCAGGGGCAGACGACCAGTTTTACAGGAACCCCTGGGGAAGGGACGAAAGAACCCGCCGAAAGGTCGACCGGGGAAATTGCAGAAAAAAAAGGGGATGACCATACCCTGCCACAGGGTGTCGGGACTCTTTATGAACAGGAAGAATAGTTTTTAGGAGAATTTCCAGCTATTTTCGGAGGTCACTGTATGGATATTCTGGACAGAGATGCGTCCCCCCTGACCGGGGACGAATGGAAACGTGTCGATGAAGCGGTCATTGAAACGGCCCGGGCCAAACTGGTGGGACGCAGAATGATCGAGGTGCTCGGCCCCCTCGGGCCCGGTGTCTATTCCATGCCCTATGCAATCTTCAAGGGCCGGGAACCCTCCGGGATCAACATGGTAGGGGACGTGGGAGAACACGTCGTCGAGGCAACTCACCGGGAAACCATCAACATTCCAATTCTCTTCAAGGACTTCAAGATTTTCTGGCGGGATGTGGAAGCCGACCGTCACCTCGGCATCCCCCTCGATGTCAGTACGGCCGCCGTTGCCGCCGCCGATGTGGCCGACCAGGAAGACCGCCTCATCTTCAACGGCAACGACGAGATGCGACACCAGGGTCTGCTCAGCGCCGAAGGGCGCCTGATCGTCAGCATGGGCAATTGGGAGGAGAACGGCATGCCTCTGGCCGACACGGTCAAGGCGGTCAATGCCCTGACCGAAGCCGGTCAGTACGGCCCCTATACCATGGCCGTCAGCCCCTTTCTTTATGGCCAGATGATCCGCGTCTACGGCAATACCGGCATGCTGGAACTCGACCAGATCAAGGCCCTGCTGCGGGGCAAGGTCTATCCCTCCAGTGCCATCGGCGGCAGGAAGGCGGTGGTCCTCGCCACCGGCATGCAGAATCTCAACCTCGCCGTCGGCCAGGACCTGGTAACCGCCTATACGGCGGCGGAAAACATGAACCACACCTTCCGGGTTTTCGAGACCATCGCCCTGCTGATCCGCCGCGCCGAAGCCATCTGTACCATTGAATAAAGGATTAGACAGCCATCCCCCCGGGGGTACTTAGCTTATCCCCGGGGAATTCGCAGTTCATCTACCTCCCACACCCTTGCACCGATGAAGGTCTCCCATCCGGCTCGGCTGCAGCTGACAGCAGATGCTGTCAGTTCCCTTTTTCCACCAGGACCAGAATCAGGTCGGGCTGTTCGCCTGAAATATGAGATAAAAATAATTCTTCAATAGTCGCCTGAACATGGATCAGAAACCGGAAAAAACAGCCACGCTCGATTTAAAATTTTTATACTTATTTGTTTTTCATAAACTTTTTCCGTATTTACTGTAAAACTCTCTTCAAATCACCTGTTTTTAAAAAATCTTGCATCGGCAGGCCCGTTCTTGTATTTTTCCTTATTAGTAATTGATATTGATTCAGGTTTCACATTTAATTTTTTTGATCTTGCCATGTTTATATCTGAATTCCGAATTTTTCTTTGGACCCTTGAAGGACTGATGAAGGCATGGCTGTACCTTCGGCGCGGCATGCCGGCAGGTCTCTCCCTCCCGCAAATCCGCACCGCCTCTCAGCTCTCAGAAAAAGATCTGGATGGCACGGTTCGCGTGATCGATTCGATCGTTCGAATGATGCTTCCCCGGACGCGTCATGGCTGCTTTTATCGAACGCTGAGCCGCACCATCGTGCTCAGGAAACTGGGCGTGCCCGTCGCCGTCAATATCGGGCTGCGCAACCTGGATGGCACCTTGACTGTAAAGGGACACTGTTGGCTGTCACTCAACGGGATGCCTTTTCAGGAGCCGCCGGACACCACGGCGATGTATCCATTTTTTCTGGGCAAACTGGAAAACGGTTTGCTGTGCTGGGTCCAAAAGGGGAATGACAGGTCCAACCGTATTCGCCGCATACCGGCCCAGGATACCGCATCTTTTGTTAGAAGATGGTCTAAGAGGAGGGAGCATGCTGTCTCAAATGGAGACTGTTTTACAGCCGACGGATGATATTACATGGAGAAACGTGGACAAGGAAATCGTTGTCCTTAAACTTGGCACCGGCGAATATTTTACCTTCAATGATTTGGGTCGTGAAATTTGGCTTTATCTCACTGAAGGGTGCAGCATCTACGAAATAATCCAGAAAATTGTCGAGGATTATGAAGTAAATAAAGAGCAAGCCACGACCGATGTGAAAATTTTCACAGAAGGTCTATTACACAATGGTCTATTGACCACACTTAAATCCAAGGAGGATGTATGAAAAAATCTTATGTTGCGCCTGTTTTTTTCCGCCATGAACCATTGGATTCGGTAAGTGCTACTTACTACTATTACTACTATCACTAGTACCATTTTATGCACAGGGCACCGTTATATGTAACGGTGCCCTGTCTTAGTGTAAATATTTGCTCGATGAACACCCCTTCTTCGCTATTCGTCTTTTCTTCATGAAACAATTTCTGTTTATTGATACTCCGTTTGCTCTATCGGGCTCGCCTAGCTCCGTCTACGATGCCGTCGCGGAAATGTTTCAGCTCGCAGCTCCGTGCAACAGAGGGATCCCCATTCATTTGCACACCTGTTGTGTCGCGCCCGGAGCACCTCTTGATATGTTGCCGGGATGGCTGCAGCAAACGATCGCCGGTCTGTCCCCTTCTGCGCAAGCGGTTATGCTCCATGGTCCTGATGGGGATCGGGCGACGGTTGCCCTACAGCCCCAGGGACTCAGCTGCGCCTGGCTTTCGCCTCTCGCGGATGAGGTCCGGTTCGTCGCTCGAAAAAGCTGCAACCAGAAGGTTGGCCTTTCCGTCGCGGGGAGCCTTGTGTCGGTGCTCCGCGAAATTCTTTGCCGCCAGGGAATCCCGTTGCTGCATGCGGCAGCCCTGCGCTGTCCGGATGGGACCGGCATCCTGCTGCAAGCGGAGGGCGGCGGCGGCAAATCAACCACAGCGCTCTCTCTGGTCCGCCAGGGTGCCCGGCTGCTCGGAGACGATCTGGTCGCCCTGGTCGGCGAAGTCCGGGGAAAGTTGCAGATAAGCGGTTTTCCCGAACCGATGAATCTCACGGAGCAGACGTTGAATTTTTTTCCCGAACTGGCGGCGCTCGAGATAACGATACCGGATCCGGTGCTTAAGGCGCGCGTCAACCCGGCCGATATCTACGCCGAGGCATTCTGGCCCGGGCCGACTGCGCTGGATGTCAGCTTCTTCGTAAGGATTCATCCGCAAGGACCGGCGGTTGAGCCGCTGCCGCCGGCCACTGCCCTGGGACGCTTTTTCCAGTCCCATACCTTTTCCCGTGGACAGACACTGGCGCCGGCAGCCGCACAGCGCTTGATGGATCTGGCTGATCGTGTTCCGGCATATGTGCTGCACACCGGGAGTGATCCCGGCGCCCTCGGTGCCTGGTTGACACGGAACTGTGCTCGCCTGGCACAGCGCAACCAACCACTATCAAGCAAGAGGGTGGAATGACCATGCCTTCATTGCAGCCGGCCCGGCCCTCCGCACACTGCTCCACAGCGGACATCGAAATGATCACCTCACTGGTGGCGTGGCGCCAGCGATGCGACTGCAGCGAAGATCTTATCGAGGAACTGATCGGGGCGCTGGCCGACGTCCGCGAGCCCATCGCAATGGAGGCCGTAAGCCTGCTGAACCAGCGGGTACCCCTTGCGGCCATGCCGAAACGATGGGTTGATGAAGGCCCGCCGCCCAGGACAGCTGCTTCCATCCCTGACTGGATTCTCAACAGCTGTGCGGGCTGGGGGGAGACACACGACTTTCCGTCCCGCTGCGCCAGGGCCTATACCCAAATCGACAACGAGGCGGCACGGCAGCGCTTTTTACAGCGCATGGCCATGTTTCCCGGTGCACAGCGGCGCTTTGCCGGCACCCTAAAGGCCTCAGGACATTCGGCCGCAGCGCGCTCCTTCAGCCGACACGCCGTCCGACTGCGCAGGGAACAGTTCCCCATCCAGATCGGCCTCTCTCCGACGATGGCCTGTCAATTGCGCTGCGACTACTGCATTTCCGCCGGTAGTCCGGTCCAGCATCCGGAACCGGTCGAAACTTTTTTTCGCTTTCTGGATTGGGCCGTTGACGCCGGCGTAAAACGGATCGGACTTTCCGGAGGGGAACCAACGCTCTACTCCGGCTTTATCCCCCTGGTTGAGGGTATTGTACGGCGGAAAATGGATTGGTTTATGGCCACCAACGGCCTGATTCCGCCCAAAACGGTCGAGACCGTGATCAGCGGTCATCCTTTGGCGGTCACGATGCACCTGACTGATGAGGTGCTGGCGGATGCCCTGCGGCTGAAAACTTTCACCACCACGGCAAAGCAGTTGGTTGAGGCAGGGGTCAACGCCGTTTTACGCATCAACATTCTGCAGCCGAAGATGGAAATTGCCCGCTACCTCGATATCGCGGCGGCCACCGGCATGCGAGAGGTGCGGGCGGCGGTTCCGATGCCCAATGCCCTGCGGCACAACACCTACGTCCCCGCCGACCATTTCGGCGCCTTTGGGGAAGCCTTGCAACGCTTCGTCCTGGCGGGGCGTCAGCGGCGCCTGCAGACCATCCTGTCCAAGCCGTTCCCCTTGTGCTACATGGCCGAGGAGGTTGCTGCGACATTTCTCGCCAACGGCTCGATGGCGGCCAACTGTCCCGTACACCTGCTGGGATACTCGAACAACATCGTCGTGTCGCCCGATCTGACCTATATCCCCTGTCTGGGTCTCAACCGCCCCGATCCGATGCCGATCACATCCCGCAGATCGCCACGGGCTGCAGCCCGCCCCTTTATGGCTGACATCCGGCGGATGAGCGCGATTCCCCTGTTGCCGCGATGCACCGGCTGCCCGCTCTGGCAAGGTGGCCGCTGCATCGGAGGCTGTCTCAGCTACCGAGTCGGGACCGAAGGAGAAAAAAGCTCAGAATGATGCGCGAGGCGAGCAACTGCTTCCGCCTTGGTGCGGAGCAGATCGAAAACAGCACTGACTGGCACCGGGCGAATCGCCGCAATCTGCAGTTTTTGTGGCAATATGTCCGCCCCTATCGCCGGCGTCTGGCCCTGGCCGTTGCCGGGTCTCTGCCCCTGGCAGCTTTGGGTGGAATCATCCCCTGGGTTTTTCACCAGGCCACCCAGCGCGTAACCGAAGGCGCAGCCATGAGCATCCTGCTCGGTTGGATGCTGCTGGGGCTTTTCGCCCTTGGCTGCCGGAGCGGCTTCGAGATGATGAACCACTACCTGCTGACCCTCCTCCATGCGCAGCTCAGCAACGACATCCGCAACGACCTCTACGTCAGCCTGCAATGCAGCAGCCTCGAACTGCACACGGCCTCGCGCAGCGGCGAATTGGCCAGCCTGGTGAGCAACGACGCCCAGGCCGCCGCAGCCGGCGTGATCGAACTCTATGCCACCTGCTGGCTCAATCCTGTGCGTCTGCTCTGCCTTGTCGGCACCATGCTCTACTTCAACTGGGCGATGGCGCTGTTCGCTATTGCATCCATCCCGCTGATCAGCTGGAGCGTGACCCTGGCCGGGAAACGGGCGCGCAAGGCGGAGCGGCAGTATCTGGGTCGCCAGGGCCAGATTCTGGGATGGATGATCGAATCGTTGACCAACATACGCCAGGTCAAAGCTTTCGACCTGCAACAGAGCGGTTTCGATCGGTTCCGCACCTATGGCCAGGAGCTGCTGCAATTTCGCAAACAGGCCATATTGCTGAAAGCCCTCGTTTCACCAGCGGCCGAGATCATTAACGGTCTTGCCCTGATCGCCATGGTCGCCCTGGCTTACCACCAGCTGCAGCAGGGGCAGACGACACCGGGGGAGATCGTCGGCTGCCTCACCGCCGCAATGGGACTGAAAACGCCTCTCAAGGGCGTAGCTGCTTCCCTGGTCGAGTTGCAGCGTTCGGTGGCGGCGGTACAGCGTATCGACTGGCTCACGGCTCAACAGCAACCCGCAGCGGGGCAACTTCCTCTTTCCGGTCCGATCCGGGAAATAGCATTCGAGAATGTCAGCTTTTCCTACGATGGCCAGCGGGATGTGCTCCGGCAGGTTTCGTTTCAGGCGCGGCGCGGCGAGCGCATTGCCATTGTCGGCCCCAGCGGCGCCGGCAAAACGACGCTGCTCGACCTCCTGACCGGCTTCTATCCCTGCCGGCATGGCCGGATACTGGTCAACGGCATGGACCTGGCCAGCCTCGATGCCCAGTCCCTTGGCCGCCAGATCGGCATAGTTTCCCAGGAGCCGCTGCTGTTCGATGCCAGCATCGAGGACAATATCCGCCAAGGCTATCCGCAGGCGACGGCCGAACAGATAGACCGCGCCATTGCCCTGGCAGACTGCCGCTCA
The DNA here is from genome assembly GCA_041390365.1 of Syntrophotaleaceae bacterium. Lineage (NCBI taxonomy): Bacteria > Pseudomonadati > Thermodesulfobacteriota > Desulfuromonadia > Desulfuromonadales > Syntrophotaleaceae > Syntrophotaleaceae bacterium. The sequence goes on along the minus strand of JAWKQB010000002.1, from coordinate 99,221 downwards.
ATTCTCCAGCGCCTGCCCCAGGGCAGTCAGACGCGCGTGGGAGAGCGGGGAAGCATTCTCTCCGGCGGAGAGAGAAAGCGTGTCGCTCTGGCCCGCGCATTGGTACGCCCCATTTCCTTGCTGATTCTCGACGAAGCCACCAGCGAACTGGATGCTGCCGCAGAGGCCTCTATTCTTGACGACATTGACCGGCTGGCCGCCGACCTGATCGTGTTCCACATCTCTCACCGGCCCACTGTATTGAATCACTGCGACCGCGCCCTCCTTCTCGACAAGGGCGGACTGCATGAATTGACGCCAAGCACCTGCCGTAAATGGATGCAGCACCGCAAGGAATCCCTGACGCCCATATGCCAGGGAGGCAGCGCCCGATGATCACTGCTTCGATTTCCGAACAACAGCAACGCTGGCTGCGGCAGCTTTTGTGGACCGAGGCCGAGGGTTGCGCCATTTTCCGCCGCGATCGTCAGAAAATCCTGTTCCGCTGCCGAGCCCCCGGCGCCAATGAGGATTGGTTCGGCAAGCTCTACCTCAATCCCGCCTGGCCGCAGCAGCTTCGAGATCGGTGCAGCTGCAGCGGCGGCAAACGGGAATTTCGGCAAGCCCAGAGGCTGCGGCAGCAAGGGGTGAGCATCCCGATGCCGGTTGCCGGTTTCGGCGATCAACGTTTCGGCAGAGGCCGCCGCTCTCTGTTTGTCGCCGAATGGTGCGAGGAGATGGTATCTCTGCGCACGCATGTGCTGCAGCATTACCACCACACCAAAAAGCACTGCCGATATGCTTTACAGGATCTGAGCCGGGCGCTTGGCTGCTACCTGGCCGACCTGCACGCCCGCAGTGTATTTCCCCGGGACCTCAACCCCGGCAACCTGCTGCTGCGCATCGGAGCCGATGCAGCGCCGGTCCTGATGCTGGTGGACTACGAACATATCGCTTTCGCACCCCGGCGCCGGCAGCGCTACATCCAGCTTGCCCTGTCGCAGTTGGGAGCATTCCTGCTGCCGATCGATGCCGAAGCCGTCATCTGGCTGTGCGAAGGCTATGCATCCTTTTCCGGATCGGTCGATACAGCCCTGTTGCGGCAGGTTCCTGCCCTGGCCCGGCGACGCCTGAGCCGCTGGCATGGACAGATCGACCAGCATTTTGACAAGATTGCCGCCGCCCTGCGCGCCCCCGGGGATTGAACACCTTTTTCTTCCGAGTATTTCATGACCACGACGACTGACTGGACCTGGCTGGAACTGGACCCGACACAGCCTAACTGGGCGAAAGCATCCGGAAAACACCGGCTGTTGCTGGTCGCCATCAATATGCCGGGCTACTACAGCCTGCCGGTACGCATCCTGGCCCTGCTGGGGCACCAGACAGAAGAGTTGCTCGACCGTTACGACTGCCGCTATGTCGAGATCGACAACACCCAGCCACTGGAGCCGCTGCTGCAGTGCATTCTGCAATGGCAGCCCGAACTTGTAGCATTTTCCATCAACATCTGGAATCGCGATCACTGCATCACGCTGGCGCGCCAATTGCGCCGGCACAATCCCGGAATCACGCTGCTCGGAGGTGGCCAGGAAGTCACTGGTTCCGTGTACTCCTTTTTCTCTGTCGCGCCGGAGTTCGACTATTTGATCGAAGGCGAGGGCGAACTGCCCTTCCTGCAGTTCCTTAGAGAATGGACTCCAGGTCAGAAGCTCCGGCAGCCGGAGGCGGTTTCAGGGCTGCGCTACCGGGCGACAGGGGAAGAGCGGTTCACTCGCCCCGCGGAAGTGGTCGCCAGTCTTGACGAAATTCCCTCGGCAATCCTTGCCGGTCTGGTGCCTACCACCCAGCGCAACCTCCTGGGTGTCATGCTCGAAGGATCACGCGGCTGCCCGTTCCGCTGCAGTTTCTGTTTCGAAGGGGCCAAACGCGACAGCGTCCGCACAGCCAGCATCCAGCGTCTGCGGGACGAGGTCGCATTTATGGTGGCTCGCGGCGCCAGATATTTTCACATCATGGATGCGATTCTCTGCAACAGCGACCCAACCCGGCTGCAAGGACTGCACGAGGTTTTTTATCAAGTGAAGCAGCAGATCCCGGGGTCGGTGACTTCAGTGGAGGTCTACGCCGACCGGGTAACAGATGAGATGGCGCAATACCTTTCCACATTTTCCATCATTGATCTCGGGCTGCAGTCGACAAATCCTGCTACCGCCCGGGCGATTCACCGTCCTTTTTCCCAGGAGAAATACCGGCAGGGCGTAGAGCGCCTTCGCCGAACCGGCTCCACCTTCAACATCTATCTGATCTGCGGTCTGCCCTACGAAACCTTTACCTCGTTCCTTCGAGGCATCCGCTTTGTTCTGGACGAGAAACCTACCCGCCTGTTCATCAATGAATTGTGCCTGCTCAACGGCACCGAACTGCGCCGCCGGGCGGACGAATACGGCTATCAATATGATCAACGACCGCCCTACCTGGTGAATGGGACCACCTGGATGCCCCCTTTTATCCTGACCATGGCCCAGGTGCTCGCAAAGGTGCTGGAACGGCATTACAATCTTTCCGCACGCTCGATCCATTCTACCGCACCCTGGCTTCCCAAATATCCTCGACATGAGGCGGGGCGCAAGCGCCTGTCCCTGCAGGAAGGCTGCAGCCACGGTTGTCCCGGTTGCGGAAACAACCTGGTAGAGCCGCAACAAAACCGCAATCTGGCCGCTGCCCTTCTGCAGGAGGCCGCTGATTGCGACGTCGATGTCCTGGCCGGAGACGGTGTCGCTCGGGGCCGGAGCCTGCTGCAGCTTGCCGGCCAACTGCAATTGTCCGCCACCGCCCGCAACCGCCTGATTGCGCCGCTTGATACCTTCGACGATCCGGCCTGGCTGGACCCGCTGGTGCATCGGGGTTTCTGGCACTTCAAAACATTTCTGACCCTGAACAGCGAGGATCTTTCGGCGGAACGGGTGCTGCTGGACAAGATCAGTTCCTTTGACCGATCCATCCAGCTGGCCGGATATGCCGCCATTCGTCCTCATCTCGAGGTGGTTCTCTACCCGGGAACAGCCTCGCCTCAGGCTTACCGTGCCATGGTTGCCGAGCTGGCCCGACGGAATGTGACGGTGGTAACCGTTCCGGAAGCGTTGCCGACAGCCGATGGCGCCTGGGAACAGGCCCTGTATGAATCCTTTTCAGATGCAATTACTCAGCGGCTCTGGCTCAAATTGCCGCCGCATGTGGCACGCAGGCTTGTGGACAGACTGAATCTGGACAACCCGGAGGAGATCTTGTCTCTGCTGGACGGCTTTAACCTGCTCAGTCACGCCGGGGCGATGCCTCCTTGCTTCTCTCCGGACACGGGCAGGCCGCTGAAAAACCGTTTGCCAGACCTGGGCGAAGGATTGTTTTCGGATTGTGACGTTGAGAGGCTGAAGTAACTCTTTCGATAATTTGCAAAAAGACGAGACCCCTATGGCCAACATCCTCATTACAAATGATTGCCCCCGAAGCTGCACTTTCTGTTTTGCCAAAAGCCGCCTTGGAAGCCAGACGGAGGGAGCTCCGGCCAAATTCATGTCCCGGGCGAACTTGCGCCAGGTCATGGATTTTCTCGAAGGCTCCGGTGAGATGAGCCTGCGCCTGCTGGGTGGCGAACCGACCCGCCATCCCGAGTTTACCGACATTGTGGGCGAGGCCCTGGAGCGGGGTTTCCATATCCATGTTTTTACCAACGCCATGATGCCGGCGGAAACGGCCGACTTTCTGTCAGACACCCCTGTGGATCAGGTGTCGTTTCTCTGCAATGTTTCCCCCCAATCCAATGACGCGGCCGAGGATAAGCAAAAGGTCGCTTACGCGCTCGAGCGGCTGGGGGCCAGGGCCCAGGTCGGCATCACCCTTACGGCTCCGGAATTCGAGTATGCTTTTTTGTTACCGCTCATCGAGCGCTACCGGCTAAAACGCCGCATCCGCATCGGAATCGCCCAGCCGATTGTGGGTGAGAACAATGCATTTTTGGCTCCCGCCGACTACCGCGAAGCGGGGCGGAACATTGTCGCCATGGCCGAAGACTGCATTCGCAACGACATCCTCATCGGCTTCGATTGCGGCATGACCCTTTGTATGTTTTCTCAGGAGGAATTGGGCAAACTCCTGCAATACACCGAGGGCTTTCGCAGCGTCTGTCAACCCATAATCGATATCGGACCGGATCTCGACATCTGGCACTGCTTCCCTCTCTCGGAAGTGCTCAACAGCAAACTTGAACGCTTTCGCAACCGGAATGAGGCCGTGCGCTTCTACCGTCAAAAGGTTGCCCGCTTCCGAACCTTCGGCTGCAAAGAGACCTGCCTGAGCTGCGCCTACCTGAAACGCGGGCAATGTTCGGGCGGTTGTCTGGCCCATGCCATAAACAGCCTGAACAAACTGCCGCCACGCGAGGCCCAATGAAAGCGTCCATGAAAGAGCCTGGTGCGGGATCATGCCGACAACGGGAACGGACGACCCCGGAACGGACCCTGGCCGATTGGCAGTTTCTGACTGCCTGGCTTCGAGGCGAGATCGATGCGCCCGCATTGTCGCACCGGCAGCAGGAATTACTCTTCTGCCACCATCTCTGCGGCCTGGCGCACCGGCCGGATGGTCACGGACCCGGCTGGGAGGCCGTCACGCGGCAAAAGAAAAACCAGACAATGTTCGCGCTTTGCGCACAGGCCCTGTTTGAAAAGATCGCCCATCGCTGCCGGAAACGGGGATTCTCGATACTGCCCGTCAAGGGGATCTCTCTGAGCCTGACCCTCTATGCCAGTGACCCGGGCCGGCGACAGCTGAGCGACATCGATCTGCTGGTATTGCCCGAGGACCTGCCCTCTCTGGCCACCGTATTGGAGGAGCTGGGCTACCGCCCGAAAAAAACGCAGATGCTCGAACCGGGGTATCAGAAACACAAGCGCAAGGCCGAATTCATCACCCAGGCCCCCGGTCTGCCGTCGATCGACGTTCATACGGCCTTTATCGTCAAGAAGCATATTGCTCGTCACAGCGGCATGCTGCTGCCGACAGTTTTTGCGCGTGCCCGGCAGATTCGGGGACAGCAGGGACAGCTGTTCGTTCTCGACCCGATCGACGAATGGATCTACCTGGCCTACCACTTCTGTCTGCATCATCGCTTTGCGGGACTAAAATGGTTGGACGATCTCCAACAGGCGCGGTTGCGGTTGCGGGAAGGGGACGTTTCTCTCTTGTTGCAGCGGGCACAGATAGCGGGGCTGACACCGATTCTGGCAGCGACGATGGACCTGCTCGGCATGGTGTATGGTTTGGGGCCACAACCGTGGCGTCAATTTCCACAACGGCCTCAGTCCCGCCTCACCCGCATCTGGCTGAAAGATGCTTTACTGCCCTCAAAACTGGTCAGGCGCGACCTGGAACATGGGCATGGAACATTTAGAGATCGACTTGCCGCCTCCTTCTGGGAGTTTCTGTTTATCGAAGGAACCCGCCAACGCCGCATGGCCCTGCTGAGATTGTTGTTTCCCGGAAAGGAGCTGCTCTCGACGATTATCGGTCAGCATTCCTGGCGGGCTTATTTGCTGTATGCGCCTTTGACAACTTGTACCGTGACGTTGATGACGAGCGCTTTTCTCCTGCTCAGTCTGTTTATTGTGATCAGATCTCCCGCCCTTGATGCGAATTGATGTATTAGTATGAATGTTTCAAAGGATCGCGCTGCTGATCAGGCGCGCAGAAACTGCACGATCGAGCCACCTCCCGAGCATCCCCGATCGCACTTCTTCCTCACCCCTCTCTGATCTTTTTGATTCCCTTCCCCTTTTTGTGCGAAAATGCCTTTTAATTGACGCTATGAGGTGCCGCATGCGGACAGCCTGTTTACAGATGTGTTCCGGCGAAAACGTGACTGCCAATCTCCGGATCGCGGCCGATCTCCTGGAAAAAGCGGCCGGACAAGGGGCAAAGCTGGCGGTTTTGCCGGAAAATTTCGCGCTGATGAGCCCAAATCCGGGGGCACGACAGAATTTGGCCGAGGAGGTCTCCTGCTCCACCGTCCTGCCCTTTCTGGCCGAAAGCGCCGCCCGATACGGGATGCATATCATCGGCGGTTCCCTTCTGCTCCAGGGCGATGGCGGCCGGTTGCGCAACGCCTGCCCGGTTTTCGGTCCTGACGGGGCCTGCCTCGCCTGCTACGACAAGATTCACCTCTTCGACGTCGACCTTCCCGGTGAAAGTCACCGGGAGTCGGAGACCATCGCTCCCGGATTACGTCCTGTCTCCGTGAATATCGCCGGCTGGACTCTGGGGTTCAGCATCTGCTACGACCTGCGCTTCCCCGAACTCTACCGCCACTACGCCCGCGAGGGCTGCCAGCTGCTCAGCGTCCCCGCCGCCTTCACCGTCCCCACCGGCCGGGCCCACTGGGAGATCCTGCTGCGCGCCCGGGCCATTGAAAACCAGGCCTATGTCCTGGCGGCGGCACAGGCCGGGAACCATCCGGGTGGCCGAAAAACCTGGGGGCACAGCATGATCGTTGATCCGTGGGGGGAGATACTGGCCTGCGTGGAAGAAGAAGAGGAAAAAATGGAAGGGAATGTGCTGATCGCCGAAATCGACCGGGACAGGGTCGAGCAGGTACGCCGGCAGTTACCGTCCCTGGCCCACCGTAGGCTGAACCCCTAGCTTTGTTCCCCGAATCCCTGAGCCCTTGAAATCCTGGAATTCCTTAACCCTTAACGCCGGCGCTGCTTCTGCCGCTCCTGCTGGAGCTGCTTGATATCGCCCTCAACCTCCCGCCGGCTGCGCTCATAGACAATCTCCCGCCCCATTACGCTCCCCGCATAGGCCCGGCCGCTGGGTGTCGGCAGCAACTGGCAGCGGATGCTGTCGGCTCCTGCTCCGAGCAGAACCTGAATTTTGTCGGCCTGTTTGCTCAGCACCAGCACCTCGATGGTCTGACCGCTCTCGGTGATCCGAACCTTGATTTTTTCGTCTTCCATGCAACCCCCCTTTCTTTGGTCCGCTCAAGTCTCCGAAAAGCATTCCGGGAATAAACCGGTAGAGTTCCCACCAAACTGCCGCAAAAACGCTTCAGCCTGATCCAGATTCAGAGGCCAGCTGAGCAGGTAACCCTGCGCCTCGTCACATCGCCTTTCCTTAAGATACAGGTATTGGCTGCTGGTTTCCACCCCTTCAGCGATGACTCCCAGATCCATCCCCTCGGCCATGGCGATGATGGCGTTGAGGACCGACTTTTCGCGGAATCCGGTATCGATTCCGCTGACAAAGGCGCGATCGATTTTCAGATAGTCGATGGCGAGGGCCTGCAGGCGGGTCAAGTTGGAATAGCCCTTGCCGAAATCGTCGATAGCGAGTTGCACCCCCATTTCGTTGAGAGCGGCTATCGTCTTGTCCGTCCCCCGATAATCCTCCATGAGCAGGTTTTCAGTGATTTCGATCTGCAGGATCGAAGGGTCGAGTCTGCTCTCAGCCAGGGCTGATCGAACCCGCGACAGGAAATCGGAATGGATGAATTCCCGGGGTGAAACGTTGACGGCGATGCGGGGCAGACCGATCCCCTGGTCGATCCACTTTCGAGCCTGACGGCAGGCGGTCCGCATTACCCAGTCTCCGATGACATGGATCAAGCCGCACTCTTCGGCGATCGGGATGAATTCCATCGGCGGCACCAGGCCGAGTTCGTGGTTTTCCCAGCGCAGCAAAACTTCTAGACCGCTCAGCTTTTGCGTCTGCAGGTCGAACTGCGGCTGGTAGGCCAGGAACATTTCATTGCGCTGCAGGGCACCGGAGAGCTGTGTCTCGAGGGTGAGCCGCTTCAGGGCCTCGGCGTTCATCGACTCCTGGAAAAACTGGTAACTCTTCGGCCCGTTGCGCTTGGCGAAATACATGGCCATGTCCGCGTTTTTCAGCAGGGTATCGGGATCTTCACCATCCGCCGGAAACAGGGCGATGCCGATGCTGGGCGTGATCATCACCTGGTGCGGCCCCAACTCGACCGGCTGGGAGAGGCAGCAGAAGATCCGGTGAGCCACCGAGGCGACGGTCCCGTCCGAATCGATATCGCTCAGCAGCACGGTGAATTCGTCCCCTCCCAGCCGGGCGGTCCTGCACTCTTCCTGGCAGCATCCGACGAGATCCGATTCCCTGACACAGCTGGTCAAACGTTGGGCCATGATTTCCAGCAGCCGGTCGCCGATGCTGTGTCCCAGGGTATCGTTGATGCGCTTGAAATCGTTGAGGTCGACGTAGAGCAGGGCGGCCTTGCGGTTTTTTCTCTTCGCCCCGCTCAGGGACCGGCGCAGGCAGTCCATGAACTGGGTGCGATTGGCCAGTCCGGTCAAGCTGTCGAAATAGGCAAGCTGATGCAGACGGCCCTGGATCTGGCGGTTGAGTTGCCACTTGCGCGTCAGGGCGTGGGTCAACTGCAGCACTTCGGCGATATCGAACGGTTTTTTCAAAATGACCAGGCTGTCGGTTTCGCCGAGCTTCTGCTGGATCTCGTCCCAGGAGTAATCGGCATAGGCCGTACAGAGCACCACCTGCAGGTCGGGGCTGACCTCCCACAGGCGGCTGATCGTCTCGATGCCGTCCCACCCCGGCGGCATGCGCCCATCCACATAGGCCAATGCATAGGGTCTCCCTTCGTCCCGGGCCTTTTCGACCAGTTCGAGGGCTTCCTTCCCCTGGGAGGCGAAGTCCAGGGCGTAGTCCGGGGGGACGAATACCAGATGGCTTTCGCCGAATAGAAGGTTTTCAAGATCTTCAAGCTGAATGTCGGCGGTCTTTTCTTTCAGCAGTATTTTTTTAAAATCCTCGTGGATCGACTGATTGTCGTCGACGATCAGGATGCGCGGCACCCGATCGAACTCACAGGCATTCATGTTCTCCCTCCAGAGTGATAAGGCAATTCAAGGGTAAAGGTGGCACCGGCGTGCAGTCCATCGCTGTAGACGTGAAGCCGCCCGCCCAGTTCCCGGGCAGCCAAGGCGCCGCTGTGCAGACCGAAACCGTGTCCGGTGTTGCGCGTGGTGAAACCGTGTTGGAAAATGCGGGTCAGGTTTTCCGATGGAATCCCGATCCCGTTGTCCCCGACCTGGAAACGCACGATCTCCGGTTCGGGATTGTCGACCCGCAGGATCAGGACTTTTTCCCCTTCCACCTCGCTGCAGGCCTGTTTTGCATTTTTGATCAGGTTGAGCAGAATCTGCAGGACCTTGTGCTTGTCCACAAGCATCGGCGGCAAAGGCCGATACTCCCGCCTCACGGTCACCCCGTGACGCTCCAGCGACCCGGCGTTGAGTTTGATCGCATCCTCCATAAGCTGGGCCGGATCGATGGTTTCGTCGACCCCGGACACCCGGCCGTAGCTCTGCTGCATGGCGACGATCTCCTTGATGTGATCGACCCGCTCCCGCAGTGATTCAGTTTCGCCGAGCAGTCCCTGGCGCTCCTCCTCGAGATTGGCAGCCAGGGAATCCAGATACGCCGGGATCTGAGACCCTCGTGGATCTTCTGTGAGAAAAGTCGCCAGTTGGCCAGCGTTCCTGTTCATCAGCTCCGCGACCTTGGTGACATTCCCGATCCTCGACTTCTGCAAACGACTGACCAGCAGGTTGCATGAGACATTGACACTGTTGAGGACATTGCCGACATTGTGCAGCACGCCGGTGGCCACCTCGGCCATACCCGCCACCCGGGATGCCTCCAGCAGCGAACTCTGGGTCGCAGCCAGTTCGGAAAGGGCCTTTTCCTTGGCGGAAACCTGGGTCTGCAGCTCCCGGGTCCTCTCCTCGACCCGCTGCTCCAGGGTCGCCTTGGACTCCAGCAGAGCCTGCTGTATGCCCTGACGGGCAATCGTCGCGCCCAGCATATCCGTGGCGGCGCGCAGGCTGTCCTCCTCGGCGTCGGTCCAGACCCGGGCGTGATGGCAATCATCCAGACCCAGAAAGCCCCACCATCTTTTCTCGACGAACACCGGAATGACGATCAGGGAGAGAATGTTTTGAGGCTCAAGAACGGCCCGGAGAGGCTCGCTCATCTGATCGACCGGACCGCTGATGATATGGTTACCGCCCAAAGTCGTCCGCCAGAAATCCAGACCGGGTTCGGTATAGGGCAGCATCTGCAGGTCCGGATTGGACAACTGGGGCTCGATACCATCCACGGTCCACTCAAAACGCTGGGACATGCACAGGCGGCCGGTTTCGTCATGAGAGTTTTCGAACAGATAGGCGCGGCTGGCATCGGCCGCGCGGCCCAACCGGGCCAGCACCTCGGTGATCGCTTCCTGCCACTGTTCGGACACCATGAATCGTTGAGCCGCAAAACGCACGCTCTCGAGAATCCGGTCGCGGCGCAGCAGGGAGTCGGTCATGCTGTTGACCGAGCCGGCCAGACTGCTCAGCTCGTCGCTGCCGGATATTTCCACCCGTACCGAAAGATCGCCCCCGGCAACCCGTTCCACGGCTTGGCGCAGACGCAGAATAGGGCGCACGAGCCGGGAGGCATAAGCCAACGAGATCAGCAGACTCAAGGCGACACAGCCGAGGGACAGCAGCAGGGTGTGCTGATACAGGGAGTGGACACTCTGGTCGTAGGCCTTGAGGGAGAGTCCAACGTGAATCCATCCCCACTGGATTCCGGAATAATCGAAGGGCTGGGCGTAGTGGAATACCCGCCGGTTGAGCAGGGGAACCTCGCTGATGTCGGCAGAGGTTTTCCGCTCCGCAGGATTCCAGTAAGGTTCGATTTTTTCCTCGACCTTCCAGCCGGCCTGATCGTTGATCAGGGCAAAGCCGTCGTTTTTCATCACCACCAGAAAGTCGATTTCCGGGTCACCGGCGAGCAGGGTCTGGCAGGCGTTGACGACGCCGGCAAAATCCTCGTTGATTGCCGCCCCCGCGGCCACGTCCCGCAGGGACACGGCAACGCTCTTGGCCTTGGATTCCAGGTTCTGCAGGTAAATTCTCTTTTCCCTCGGCAGCGTAGTCAGGACGAAGAACAGCAAAGTGATCAGAGCCACCAGCCAGGTCAGCAGGGCGATGCGCAGGGCGATTCCCAAGCGAAACGGTTTTTTAAGCTTCGAATTCATATTTCGATTGCCTTTTTCCTAAATCAGATATTGCCGCCCGGAAAAGCTTTTCCAGGAGAATTTTGCCTTGACACAGTCCTGTGCCGGAGCTTGCGCACCTCATCGAGGAAATGATCTTCAAAGGGAACCAGACGATTAAGCCTGAAAAGATGGAGAATCTGCTGTCCCGCTGGAGATCGATGCAGATCCGGCAAGACCTTGAGCATGGCGTCCTGAAAAACAGCGGAGGACCAGCCGGATCGCTTGACACAGAGCACTCCGTTGACAAGGGGCTGGGATGAGTTTATGACTTTCAGTCGATTCAGCTGAGGGTTGAGTTCGGCCATCAGTTCCAGTTTCGCGGAATCGATCACCACCGCATCCCTGCTCTGGAAAAACACCGGAAGAATGGCCCGCATCGGTTCCGTGTGCAATTCCACCCTGCCGAAAAAATCCGCCACCGTCCCCAGCTTCCGTTCCCGCAGCAGGGCCTGCAACCAATGATGACCAAGTTCGGCATTGGCAATCATGAAAAGGTTCAGGGATTTTCCTCGCAGGTCGGCCAGGCTATTCAGATCAGGATTGCCGGTCAGCAGCAGAAATCGCTTGGCCACCTGCTCCCGGTCGGCAGTCACGCAAACCGGCTTCAGCCAGCCGGGATTCTTCAGATCCAGATAATTCCAGGTTTCCAAAATGATCAGTTCCGGCCTTTCCTCGGCCTGCAGGGCGTCAAGTTCCCGGGCGCTCTTGAACAACACGACCTCGACCTCGACATCGTACCCTTCCGTCCGCCCGATAGTGCGGGCAAAGGTTTTGAAGGCGGCTTCCGCATCCCGGTGGTTGATGCCGAGAAAAGTGCTCTCGATAAAGCCGACCTTAAGCCTCGCCGGTCTCAGGGCCGGCCCGTCTTCTCCCAGGGCCGGCACACAAGCCGCCAGAAGCAGGATCATGCCGGCCAGACACCAAAGAAGCTTGTCCAGAGGGAAAAAGTGTCTCATTGTGCCGTCCTCGCCAGAACCTGCAAATCCGTCCGCCCGGAGATAAACCGCAGGGTTTCATCAAGCACGGAAATGGGATGCCTCTCCATCCGGCTACTCTGAAACATGTTCAGCACCTGGCGTCCGCCCGGGGTCTGGTGAAACGCGAGGATCGCCTCCTCGACACTCTTCCGGGACTTTCCCTGGAAACGGTGATTGAATACGAAAACCACCGGGATCAAGGGGGGAGAAACCTTCAGCACCTTCAGGTCCTGGCGCAACTGCGGGTTCATCTGGCAGGCCACTTCAAAGGCAGCGGTCGAGATCAGGGCCGCGTCGGCCTGCCGGAAAAAGACCTCCAATATCCCCTTCATCGGCTTTTCCGTCAGGACCAGATCCGCCGTCCGCCTTTTCCCCTTCGGCGCTCCCTCCTGCAGAACCGCTTCCAGCCATCCCTGGCCCAGGGACATCCCGGACCCTTCATGCACGATGACCCGCCGTCCCTGGAGGCCGGCGGCTTCTTCGATGCCGCTGCTCCTGTGCACAATCAGGGCGTAGCTGGTGGTGGGGCCATCGGCCCGAACGGGAAGAATGACGGAATCAGTCTTCAAACCAAGGGCCATTAATTCATCTGTCGGGATACAGACCCCATCCAGTTCTCCGCTGTCGAGCGATGATCTCATGATAGTCGGTTCGTCAAAAAGGAAGGCATCCACCATCTCCTTCATACCGCGCTCCCTGGCCAGGCTGGTCCCCCAGGCCTTGAAGGCGGCCGCAGCATCATTGCGCTTGACCTTTTCAAAAAGCCGGGCAGATACTCCGATGTGGAAATGGGGCCGGTCCACCGCTTCATCGGGGCACCTCTCCGCCAGGCTCAGTCCGGCAGCAAACAGCAGCAGCAATACGGCAAGAATCGTTCTCATTGAGGTACTTTCCCTTTTGACAACCGGGCGTGGGCTTCGATCAGTTCCAGGGTCGGTTGCAAAATGGCGGCCGGGTGCTCTTCGATTCTTTCACTGTTGAAGATCAGCAAAACCTGGCGGCCGGCCGCCGTTTGATGCAGGCTGCGGACCCCTTCCAGCAGGTCCTTCAGATAGGGCGGTTGGTAATCGGCCCGGAAGGCCATCATGGCCGGCACATAGGCCGGCGAGGTTTCGATGATTGACAACTGCTGCCCGAGTTGGGGATTGAGCTCGACCATGGTTTCAAAAGCGTTCCGCGTCACGATGCAGGCATCGGCCTGGCGGAAAAATACCGGGAGCAGGATCTTGGTGATCTGGGTCTCACGGGTGATGCGGCCGGCCAGGGAATCGAGGGACCCAAGGCCCTGCCTGAACAGAAGCGTATCGATCCACAGGGGGGCCAGGCAATTGCGCGCGTCCGTCGAGCATTTTATATGCCGCCCGGCAAGATCCTTGATGCTTTTCACCGGCCCGCTGCGGTGGACCACCAGCAGGTATTCTTCTGCCAGCTCTCCATCCATCCTGACCAGAAAAAGAGGCGCGAAATTTACCTTCCGGCGCAGGAAAGCGTATTCGACCGAGGACACGGACACGACATCCACCTCTTTTTTCTGCAGGGCAATTTGCATTTCCCTGGTATTTTTGAAAACCCGGACATCCGGCTCCACGGGGATGCCCCGATCGACAGCCACGGTGAGACCCCAGGCCCTGAGTCCCGCCCTGGCATCGGTTTCATTTACACCAGCCAACAGATCGGCGGAAAATCCGGTGCGAAAAGGACTAAGGGGTTGACCAGCAGCATCCACTGGAAGCAGAAAGGCTCCGAATAGTAGAAAAAGAGCCGCGGCACCGCTGCAGAATCGGCATCCGGTGAGTCCGGAGTTTCTGTTTTTTCCAGCTGATGGCATAAGACTCCGGCCCGAACGAATCACTGCTGCAAGGTTTTCATGACTTCGCTCCCGACGATGAGGTTCAGCCGGGACTGGAGAGCGACGTGATCGTAGAGGGCCTTGTAGTGCTGCGCGCTCATCAGCGCTTCCGTCAACTGGGCGCGGATGACCTTCTCTGTTTCCACCAGTCCGTGCTGGTAGGCCCGGGTATTGAGGTCCCGGTTCTCCACGGCGGCCGTCATGGCGTCAAGGGTCGCCTGGTGGGATTTTTCGGCGGCATTCAGGCCCAGAAAGGTATCCCTCACCTGCAGGCCGATGCCGTCCTTGAGCAGGAACCGCTCCTCTTTTATTTTGGCCAGCCGGGCTTTTTCTTCCGAGACCTTGTTTTGAGTCAAAAATCCGCTGAAGATCGGGATCTCCAGACCCAGTCCGACGCTCCACCCCTCCTGATTCTCATCGGTGGCCATCCCGCCGTCGTAATCATTCCACCACTTGTGCAGTTCGCCGGTGAATGCAATTTTGGGATAATGCCCGCTGCCGGCCGTGCGCAGGGCCCCCTCTACAGCTCCCAGTCCCGCCTCGATGGCGGCCCAGTCGGGGTTGAACCGAAAGGCCGTGCCGACCAGTTCGTCCAACCGGACCGAAACCGGCCTGAAGGGCAGATCTCCATCAGCCGGATCGACACTGGCAGTCCAGGGCAGCCCCATGGTATTCGCCAGGGCCGCCCGGGCCATCAGATCGTTCTTCTCCAGCAGCGCCACCATGGAGCGCAGCGTCTCGACCATTACTTTGTTGTCGAGATAGTCGGTTTTTTTGACCGTGCCCGAGCCCTCCCGGTACATCATTTCCGTCAATCCGAGCGTGGCCTCCATGCGGGCCAGTGTATCCCGACCCAGCTGATGGAGCTGCCCGGCCAGCACCGCTCCGTAATAGAGGCGCTTGACGCTGTCGACGATTTCGAGATCGGTCCTGCGGGACTCCTGCTTCATCATCTCCAGGTAACCCCGGGCCTGTTCCCGATAGCCCTTGCGCATGCCGCCGTCGTAGAGCAGCCATTGCGCTTCCAGGGATGCCACGAAGGATTCCTCGTCCATCAATTTGACATCCTGGTCAGGAACCTCGATGGTCTGCCCGGGAAAGGATGAGATGCTGCCTACAATATTGTTGGCGGGGTCGACGATGGCGATGCCGAGACCGGGAGGCAGGGGCAGACTCTGCTCCGGCACCGAAAAGGAGCGGCCGGGAAACAGGAAATTCGGGGCTTCATCCATCCGGTGGTAGCCCCCCTTGAGCCCGATCTGCGGCCAGTATCCGGCCAGAGCCTGCCGGTGCCGGGCCTCGGCCATCTCCACGGCATAGCGGGACGCCGGCCGGCGGCGGTTGTTTTCGAGAGCCGCCCGGATGCACTCCTCAAGGGACAGGGCTGGCGCCTTTCCGGCTTCTTGCAGCGGCAAGGAGAAAGCCGTTACGGGAATGGTTAAAAACATCATCAAAACAAAAGTCAATTTCCGGACACTCATTAGCCCTCCTCTGCCCTATTCCATTCGTAAGATAAGCAGTTTTTTATAAAATTCAGGTTTTTGTCCGATCCGTATCTGTCAAAATCTTGAAGAATAATTTTTGCCCTGTCTGGTACTCAATATCCGGTTTTTTTGTTTAAAAAATCCAGCGCAAGGACACTGCAAATTTCCTCCAGGTTTTGGATAGAAGGAAATTGACCAAGGAAATTTGCAAGGATTTTATAAATCCAGGCTTTGCATTTGTATTAAAAGCAAAAATGGAACCAATTTACGATATTTTTGGAATTAAATTGCAAAAGCCGGAAAAGGTGAGTGAATAGAGGGGGAAAGTGCCGAGGGTGTCGTTTAGGTGGGGATAAGGAATAAAGGTCGGATCCGGGATCATTCGGCAGCTGCCCGTGGCGAATGCGTATGTCCTTGGATACGGGTGATTCGGAAAGGCAAGAAGGGTTCTTCCTGCCCGGCCGCCGCCCCTGGTATTTCACCGCCGGCCGGCCGCCGGGTATCGGCGCGGATGCTGTCTGCTCCCGCTCCGAGCAGAGCCTGAATTCAATCGACCTGCTTGCTCTGAGCAGCGCCATCAAATGGCTTATGACAAGGCCACTTGAATGCCGTGGGATACCCCTCGTCCAGAGAGAGGAAGTCTCTGTTCGCCTTTATCAGGGGATCTGTTTACTCCAAAACGTTGCCGCTCATAATCGAAAAACCAGATGGGTTGTGCACGCTTGGCGGCGTCGGCAAATCCTGCCAGCCCGTCGCGATGGAACACGGGCCGCTGGCGGAGAGCGGAAGGAATCAGATCGATGGGGCCGAACGGGGCGAGAAAATCCTCCACCGTTTGCCGGGCGAGCCAGTCCAGGAACAATTTTTCATTCACAAAACCGGCTCCGACCTGTTGGACGCCGTATCCGGGCATTCTTTTAGCCGATTTGATGATCATGGATCGCAGCAGGGCGCCGTTTAAGAAAAAATTAAACACTTTGCCGGTCCTCCGGGCAGTTTGAAACGTATCTCCCAAAACCTGTTCATCAATGCCGCCGAAAGGAAGGACTGTGGAGCCATCATGTGCCGGCAGAACGGCGATTTCTCCTCCCGTATCGATCATGCCCCATCCGACAAGCGGGACACCCACAGAACGACCAAGGCATTCTTCCTGAACCCGTAAAACCTGAAAGACGGCCGCGGCGGCGAGGCAACCAAGTTTTGCCACCCGCGGTGCGGCAAAACTGGTGCCCCGGCCTGTTCCGAGGGGGGAATCGCCCCAGGCGACGACATCCGGATGATTGCGGTCATCTGCGGGCAAACCGGTCGAAGAGTATTTCGCCAGTTGCAAACCCTGGTCGTCTTCGGTCGCACCGACAACCATGGCGGAGCCTAGAGGCGCCCATCCGTTCAGGGTCGAAAGCCCCTCCAGCATCCCAGCATTGCCGGCAGCGACAACCACGAGATGGGTATTGGCAGCCGCGCTTAAAGCGATGAGCACCGGATTCAAGGGATTTTCCGGAAGCATCGGCCCGATGCTCAGGTTGAGAACCGGCATCCAGGCCGGCGGTGTGCTGCGGGGGATCATCGGATCAGAGAGAATAAGCCGGCTGTCGAGGGGCGAAGGATAACGACCTTCCGGCATCATTCCACCGACAAAACTATCATCCGGCAAAATCCCCCCCTTCTGCACGAACGCCTGCCACTCGAATAGTTGATGACCGGTCTCGGACCTCAGCGCATTGATTCCCCGCAACACCGGGAGATAGTCATCCACCTCAACGGTTTGGGGAAATGCATATCTGTAACGAGGAACCCTGGATAACGACTCTATTTTATTCCGTGAACCGCGTACGAAGAGGATAGGCAGAAAATCGAATACAACAGCGTCCGGGAAACTTTGCTCCACGTGGTTTCGGAAGGCCATCACCTCTCGGATCAGCGTCCGGTCGCCGGCGATTTTCTGTTGATCGAACCAGTCTTCATACAAGATCATCCAAAGGTCCGACGCCTGAGTCGGCTTGGAGATCGGGAGTGCATCCGTCAGATCAAGACGGCCATACCAATCCGGCACCCTTTTACCGAGACCCATGTTTACCCTCCTCTGCCCTTTCCCAGCCTCGCCGGGCGAACCCTTCAGCCAAGAGCCTGCGCTATCTGCCGAGCCACAGACGCATCGTTCAGATACCCGACAATCCCATGCCGGTTGTCGGTCTGATTGTCGACCCCGCCGTGATTTAGTATCGTCGGATCGGTCGGGAAATGGTTGTCGTCCAAGGGATTGAGGGCCACGATATCGCGGAGATCGTAGGCGTTGTACCACCCCCCCGCGCCACAGGAGTTCTGCAAAGGTGCGAGTCTGCTGCTGATCGCCTTGAGCCCCAGGGGGGACCCGACAGTGATGTACTTGACCAGGTTCAAACTCTGCAGGTTTTCCAGAATGATTTTGTAACCGACAACCGAGCCCAGGGAATGACCGATGACGATGGTCGGCTCCCCGGTCAGTTTCTCCTGCACGATCCGGTTGATGCCGCGGGTGACCGCCGGTTTGCTCAGATAGAGAAACACGTCCTTGAGAAACGTTTCGATGGTGAACTCCGAAGCCCCGGTCAGATGGCGGTCGATGACGCGGGCGATGGCCAGGACCCAGCCCCAGTTCTGGATGCCTTTCTCCTGGACGCCCCTTTCGTCCAGTTCGCCGACAACCTCTTCGTCCGGAATTTCCGCCCGGCTTTTCATCTCCCCCAGGGCCGATTGCATGAACTGTTCGAATTCACGGTCCTGCCCGGGACCTTTGGCGACGAGATCCGACGGCGAGGGGAGTCGGGCCTGTTCGGTAAAATAATCGAGTTTGTCCCCGTAAAAGGGGAAATCGACCTGTAACCCCTCGGGGAAAGGCGCCCCGGCGGCCTTGAAGCCCTTTTTCAGGGTATCAAGCCAGATCGATTTCAGGCTCTCGGGGTCCTTGCCTCCTTGCGCACGACCGTGAATCATGAGAATTCTCATAGCAGTTCTCCTCTCTCGATGGCTTGCAGGATCGGTATCGC
This sequence comes from Syntrophotaleaceae bacterium, assembly GCA_041390365.1. Classification (NCBI taxonomy): domain Bacteria; kingdom Pseudomonadati; phylum Thermodesulfobacteriota; class Desulfuromonadia; order Desulfuromonadales; family Syntrophotaleaceae; species Syntrophotaleaceae bacterium. The sequence goes on along the minus strand of JAWKQB010000002.1, from coordinate 80,763 downwards.
CCCCTCGGGCGTGAACGTGGTCCAAAGGGCGTTGCACAGATGGGGAAGCGCTGCCTGCAGCACCGGATGCAGGGGGATTCCGCGGGGCCGCAGCAGGTTCCAGGTCTGAGTCAGCATGGGACAGAAGGGCACAACGGGATCAAGCTGCCAGCTCTTGCGGGCATGGCGCGTCGCCAGAGCTTTCACGTCGAACAGGTCGGTCTGCAGATCATGCAACATGTATTCATGCACACTGTTCACAGCATCAATATTTCCGGCTTGCAGAAAAGCGTAAGCGGCATACAGGCCAAGGGTGGGGTCGATCGCCTTTTCGACGCGGATTCGTCGACCCAGTTCCTCCGCCTCGGCCTCCGAGCGGACATGGAACCGGTTGTCTTCCACAGCTGTGGCGACCAGAGCCCGCAGTCGATCGATCTTGTCCTTGACTTGCCGGAACAGGTCCCAGCGCCAGTGATTCGCCGAGGGTACATAGTTGACATTCACCAGCCCACGCCCGTCAAAGGTTGCATGCCCGATATAGCCATCAAGGCCCGCCAGGATGGCGCACCGGCCATCTTCCGTCTGAAGGGCCACCGATACCGCCGGGCGCAAGTTCCCCAAGCGAATCAAAGCAGGGTTCTGGCCGCCATCGCCCGATTCGAGAAGGTCGACCCTGACATGGTTTGCTCCCCTCGCCGCCACCGCCCTGGCGATGCGTGCACCATGAACCAGAAAGCCGGCCTGAGTTTCGAAGTGCTCGACGGCTTCGCTCGGCATCCGCGAGGCCACCTTGGATTCCGTCGCCTGATCGAATTCCGTCATCATTTCATCCGCGCCGGCACCTTCCAGCTGCGAGCCGCCGGTCAAGGTCCGGTTCAGAATTGCAGCGGCGGCCCGGCCGGGACTTTCAGTGGAGCGCTCCTCGAGCCGCTCCGGTCCCTCGAACAGAAAGGGCTGTACCCGCCCGCGCACGCAGGCGATATAAACGTCGTCGTCGGAAGGGACATTGGCTTCGATGCACTGGGTGAGGTTGATATCGATATGTTCCAGGATGGCGTCGACTTTTTTCTGCAGATACTTTTCCAGGGCTCGGTTGGGAACCACATACAACTGTTCGGTGCCTACGTTCAGCTGCCGCACCATCGCGGGTTCCGGTTTTTTGAAGGCGGACAGGAGGGCGTACGTCAGAATACTGTGCCGCTTGCCGTCGATCTCCCCCTCATAGGCGGACAGTGCCTCGCTGGTGGCCTTGAAGACATCGATTTTCGATATTGTGCTGATTTCGGCGTAATTGGGAAAAGCGTCGATGCCGACGACTTTCGCCCCCACCCGGGAATCGGGGATCGATCGGCAGGCATCGGAGATGAAAACCACGTTGGGAATGCCCGAGTAGCGCGCCAGGTCCATGGCCCCGTCGAGGTTGATGGCGTCGGTGGTTTTCGTCGGCGCACCGCTCAGCAGCCACAGATCGGAACGGGCATGCCAGAAACCGTGTCCCGAGAAATAAACGACGAGAAGATGATAGCGAGGGGGCAGGGTAACAAACCTGGAGACCGCCTCCTCGATATGTGCGGCATGCACAGGCCCCGATTCATCGGTCAGGCATTCCACGTCATAGCCTTCATTTAGCAGCCATTCCGCCACCGCCCTCGCCCCCTTGGAGGCCGAAGTCAGCTTGGGCAGGTGACCGGTCTGATCCACGCCGATGACCACTGCCGCTCTCTTTGCCATGATTTCGACCCCCGCCGCTATCGGTTCATACAAGGACGACAACCAGAGGAACGATAATCGATAATTAACACCCTACGGTCATTAACTCAAGGCAATAATCTGGAGACGAGTCCTCTCCTGCAGGCGGCATTCCCCGGGCTGCAGGATGCGGGCGTCATTCACGGCAAGAGGCCCGAGGGATATCCCCCGGGCCTCTTCTTTTTACCCTTATTTAAGGACTTGGTATCAGGCGAGAGATTGCTCGAATACCATTTCCATCACCCCGCCAAGAGCTTCTCCATCATAGAAAGGCACGTTGACGACGGTCAGGGTGCCTTCGGATCCACCCTCCATCGTCAAATAGTGGATCTTGATCTTCCGGTCGGCGAAGTCCTGGTAAATCTTCTTCAGTTTCTCCATGGTTTCCGGCTTGTGACAGCCCGCCATGTTTCTGCCGACTCCCAGACCACCGATTTTCAACTCGTCAAAAAGCTCGTAGGCCCTTTTGTTGACATAGGTCACGTTGAATTCGGGGTCGGATACGATGACGGCGATGTTCAGATTGTCCCAGATCCTGTCGTTGACATTACACATGCTACTGCTCCTCTCCGGCGAATGTTGTTGATGCGCAACAGGTAACCGGCCAGGAGGGAGGGCAGGTTCCATATTGCAAAGGAATGTCCAGAATGGACTTTATCTTCTTCTCCAATGAAGACATTTGATCCAGATCAACTTCCGGCTTTTCAACGGGAAAGCCGTGCGGCCGGGGTATTTTAATCCTGCATGCCGGAGAAAATGCAAACAAAAAACCCCGCAGGCAAGGGCCAACGGGGCGAAATGACGATTATATTTTTCCAACTGGTCCAAAATGTAACTCGGGCTTTAGTCCCAAGCAGAAGCTAAGACAACTCCGATTAGAAGTGGTGCGAGTAAAAAATAGCGTTTTTTGTTTCCGTCACCCCCCGCGGCCTTGAAGGTTATACGATCCGTCCCGGTCCAGATTAAAATCTTTGCCAACCTGGCTCGGCAAATGGCATAATGCCTGCGTTTTTTCAGCAAGTTCCATGAATTACGCTTTTCAGGAGGCCCCTTTCGTTGGATCATTCCGTTCACAATAAAATTGTCTCTTTCATCTGGTCCATCGCCGACGACTGCCTGCGCGACGTCTATGTGCGCGGCAAGTACCGTGACGTCATCCTTCCCATGTTTGTCCTGAGGCGACTTGACTGCCTTCTGGAGACGACCAAGGATGCGGTGATGGAGGAAGTCAAGTTCCAGCGTGACGATGCCGGTTTCACCGATCTTGACCCTGAGGGGCTCCGTGAGGCTTCGGGCTTTGTTTTTTACAACACCTCTCCCTGGACCCTGAAAAAACTGGTCGATACCGCCGCCAACAACCGGCAAATATTAGAAGCCAACTTCAAGGCATATCTCGACGGTTTCAGCGACAACGTCAAGGAGATCGTGGACAAGTTCAAGCTCCGTGCCCAGGTCAGTCACCTGGCGGAGAAGGACGTGCTGCTGGAGGTGCTGGAGAAGTTCACCTCATCCTATATCAACCTCACCCCCAACGAGGTTCGTGACCCGGATGGCCGCAAGCTGCCGCCGCTGACCAACCTCGGCATGGGTTATGTCTTCGAGGAACTGATCCGCAAGTTCAACGAGGAGAATAACGAAGAGGCCGGGGAACATTTCACCCCGCGAGAGGTTATCGATCTGATGACCCACATCCTTTTCGAGCCGGTGAAAGATGCCTTGCCGCCGGTCATTACCGTGTATGACCCGGCCTGCGGATCGGGGGGAATGCTCACCGAAGCGCAGGACTTCATCACCGATCCCGAGGGGCTGATTCGAGCCAAGGCGGACGTCTACCTCTACGGCAAGGAGATCAACGACGAGACCTACGCCATCTGCAAGTCGGACATGATGATCAAGGGAAACAACCCGGCTAACATCCGCTGCGGTTCGACGTTGGCGACGGACGAGTTTTCAGGTCTGCGCTTCGACTTCATGCTCTCGAACCCCCCTTATGGCAAATCCTGGGCCGGTGATCAGAAGCACATTCTCGACGGCAAAACCGTTCTGGACCGCCGCTTCGAGGTGCCGCTGAAGGATTTTCGCGGCAAGCTGGAGACCGTCTCCGCCACGCCCCGCTCCTCCGACGGCCAGCTTCTCTTCCTGATGGAGATGGTCAACAAGATGAAGGACCTGGAAAAGGGACCGGCCGGTTCGCGCATCGCCTCGGTTCACAACGGCTCGTCCCTTTTCACGGGCGATGCCGGCGGCGGCGAGAGCAACATCCGCCGCTACATCATCGAGAACGATTATCTCGAAGCGATCATCCAGCTCCCCAACAACCTCTTCTACAATACCGGCATTACCACCTACATCTGGGTTCTCTCAAACAAGAAGGCGGAACAGCGGCGCGGCAAGGTGCAGCTCATCGATGCCAGCCAGATGTTCCGCAAGCTGCGCAAGAACCTGGGGGCCAAGAACTGCGAATTTTCCCCCGAGGACATCCGCGAGATTACCCGACTCTACCTTGAAATGCCGCAAGCCGAAGTCTCCAAGATCTTCGACAATAGCGACTTCGGCTACTACAAGGTCACTATCGAGCGTCCCAGCCGCAAGGCTGCCCAGTTCACCCCCGAGCGGATCGCCACCCTCCGTTTCGTCCCGGCCCTGCGCGAGGTGATGGAGTGGGCCTATGAGAAGTGGGGGGCCGAGGTTTACAGCCGGCTGGCGGACCATCGCAAGGCCATCGAGGCGCATCTGGAGAAGGAGGAGATCAACCTTTCGACCAGGCAGAGCAAGGCGCTTTTCGATCCGGCGACCTGGACCTATCAGAAAGCCCTGTTGGAGGTGGCCGAAGCGCTGATGGCGGAGGTTGGGCAGGAGCTGTTCATGGACTTCAACCTGTTTGTCGGGAAGGTTGACGCCGTCCTCAAGGCGAGCCAGGTCAAGCTTACCGCCGGCGAGCGCAACCAGCTTTTCAACGCGGTGAGCTGGTACGACGAGAAAGCTGAGCGGGTGGTCAAAAAGGTGCACAAGCTGAGCGGCAAGAAGCTGAATGAGCTGCTCGCCGAACTCGGATGTATGAAGGAACAGTTGGCCGATTACGGTTTCTGGCCGACCGGGACCAAGGGGGAGTATGTCGAGTACGAGAGCGAGTCGGACCTGCGCGACACTGAGAATGTGCCCCTCAAGGACGACATCCACGGCTATTTCCTGCGCGAGGTGCGCCCCCACGTGGACGAGGGCTGGATCAACATTGACCAGACCAAGATCGGGTATGAGATCAGCTTCAACAAGTACTTCTACCAGCACAAACCGCTCCGGTCGCTGGAGGAGGTGATGCGGGATATTCTGGCGCTGGAGGCGGAGACTGAAGGACTGCTCAAGAAGTTGGTGAGTTTCGGAGGTGGGCAGTGATGGCGTTTCCGCGTTATACCCGTTACAAAATCAGCGGGATCGATTGGGTCGGCGACATCCCAACTCACTGGGGAGTTGAAAGAGCCAAATGGTTGTTCAAAAAGATGGAGAGAAGTGTCAGGCTTGATGATGACGTCGTTACGGCTTTTCGAGATGGGACTGTGACCCTTAGAAGCAACAGGCGTACAGAGGGGTTTACTACAGCCCTTCAAGAGCATGGATATCAAGGTATCCGCAAGGGCGACTTGGTTATTCACGCCATGGATGCCTTTGCTGGCGCCATCGGGGTCTCTGATTCCGATGGGAAAGCTACACCTGTTTATGCAGCGTGTATCAATCGTGGTGAATACTATACGAACAATCATTATTACGCGTACTTGCTGCGCTACATGTCAAAAGCAGGATATATCGAATCCTTGGCAAAAGGGATTCGTGAGCGTTCAACTGATTTTAGATTCAATGATTTTGTTAAAGTGAGTCTTCCAATCCCACCTCGCGATGAACAAGACCGCATCGCCAACTTCCTCGACCAAAAGACCGCCGAGATCGACGAGGCCATTGCCAAGAAGCAGCGCCTGATCGAACTGCTCAAGGAGCAGAAAGCCATTCTGATCAATCAGGCCGTGACCAAGGGGCTGAATCCCGATGTGCCCATGCGCGATAGCGGTGTAGAGTGGATTGGGGAGGTGCCGGTGCATTGGGTGGTTAAGAAGAATCGCGAACTTTTTAGAGAGCGCAAAGAACCAGGGTCTGAGTCACTGCCCATATTGTCGGTTTCCCTTCACACCGGTGTGTCTGATTCTGAACAGGATGAAAGTGAAAATATTCGCTCGAAAGTAAGAATTGAAGACAAGACCTCTTATAGACGCGTCTATCCTGGTGATATTGCATTCAACATGATGCGGGCATGGCAGGGCGCTATTGGTGTTGTCAAAGTGGATGGCCAGGTCAGCCCTGCCTATATAATTGCCAATCCTTGTGGACAAGTTGATGGTGAGTATTTTGAATATCAGTACCGGACGGCATCATTTATTGGCCAAATGGATCGCTTTTCGAAAGGAATCACTGATTTCAGAAAAAGGCTTTATTGGGCAGAATTTAAGATTCTAAGCACAATAGTCCCGCCTATAAACGAACAAATAGAAATTGTTCAGAAAATTAGAGGGATCGCCTCGTGTACAGATAAGACGGTGGAGATTATTGCTCAAGAAATCGAGCGAATTAAAGAGTTCCGTTCAGTGATAATCTCCGATGCCGTCACAGGAAAAATCAAAATATAAGGGATAGCGCCCATGGTCACCCAAACCAACGAACAAGCACTGGAAGCCTGCATCGAGAAAGCCCTGACCGGGACATGCCGCGAACAGTTGAAGATCGAAGGTTTGAGTGTCGCCGAAGGCAACGAGCAGGATCGCGGCGGCCATCTTTACTGGCTGGGGGAGTCGAGTTCGTTCGATCGCGAGTTTGCCATTGATCGGCATTTCTTCTGGACCTTTCTCGAAACCACCCAGGCCGACGAGTTGGCCAAGATCCAGGATCGCCGCAACTGGCGCCGGCTGGTGCTGGAGCGGCTGAGCCGCAAGATCGAGAAAGAGGGTATTCTCAAAGTCCTCAAAGGGGGGCTGCGCATCGACGACGCCCATCTCACCCTCCTCTACAGCCGGCCCTACAACAATCTCAATCCCGACGTCTCCAAACGCTTCGAGCAGAATCTCTTTTCCGTCACGCGGCAGGTCCACTACTCCCAGGCCGATCCCCTCAAGTCCATCGACATGGTGATCTTCATCAACGGCATTGCCGTGGCCACCTTCGAGCTGAAGAATGCCTGGACCGGCCAGACCACCTACCACGCCATGAAGCAGTATCGGGAAGACCGCGACCCCAACGAGCCGCTGTTGGGCTTCGGGCGGTGCCTGGTCCACTTCGCCGTCGATACCGATGACGTCTACATGACTACCCGGCTGGAAGGGAAAAAGACGGTCTTTCTTCCCTTCAACAAGGGCTATAACCACGGCAAAGGGAACCCGCCGAATCCCGGTGGGCACAAGACCAACTACCTTTGGCACGAGATTCTCACCCGCCCGAGCCTGGCCAACATCATCGAGCACTTTGCCAAACTGGTGGGGGTGAAGGAAAGCGACCCCCTCAAAAAGAAGACATTGTATTTCCCCCGTTACCATCAACTGGAGGTCGTGCGCAACCTTTTGGCCGATGTCCGGCAGCGGGGGGTGGGGCAAACATACCTGATCCAGCACTCCGCCGGCTCGGGCAAGTCCAATTCCATCACCTGGACCGCCTATCAGTTGATCGAAGTTTACCCCGAAGCCGGCGACAAGCCGGTTTTCGATTCGGTGGTGGTGGTCACCGACCGCAAGGTGCTGGACAAGCAGCTCAAGAACAACATTAAACAGTTCTCTGAGGTGAAGAACATCGTCGCCCACGCCACCAACTCCCAGGATCTGAAGCTGGCGCTGGAGAGCGGCAAGAAAATCATCATCACCACTATCCAGAAGTTTCCTTTCATTGTGGATGGCATCACCGATCTCTCCGACAAGCGGTTTGCGGTCATTATCGACGAGGCCCACAGCTCCCAGAGCGGCTCGGCGGCCGATAACCTCAATCGGACCCTGGGGGCCGACGAGGACGAGGTGCAGGACGCGATCCTGGAAATCATGAAGAAGCGCAAGATGCGGGACAATGCCTCGTACTTCGCCTTCACCGCCACGCCCAAGAACGCCACCCTGGAGCGGTTCGGGGAGAAAACGGCGGACGGCGAGTTTGAGCCGTTTCACCTCTACTCCATGAAGCAGGCTATCGAAGAAGGTTTTATCCTGGACGTGGTGGCCAACTACACCACCTACAAGAGCTACTACGAAATCCAGAAATCGATCCGCGAAAATCCCCTGTTCAACAAAGCCAAGGCGCAAAAAAAGCTGCGGGCCTACGTGGAGGGACACAAAGAAACCATCGCCGTCAAAGCCGATATCATGGTCAGCCATTTTCTGGAACAGGTGGTGGGCCCGAAGAAGCTGAAAGGACAGGCCAAGGGGATGGTGGTGACCCGCAACATCGCAACGGCGATCCGTTACTACTTTGCCGTTCGCGACGCCCTCAAGGGGCAACCGTTCAAGGCCATGATCGCTTTTTCCGGCAAGAAGAAAGTCGACGGCATCGAGTACACTGAGGAAACCATCAACGGCTTTCCGACCAAGGATATCGAGGAGAAATTCGATTCCGATGAATATCGGCTGTTGGTGGTGGCCAACAAGTATCTGACCGGCTTCGATCAGCCCAAGCTGTCCACCATGTACGTGGACAAGAAGCTGCAATTCGTGCTGGCGGTGCAGGCCCTCTCACGGCTGAATCGTTGCTGCCATTCCCTTGGTAAACGCACCGAAGATGTGTTTATCCTCGACTTTTTCAATCCCACCAGCGACATCAAGAATGCTTTCGATCCCTTCTACACGGCAACTTCCCTCTCCAAAGCGACGGATGTGAATGTCCTCCATGACGTCAAAGAGAAGCTCGACGCCGTTGGCGTCTATGAATGGGAAGAAGTGGAAGCCTTTTGCACTCTCTATTTTTCCAATGCCGAGGCGGAGCAACTCAGCCCGATCATCGACACCTGTGCCGCCCGGTTCGATCATGAGTTGACACTGGAAGAAGACGACAAGGCCGACTTCAAGATCAAGGCCAAGCAGTTTGTGAAGATCTACGCGCAGCTCGCCTGTATCATGCCCTTCAACAATATCGAGTGGGAAAAACTCCACTGGTTCCTCAAGTTCCTGATCCCCAAGCTAAAAATCAAGGATAAGGACAAGGACACCCTCGATGAGCTACTGGAGAGTGTGGACCTTTCGACCTACGGCCTGGAGCGGGTCAAATTGAAGGAGAGCATCGGCCTGGACGAGAGCGCCTCCGAAATAGATCCCCAGAACCCGAATGCGCGCGGGGTTCATGGCGGTGACGAGCCGAAGGACCCGCTTGATGAAATCATCAAGGCTTTCAACGAGCGGTGGTTCGCTGGATGGGAAGCAACGCCGGAAGAGCAGCGGGTAAAGTTCATCAACATCGCCCGACATGTCTTCAAGAACCCCAATTATCAGACTCAGGTCGTCGACAACCAGGATGAGCAGAACAGCCGACTGGCCCTGGAAAAGCTGATCAGTCAGGCAGTCAGCCAGGAACGCAAGAGAGAACTCGACCTGTACAAGCGCTACGCGCAAGACCCGGAATTCAAGCGGGCTTTCGATGCGAGTATCATGAGGCTGCTGGCGAATGTGGACGTGTCAAAGGTTGTCCTAGAGAAGGTGAACGGCTAGCGTTAACCACTGTGGAAAAGAATAAATAAGGTTGACAAAAGTTTACACATGGACTATATGGTCGGGTATGGAAAAACAGTTGAATATCGAAAGACTCGAATCGGCCATGGCCGAGAGGGGCTTTAATCAATCTACCCTGGCCAAAAGCCTTGGTGTCTCCAGAACTATCGTCTCTGAATGGCTCAAGGGTTCAAAATTCCCCCGCCCGGACAAACTCCTGAAGTTGGGAATGACCTTGAGCCTGTCTTTTACCGACCTTGTAATCAAATCTTCCCAGCATGAACCGATTATCGCCTTCCGAAAAAAGGGTGGCCGCAAGACGAGGGATCACCATTTTGAACGTGCCAGGGATATGGGACATCTCCTGGAAGGTTTGGCCCCCCACCTGCCATTCAGTTCTCTGACGAATCCGCCCTCTTTGAAAAATGCACAGCTTGAGTATGGCTACATTCAAGAGGTTGCCAGAAACGTGAGGCAGGAAATCGGCGTGTCTGACGCCGAACCTATAGCGTTCGAAAATCTTGTAGAGTATTTCAAGAAATTCGATGCAGTGCTGATTCCCGCCCTCTGGGGCAGGAAGGAAAACCATGGGAACGCTCTCCATATCCACCTCCCAAAGTCTGGGACCACTTGGATATATTTAAATCTCGACAGCAACTTCCATGATTTCAATTTTTGGATGGCGCATGAACTGGGACATGTGCTGTCGCAGAAGTTTGAAGGTGACGAGGCGGAAGACTTTTCAGACGCCTTCGCTCAAGCGCTTTTGTTTCCGGAAAAATGTGCCAAAGGAGCTTACGAAGAAGTAAGATCCATCCCGAATGTTGGGAACAAGATAAAAAAAGTTTTAGAGTTTGCAGACCGGTACAATATATCGCCAATTACCGTCTTTGAGGCAATAAAGGCTTTTTCCGCTGAACATGACTTGCCAAAAATCGATCTTGGAAATGGCTTTTATGGGGCCACAACCAACTTTAACAAGGGTTACTTAAATGTCAGCGACACCCTCGGCGAAAGAAAAAAGCTGACGGCCAGGAGTTATATCGATCTAACCAAGGGCCTATTCAAAAGCCCATTTTTTGAAGCTCTTGAGAGGTTCCTTTCGGAACACAAAAAATCCCCTGGCTTTATCCAAAATCTTCTTCAAGTCGATTTTGTTGACGCGAAGGGCATTTACAAGGAACTAATATCGTAAATGTCCCGATCAAAAGCCTCTCTATCCAAAACCCCTCAAGCGAAGATTCTCGTAGACAGTAATGTCTATTTTCGTCTTGCGTTGAATTTTCACCCTCTCTTGTCGGTCTCTTTCGGCGACAAAAATTACACTTTGTACGTCATAGACGACTTTCAGGACGAATTCGATAACAACCCCAGATTGCAAAGAAAGTTTAATTGGGTTGATGAAGGCGAGTTCGTGGAAAATCGTCGCAGGAAAATTAAAATGGAAAAAGAGGCTAGGAAGGAAATTGACCTAGCCTTTGGTTTTATTTGGGAGCACAACATCGCAACAGAGCTTGGCGCCTCACCTGCAGATGTCAAGGCTATTGCTTATGGATACGTACTTGGCATCCCGGTTGTCACGGATGATAACGACATGCTGACGCTGGGAACTGAGTTCGGCGTGAAAATGATTCGCCTGATCGATCTGCTTCGGCTGATGCATGATTGCGGCCATGTAAATAAATCCCAAATCACTTCTCTGGTTCAACACCTTGAATATGACAACGATCTTCCCTATCCGAAATTTGCTGAAGAGTGTAATGACATAGGGATGTGATCCAAAGGGGGGGCGCCCGGCGACTGGAAGATGGCAGTTGTGGTCAGCCAGGTTGCTTTTCTGCCTTAAAGATCAGGCTAAAGCCTGACATGCGGAAGCTCTCCGGCCATTTCCAGAAGGCGCTTCGCATTCCCCTTGATCTTTTCCATCAGCTTCCGGGCAAACTCCATTTCCTCTTCGGGCCGGATATCACCCAATGGCAAACTCCCCATGCGATCCATTGCCGTCGTACAGAGATTTTTCAGATTGGTCGCCACCTGTCGCGGCGGCAGTTTGCTTGCATCGCAGAATTCCGCCAGGTCGTAAGGCATGACCCTTTCCGCAACAAACTCATCCCCGACCGCCAGGGCCAGATCCCGATCAAACTCATCCCCGTAGATGTCGATGTTCAACAGATCGTAGCTCGGCGCCAGGTCGATCCCCGCCTTACCGACAAAGAAGGAAAGGTTCTTTGCGTGCGCATCGCTGTTGCCTATAAGAAGCTGGAACAGAGTCCAGTTCAGCAGATCCCTGATGGCCAAGGCCGGGATGCGGCAGAGTCGTGCTGCGGCAAAGAGCTTCGGCAAGCTAGCCCCGGTCCTGATGCGAGCCCCTTCGCCTGCCTTGCCGAAAGGGCGCTCATATTTGTAGGTCGGCGGCAGATCGAGCATCTGGCAGCCATCGATCAGATGCAGTCTGTCCACCTTATCCCCGAGCCAGCGACGATCGAAACGCTGGACGACCAGCACCGGCTCCCCAAAACGCTGCAGAGAGACATTGGCGACTGGCAACTTGACCAGGTCCGCCAGCTTCATGCAGATGAACTCGTTGATCGTCATGTGCATATCCGGTCGCCTGCCGAACTTAAGAATATGCGTCGAAGCCAGATCTCCTTCACCGAACCCCATTGTGCCGTCGGGCCTGATCATGATCGGCAACTTGTCCTGGACGCCGGTGACCGACAGGCGTGGCTTGCCGTCCCATTGAGCGATGGAAATCCTTTGGCGCTGCGCAATCCGCTCCGTCAATTCCTCTGTGCCGACCTCGCGGAACCCTGTCGGCCGAGGCTCCCGGTCCAAACCGTCATATTGGAAGGTCAGCGCTCCGGTCGTCTCCGCACCGATCAATGCAATCAGGGCAAAGACATTGCTCTTCGAAATCTGATTGTCGATCGAAAGTTCTTCCAGCCACTTCCCTTCCGGGAGGAGGTTGGAAAGAAAACGCTTCACCTTCTCGGATTCGCACTCCCCGGGCTTCAGGTGTGGGGATACGGCATACCCCTGCCCGTCGAGCCATGACGAAGCATACTCCAGGCCGTAGCGATCGGTTTTGCCCTCAAGGGTTGCCAAACCGAGTGGTTCTCGATTCAGGAATACGGAAAGAGTCTCCTCCATTATTCCTCCCAGGGCTCGACTATGAGATGGATGCCAAGCATGCGGCAGACAGTCAGGATGCTGGAGAGTTTGACGTCGCCTCGGGCTGTCTCGATCTTGGTCAGGGTATCGACTGCGATTCCGCAAAAGGCCGCCGCTTCGTGCATACCGAGCCCTGATTGAGTACGCCGGGCCCGAACGAACTTCCCAAGTGTCTCGGCATCGAGAGCACCTTTCTGCACAGGCGCTGGAATCGGCTTGATGGTTTTAGGCATCCCGTCCTCCACAAAAATACTGTTTTGACCGTATATATAGCAGACGAAGTCCCTCGTCAAATAAAATACTGCTTCGGCAGTATAGAAATTGTAAAAGGCCCAAAAAATTAATAGATACTGCCTTAGTAGTATTTATAAAGAGGGGTCGCTGTATCGATCCGAATTTCAAAGCGTTCAACGGGAGTGAAGGCAAAAAAAGGCCCCCTGATCCATCAGGACAGGGGGCGTGGGGTCTCAAATTTGAACTTGCTTCGTCAAACCCCCGCAGCCTTGAACGTCTCGCTGACGATGGTCTTGGCCTGTTCCTGGATCTGCTTCAGATGGGCTTCCCCTTTGAAGGACTCCGCATAGATCTTGTAGATATCCTCGGTGCCGGAGGGACGGGCGGCGAACCAGCCGTTTTCGGTGGTGACCTTGAGCCCGCCGATGCCGGCGTTGTTTCCCGGAGCTCTGGTCAGTTTGGCCAGGATCGGCTCACCGCCCAGAGTCTCCGCGGTCACCTGGTCCGGCGAAAGCCGTCCGAGGACCTCCTTCTGAGCGGGGGTTGCCTCGGCGTCGATCCGGGCATAAACGGGCGCCCCGAATTTGCGGGTGAGTTCCTGGTAGTGCCGGGACGGATCGCGGCCTGTCACAGCGGTGATCTCGGCCGCCAGCAGGCTGAGGATAATCCCGTCCTTGTCCGTGGACCATACCGTACCGTCATGACGCAAAAAGGAGGCGCCGGCGCTTTCCTCTCCGCCGAACCCGTAGGAGCCGTCCACCAGGCCGTCGACGAACCATTTGAAGCCCACGGGGACCTCCCGCAAGGGACGTCCCAGATCGGCCGCCACCCGGTCGATCATCGAGGAGGAGACCAGGGTCTTGCCCACCGCCGCGTCCTTGCGCCAACCCTTGCGGTGCCGGAAAAGGTAGTCGATGGCGACGGCCAGGTAGTGATTGGGGTTCATCAGTCCGGCCGAGGGGGTGACGATGCCGTGCCGGTCGAAGTCCGGATCGTTGCCGAAGGCGATGTCGTAGCTGTCCTTGAGACTGATCAAGCCCGCCATGGCGCTGGCCGAGGAGCAGTCCATGCGGATCTTGCCGTCCTTGTCGACGCTCATGAAACTGAAGGTCGGATCGGGATGGCCGTTCATCACCGTGATATCGAGGCGGTACCTTTCGGCGATCGGTTTCCAGTAGCCGAGTCCGGAGCCTCCCAGGGCGTCGGCAGCGATGCGCAGACCGGCCTTCCGGATCGCCTCCATGTCGATGACGTTGGCCAGATCCTCGACGTAGGGTGTGACAAAGTCGTAAGTGGTCACGCATGCAGCGGTGATAGCCCGATCATAGGGCACCCGCTTGACACCCGCCAGTCCCCGGCGCAGATATTCGTTGGCCCGATCGGCGATATTCGAGGTGACATCGGTGTCGGCCGGGCCGCCGTTGGGGGGATTGTACTTGATGCCGCCGTTGTCCGGAGGGTTGTGGGACGGGGTGATGACGATTCCGTCGGCAGGCGACTCCTGCCGATCTTTGTTGCAGGTCAGGATGGCGTGGGAAATGACCGGTGTCGGCGTGTAGCCGAAATCCTTGTCGATGCGCACATCCACCCCGTTCGCCGCCAGCACCTCCAGCGCCGTGGCGCGGGCCGGCTCGGACAAGGCGTGGGTGTCCATTCCCAGAAAGAGGGGGCCGCTGATCCCGGCCTCCTTGCGGTAGTCGCAGATGGCCTGGATGATGGCAAGGATGTGGTCTTCGTTGAAGGTGCGGTTCGAGGCGCAGCCGCGATGGCCGGAGGTGCCGAAAGAGACCAGCTGGAGCGGATCGTCCGGATCGGGCCGTCGAAGATAATAATCGCTGATCAGCCTGGGGATATTGGCCAAAATCGATTTCGGTGCCGGTTTGCCTGCCAGGGGATGAAGCGCCATCCTGCCTCTCCTTTTGATTGTCATGCCCGGGGGACTCCGACGGGCATCCAGATGTTTTTCAAACGGGTTGGGATTTTCCCATCGCGCGCGACTCGAATTCTAACGACCGCAGGAATTCTGTCAAGTCATTGCCAATTGCCGACCGCCTGTAAACCGTTCCCGCCATCATCCGTCTGATTCGATGAAAAGCAACCGAATCGAAGCGGTTCATTTTAACAAATGACTTTTTCGTTGCCGTACCCCCAATCAGGAGAGCGTCATGACCTCTTACCTTCTCACTCATCTGCCCGCGAGTCTGCTGGTCATCGCCCTGTTCGCCACCGGCTTTGCCTTATCGCCCTCGCGATCTCAGGCTGAGGATTACACGGACATGGCCTACAGCCGGGAGGAACTCGCCCAGATGCTGGCCCCCATCGCCCTTTATCCCGATGCCCTGCTCTCCCAGGTGCTGATGGCGTCGACCTACCCCATCGAGGTCATCGAGGCGGATCGGTGGCTGAGGGCCAACCCTCACCTGCAGGGCGATGCCCTGGATGACGCCCTTATCGAGGAGAACTGGGACCCCAGCGTCAAGGCTCTTTGCCACTTCCCCTCCGTCCTCGCATCGATGAGCGAACAAATCGCCGAAACCACCGATCTCGGCAATGCCTTTCTGGGCCAGGAACAGGAGGTGATGGATACCGTCCAGGAACTCAGGGCCGCGGCCTATGAACGGGGCAACCTCTACTCCACCTCGGCCCAGCGGGTCATTGTCGAACGGGAAACCATCGTCATCCAGCCGACCTCTCCACGGGTCGTCTACGTTCCCTACTACGATCCCTGGACCATTTACGGGAGCTGGTGGTATCCGGCCTACCCGCCATGGTCCTGGGGCCCTCCGGGAGTGAGGATCGGCTTCGGCATCTCCTACTGGCCAGGTGTCTATTTCAGCTTCAGCTTCGGCTCCTGGACCCGCTTCGACTGGCACCGGCACCATATCCATATCGACGTGCATCACCGGCCCCGATACGTGCGACATGATCACTGGATCAGCAAATCCGGACCCTGGCGGCACGAAACAAAACACAGGCATGGTGTGGTCTATCGCCACCGGCCGACGGCTGAAAAATACGGTCAACAGCCAAGGCACTGGACGGCCCGTCGAAACGTCGCCGACCTGTCCAAAGACCGTCCTGCTCCTGGTGATCGGCGCGGAGAGAACCGGAATCATTTTGAACATCAGCGGTTTGAAAGGTCCCGATCGTCCCCGGATCGCCGGGACCGGCCGGATAACGTGCGGTCTCGAACAAGATTCGAGGTGCAGGACCGGCAACGGGACCACCGCGATCCCCGGCAGAACCGGAGACTGGAAGCAGTGCAAGATCTGAACAGAAGGACCGAGTCCGAAAAACAGCGATGGAACCGCAATATCCAGGTTCAGCGGGAGACAGACAGAAAGCGGGAGGCTCAATTCAACCGGGGCCGCCAGCTCGACAAGGAAAGGGACCGGTCGTCCAGACAGAGCAAAGATCAATTACTGAACCACTCCGACCAGAAAAGGCAGACGACCCATCGACTTCAGACTGCCCCTGAACGGCAGATCCGGGAACGCGAGATTCGGGATCTGCAGCAGAACAGACAGTTTAAAGCTGGCCAGGACCCGGCCGGAGTGATCAGGGCCGAAAAACATCGGCAATTGAATCGGGACCACCAGGTTCAGCGGGGCGATCACCCCAATCCGATGAGAGAAGTCGAAAAAGCTCGCGAGAGGTCGAGGATCGTGGAAACCGGGCAATGGCAGAATCGCTCCGAGAGACATCCGCAGGTGGGAAGCGAGGGCCGGCAAGGGCAGGCAGGCGGCAGGGACTTGTCCGGGAGGAACCGTGACAGCAGTCAGGGGCAGGAGCGCGGCCGGGACGGCCAGGATCGAAACCAACGTTTCACCGTCAGAGGAGGATAGGTCAAGCAGCCCGCCCCTGTGGGAAAATTCTTTGACCACAAGTCGCAAGGACGCCAGCGAACAGGGAAGCCCCTGTCCTGGCGTCTTTGTGTATTGGCGTTGAAAAATGGGCAAGGATTTTGCTTATGGTGCTCGGTAAAAGCGCTTTTTTATTTCTGCTGCAAACTTTTATATTTGCATGAATTTCATTACAGTTTTATTGTTGATGAACGGTTGATCGGCTCAGGTCACCGGCAATTTCCTGACAGGACCGCCATGGATAACGCCTGTGGATTTCGATAAAAATTCCTCTGAACCTGGTAAAGCGTCATACGCTAGCGCATTTTTACCGGCTTTTCTCTCCCTGATGTCCATTCCCGGCGGGATTCTTCTCTCTATTTGGACCAAAACCAACGTCGATCCAGGTATTCAGACCAGCCTGCTTCTGCTCATCGGCTCTTTCCAGTTGCTTCTCGTGACTTTCTGCATCCTCTGGGGCATGCGCAGACTGAGAACGAATCTGGCCCGCCCCCTTCGCCAGCAAGCCCTGATCCAAAAATTAATCAAGGACATTCCCGACCACATCAACCTCATAGACAGAGATTACAGGATCCATTTTTCGAACTGGGGACGGATTTATGACTACGTTCCTCAGGAAAAGCGGCGAAACCTGGCTCGATGTTACGAAGTTTTTTATCCCGGACAGGATGGCCCTTGTGAAACCTGCCATGTCCGGCAAGTCTTCGAGACGGGAAAACCGGTCACGCGGATCAAGGAAAACCCGCAGATCGGGTTCGTCGAAATCCAGGCCTTTCCGGTCTTTGATGAAAGCGGCCGGGTGGAACTGGTAGCGGAAAGAATTTCCGATGCAACAGCCCGCATCCGGGCCGAAAATGACCTCAGGGCCAGTGAGGAAAAACTCCGGGTCATCCTCCATTCCATCGGGGATCCGATCCGGGTGGTGAACCAGAACCTGGATGTCATCTGGGCCAACAATTCCGCCGAAAAAACCTTTGGCCGGGAGATTCTTGCCCGGAAATGCTGTTCCCTTTTTGAAAAGGCCATCAATCGGCAGCAGCCTTTCGACTGCCCCACGATGGCAGCCCTGAAAGACGGCAAGTCCCATGAACAGCTACTCGAAATCGAAGCAGTGGATGGAGAAGTGCATTTCTTCAAAACCGCCTCTCATGTCATAAGCTGGGATAAGGATCACCATCCGGCTGAGGTCCTCGAAGTCTTCTGGGACGTGACCAGGATCAAACGGGCCGAAAAAGCGTTGCGCAAAAGTGAAATGCTGTTCCGCACCGTGGTGGAGTCGAGCAAGGACGCCATGGTCGCCATCAATCCCCTCGGCCGCATCACCCTGTTCAATCCGGGAGCGGAGAAAATTTTCGGCCGCGGGCAGGCCGAGATGCTGAATGCACCCGTCGATCTTCTGCTGCCGGAGAGTCTGCGCGAAAACCATCAGGAACACATCGGTCAATTTTTCGCCGGCAACGGATCAGGCGAAGCGATGGGTAAAACCTTGGAATTGCAGGCCCTGCACAGCTCCGGCTACATCTTCCCCATCGAGCTCTCCCTCTCCTGGGGGAACCTGGGAAGGGAAAAATTTGTTCTGGCAGTGATCCGGGACATTACCGAGCGCAAGCTTTTCGAGGATCAACTGATCCATCAGGCAAGCCATGACGAACTCACTGGTCTTCCCAACCGAGCTCTGCTTCTTGAGCGTTTGAGTCAGGCCATGGCGGCAACAGCGAATAGCGGCAGCCATCTGGCGGTGGTGCTGCTTGACCTCGACAAGTTCAAGTCGGTTAACGACAGTCTGGGTCATGAGGCCGGCAATCTGCTTATTCGCGAGGTGGCCCTTCGGCTGGCGGCCATTGTCAGACAATGCGATACGGTCGGCCGTCTTTACGGAGATGAATTCGTCATTCTGCTGGAAAATTTTGCCGATTCCAAAGGAATTTCCAACCTGCTGCAAAAGCTTGAACAGGCTTTTGAAAAACCGTTCCTCATCGGCAACAACCAGCTCATGGTCACCTTCAGCCTCGGCATAACTGTATTTCCCGCCGATGGTGGAGAAAACCCCGAAGACCTGCTGAAAAAAGCCGATATGGCCATGTACAGCTGTAAGGAAACGGGAAAAAACAGCTTCAGCTTTTTTGCTTCTGCAATGGAAGAACGTTTGAGTCAACGTCTTCAATTGGAAAAGTGTCTGCAAAAAGCCGTGGCGGATAACGAATTTTTCCTTCACTATCAGCCGCGGGTGGATTCGGGTACAGGCCAAATCGCAGGTGTAGAGGCTCTGCTGCGCTGGACCCCGGACCCGGGCCCCGTTTCACCCAACCTTTTCGTTCCCATCCTTGAAGAAACCGGAAGGATCCTCGAGGTCGGCCGGTGGGTTTTGCACAAGGCCTGTCAGACAGCCCAAGCCTGGCAGGAAAAAGGGTTCACCCCGCTGCGGGTCTGGGTCAACGTTTCTGCCAGACAGTTTCTGGAGAAAGACTTTTTCGAAAAGGTCGAGAGGGTTCTTCTGGAAACGGGTTTGCGGGCCGAATGGCTCGGTTTGGAATTGACCGAGACCGTGCTGATGCAGGACGTGGAGGTGCATATCGACAAGCTGAAGCGGCTGAAACGGTTGGGATTGCTGATTTCCATCGACGATTTCGGTACGGGCTATTCCTCACTGAGCTACCTGAAGCGTTTTCCCATTGATGAAATTAAAATAGATCGAAGCTTTGTCAGCGGTCTGATGACCGATGAAAATGATACCGCCATTGTCCGCACGATCCTCGCCATGGCCAAAAGTCTCGGTTTGCGAACTGTTGCAGAAGGGGTCGAAACACGGAGCCAGGTTGAGCTGCTGCAGCGGCTTCAGTGCGAGGAGATGCAGGGCTACCTGTTCAGCAGGCCGCTGCCACCGGAAGAGCTGGAAAAGTTGCTGGCATCCGGACCTTTGGAAATAATGGGCCCTGACGGAAACAGCGCCGCCTGATTCAATCCATCAGGAACCGGATTCGGCCTGACGTTTCATCTGCAGGACGATGGATGCCAGACCGTTGGCCCGGGATGGCGAGAGATTGGTACTCAAACCGGTTTCCCGGATGAAATAGAGGTCTGCTGAGCAGATCTCCTCGGCAGGTCGGTCGTTCAGAACCCGGAGCAGCAGGGCGATCATTCCTTTGGTGATGAGGGTGTCGCTATCGGCCGAAAATCGGATTTTTCCATAGATGCCCTCGGCATGCAGCCAGACCCGGGACTGGCAACCGGGGATCAGGTTCTCTTCTGTCCTGAATCGGTCCTCGAGGGCATCCAGCTTTCTTCCCTGGTCGATCAAATATTCGTACTTATCAAACCATTCCCCGCATGCAGCCATTTCTACGATGATCCTGTCCTGCACTTCGTTGATCGTCATCCCAGTTCTCACTGTTCTTCCTTTAAAGTCGAAATCGATATCGGGATCGAAATCGGACTATTGCTCTTTCGATCAACCAAGCAGCTTGCGCGCCTTCTCCAGACCGAAGATCAGGCTGTTGATCTCCTCGCGGGTGTTGTACAGACCAAAACTGGCCCTCAGAGTCCCGCCGATGCCGTAGTGCCTCATCACCGGTTCGGCACAATGGGCTCCGGTCCTGACCGCGATGCCCATTTTGTCCAAAATCATGCCGACGTCGTACGGGTGGAGCCCTTTGAGGTTGAAGGAGACGGCGCCGCAGCGGCGACCCCCGTTGCCGTACAGGGTCAGGTCCGCAACCGCCTGCAACTGCCGGACAGCGTAATTCATCAGATCGGCTTCGTGATCTGCAATCGCCCCGATACCGATCTCCCGGATGAAGTCGATGGCCGCTGCCAGGCTGACGGCGCCCGCCACGTGCGGCGTCCCCGCCTCGAATTTCTGGGGAAGGGCGCCAAAGGTGGTTTCTTCCAGATCGACCCTTTCGATCATGCCGCCGCCATACTGCCAGGGCGGCAGTTGCTCCAGCCATCGGCGCTTGCCATAAAGAACTCCGATCCCGGTGGAGGCATACATCTTGTGACCGGAAAAAACGAAAAAGTCGCAGTCGAGCTCCTGCACGTCGACCGGCAGGTGCTGGACCGCCTGGGCCCCGTCGATCAGCACCGGAACCTGTTTCGCATGAGCCTGCGCGACGATCTCTCCGACCGGATTGATCTGTCCGAGGGCATTGGAGACATAAGTCAGGGCCAGCAGGCGGGTTCGGGGAGTAAGCATCGATTCCAGCTGGTCGAGGGCCAGGGTGCCGTCATCATTGAACGGGACCGCTTTGAGAACCGCCCCGCGGCGCTTGCAGAGATTCTGCCAGGGCACCAGGTTGGAATGGTGCTCCATCTCGGTCACCAGGATCTCGTCTTCTTTTCCAACAAACACCTCGCCGAAGGAAGCCGCCACCAGATTGATCGACTCGGTGGCTCCCCGGGTGAAAACGATTTCGGCCGGTTCGGCGGCATGGATGAACTGCCGGACATTTTCCCGCGCATCCTCGTAGACTCCGCTGGCCTGCTCGCTCAGGGTATGGACTCCCCGATGAATATTGCTGTTGCAGGAAAGATAGAATTCCAAAAGTTTGTCCAGCACCTGCCGGGGTTTCTGGGTGGTGGCGGCGTTGTCCAGGTAAACCAGAGGTTTCCCGCAGATATTCCTGGTCAGAATCGGGAAGCATTCTCTTATCTTTGGCAGATCCAGCATGTCTCTACTTTTTGCAGAAGTGAATCAGGGAGAACCAGCGGTTTTCATCCGTCAGGCAGTCCTTGACCTGCAGCCCGCCGATGGAGGCGAATTCCTCGATATCCTGCGGGCTGTATTTGTGAGAATTCTCGGTATGGATTGTTTCCTCCTCCTGGATCACAATCCCCTCTTGCAGATCGGGACAGGATATCCGCATCTCCCGGGTCGCCTTCAGGTGCATCTCGATGCGGCTTTGCGTCTGGTTGAAAAAGGCAAGATGCTCAAAACTGGAAGGCTCGAAGTCCGTTCCCACCAGCCGGTTGATCACGTTGAGAATATTGCGATTGAAGGCGGCCGTCACTCCCTGGCTGTCATTATAGGCTTTTTCCAGAATGTCCACCGGTTTGACCATATCGACCCCCAGCAGCAGCGCGTCTTCGGCCTGCATCACCCGGCCGAGATCTTCGAAAAACTGCCGATTCTGTTCCCAGGACAGATTGCCGAGGGTGCCCCCCAGAAAACAGAAAAGGCGATTTCGCCCGTTGGGAACATGATGCAGTTGACGGGTGAAATCGGCCACGATGCCGTGAATCCGGATGCCGGGGAATTTCCCCTGGAGGTCCTCGGCAGACTCCCTGATCGCCTCGCGGCTGACATCGACCGGGGTATAACGGACGGCATGCCAGCGGTGCGAAGGGATTTCCCCCAGCAGAATCGAGATCTTGGAACAGTCACCGCTGCCAATCTCGACAATGTTGCAGGCTTTGGATTCCGCCGCCAGAATAGGGGCAAACCGGCGGAGGAGTTTTTTTTCAGTTCGCGTCGGATAATACTCAGGAAGACGGGTAATCTCTTCGAACAGCTTGGAACCCACGGCATCATAGAGGAACAGGCTGCTGATCCGTTTCTGCGGGGCCTTCAGCCCGGCCAGAACGGTGTCGACCAGCTCCGCCCTGGGAATATCGGCAAGATAGTTGCGCAGGGTGAATTTTTCAGCGACCAGGTGAAAATCCATCACGGAACCCCCGTGGCAACAGGATTATTTTCGTCGGCGCTCCACTCGAACCATCCTCCGTCATAAACGCTGATGCGCGGCCAACCCATCAGCCAGGCGTTGAAAAAGGCCTCGCTCCCCCGCCAGCCCGTGCCGCAGTAATATGCATTGTACGTTTCCCGGGTGACTCCCACCTCCGCCCACAGATCGACAATTTCATGATACTCCCGGGTGGTATGGTCGAGATTGCGGTAATTTTCCATGTGGTAGGCGTCGCTGCCGCAATTGCCAAAAACCGCCCCCGGGATGCGGCCTTTCTTTTGGATATAGTTGTAGCCGCTGACCTTGCCGATGAATTCGTCCCAACTCCGCACGCTGACCAGGTTCTGTCCGGGCGTCTGCAGAATCTCTTTGGCCTGCGGCGTATCCACGATAAATTCGGTTCGGCCAGGGATCGGCGCGCCGAAATCGCTCACCGGCCTTCTGGGGGTGTCCTCGGTACTCAGCGGCAGTCCGGCATCGATCCACGACTGCAGCCCTCCGTTCAGAACCCGCACGTCCTTGACCCCGGCATACATCATGATCAGCGCACAGCGGATCGCACCCAGGTGCCCGGCGGCGCTGCCCGGAAAAGGATCGTTGTTGTCGGGGAACGAAAAACGTCCATAGAGGATCACCGTGGTGTCGTGGGCGATACCCAGGCCCTCCAGGGCCAGCTTCAGCTCTTCGGGGCTGCGCCGGTTCCAGTTGTCCGGTGATTCCAGCGTATTGGTATCCAGGTCCACCGCCCCCGGAATATGCCCTTTTTCGTAAGCCGCGCGATTCTGATAATGGGCGTGGCAGAGGACGAACCGGTCATTGTCATACTCCGGGGCCCGGCCGGTTTTCAGCAGACCGTCCAGCCAGGAGGCCGGAACCAGATGTCGATAGTTTGGAAGGCACTCCATCGGCAGGTCCCGGTCGGGCATCCATTCGTCCAGCAGGCCGGGGTAAAGGGCCACGTCGGGGTAACCGATTCGAGAAAACTGTCCGGCCACCTTTTCCATCTGCTCCCGATTGTCGCTGTAAACCACGATTGCATGTTCGGGCAGAATGTTCTTGGTCCGGATAATTTCAGGCCAATCGATATAGTCCAGCCATTTGACGGGCAGACTGCGGGCTCCACGGATATGACCGCCCCGCGCCTCGCCATTGAACCTCCAGCCGTTGTAGGCATCGACGGAGCGCACATCGACCAGCCTTATCCTATGGGTTCCCTGTGCTGCCAGCAGTTCTTCGGCTGTCAGTTTTTTCATGAAATATCCTCCGTAAAGCCGTTACCGGAAGTTTACTCAAGTATACAGGAATGTCCAAAATTCCTCCCAACGGCCCGTTCTTTGACTGTAATTATAAATTCTCAAAATACAACTCTTCGGTCTTGCCTGAGCCCTTTATCGATCCGCCTTGACACCTCGGAAGCGAGTGCTAGAGTGGTTTTCAAGCGGTTTGACCAACCCCCCGACCGAAACAGTTGGAGGTTCTTTTGGCCAATGGCTCAGGCTGCCGTTTCAGGGATCTGATTCCGGGTTGAGAGATATCGAGGACAGGTCTTCCTATGAAAAAGCCGGGATTCAGCAGCGGCCGGATTTCCTCGGTCCTCTTGTGGAGCCTTGGCATTCTCGCCGCTTTAGTCCTGATCGTCATTCTGGTCCCCAATCTTATCGACGACCACTTGGTGCGATACGGGGAACGAAAAATAAACGAAGCTGTGGACGGGTACGAAATCCGGATCGGAGATATCGATATTTTCCCCTTCGGTGCCGCTATCGTGGTCAATGACCTGGTGCTGCGTCAGGAGGCCCACCCCGAACCGCCCCTCGCAGTCTTCCCCCGCATCGTGACCAGCGTGCACTGGAGGGAACTGCTTTCCGGCCATCTCGTATCCGACGTGATTGTGGAAAAACCGCAACTTCACATCAACCTGCGGCAATTGCGGGCCGAAGCCGAGGATGAGACCCCGGTTCAGGAGCGGGGCTGGCAGGAGGCCGTCAAGAACGTCTATCCTCTGAAAATCAACCGAGTGGAGATCGTCAACGGCAGCCTGACCTACATCGACCAGGACCCTGACCGACCATTGGAATTGAACCGGATCAACCTGACCGCCGGAAACATCCGCAACATCCATTCTCCCGAGGAAACCTATCCCTCCCCTTTCCGCGTGGAAGCTGATATTTTCGGGAAGGGTCACGGTCTGATAGAGGGAAACGCCAATTTCCTGGCCGAGCCGCATCCAACAATGAAAGCCCGACTCCAAGTGAAGGAGATCCCTCTTGGGCAATTGCTCCCCGTAACCACCCGGGCCAACGTTCATTTGACGGGGGGAATCCTGGCCGGAGACGGACGGGTTGAATATTCGCCCCGGGTCAGGGAGGCTATCCTCGACAACCTAACCATCGACGGCCTCAAGGTCGATTACGTGCATGCTGCGACCACCGCTGAGGAAGAGAAACAGCGGGCGCAGAAAGCCAAGAAAGGCCTGGGGGAGGCCAAAGAGAGCGAATGGCGGTTAAAGGTGAACAACATGCGCCTGACCCGGGGCGCCTTGGGTTTCGTCAACAAAGCACAGACTCCTTCCTATCGGGTTTCCCTGGACGCCATCGACCTGCAGGTGAAAAACCTCTCCAATCGCTTCCGCGCCGGCGAGGCGGAGGTCCGCCTGGAGGGGCAGTTCATGCACAGCGGCGACACCTTCGTGCGAGCCGTTTTCCGGCCGATAAAGGAAGGCGCCGACCTCGACATGCTGGTGGCGATCACAGGCACCCGGATGACGGACATGAACGACCTGCTGCGGGCACACACGGGAATGGATGTCGTTGGAGGAATCTTTTCATACTATTCCGAAATCGAGGTCAGAGGCCGCCAGATCGACGGCTACGCCAAACCACTCTTCAGGGATGTCGACGTTTATGATCCTCGGCAGGAGCAGGAAGAAGGGCTGATCGACAAAATCAAGGAAGGACTTACCGAGGCTCTGGCCCAAATTTTGGAGAACCCCCAGGAGAGGGCAGCCACCCGTTTCGATCTATCGGGCACCGTTGAGAGCCCCGAGGCCAGCACATGGCAGATAGTGCTCGAGTTGATCCGAAACGGATTTTTTGAGGCAATCCTGCCGGGATTCGAAAACTGGGGTGAAAACGGACAAGGAAAAGAGGAATGAGTGTAAACAGAAACTCCGTTCCAAAAGAGGATCAGCAGGCTGCTCTGACCTGTTTTAGCCCCCGAGGGATTCGGGGGCTTTTGTCGTTAAAGCTCCTCATCCAGTTCTTCCCCCGCCTGTTCGATATCCTCACCTGCTCCCTGGAGAGTGTTGCAGGCCGACAGGGAAAAAATGGAAAACAGCAACAGCAGAAAGCCCAAAATTCTTTTCATGTTTTTCTCCTTTCTTTGCATTCGCCTATTAAACCCTTATCGTATAAGAAGAATTTTTCAACAGGCGTCTATGCGCGAGGTTGGAAGCAGTGGTTAAAAATTTTTTCACCGAACCTTGCCAATCTTTCACCTCAGCTTTCCTTTCGCCTTTTCTCCATGATACCAGTCATCCCGCTACGATAGCCTTTAAATGAAGATAAGCAATTGATTTCATTAGAAAAAAGACTCATTAACCAGCGTCCCCACAGCGTTGACAAATGCTGAAAGCTCGATAAGGTGGGAAGTAATAAGGACTTCTTTCGAGAGGAATCTTCGTATTGACAATTGAATGTTCGGCAGGAGGATACCCAAGAAGAACAAGGAGTGTATCCATGAAAAAAACGGTTATCGCAACAGCATTTTTATTCTTATCAAGCCTCTTCATGGTTCCTGCCGTCTTTGCGGCAGATCAGGAATCCGGCGCACAGGGTCAGGCGGCCCCGCAGCAGACCGGTCAGGAACAGTACCAGGGGCAGTTTCAACAGCAGAAGAGCAGCCTGATTCTGACCGATCATCTGATCGGGACTGAACTCAGGAATCAGAATGACGAGACCATAGGGGAGATTGAAAACGTCCTTGTTGATTTCAAAACCGGCCAGGTCGGATATGTCCTTGTTGCGGGCAGCGGAGTCATGGGGGTTGCCGAAGAGCAGTACATTGTCCCCTTCAGTGCCATGCGAGCTGAAGTGCCCGTCGATGAAGTGGGCGAGGGAACGCCTGCATTGCGCGAGATGGTCTATATCCTGACCACAGAGCAGGATCAACTCAAGCAGGTTGAAGGGGATATCGAAACCGCCCTGACCGACGAGCAGCTGACTGAAGTTGATGAATATTACGGCGTCAGCCCTTATTGGGAAGAAGAGGGTATGTTTGAAGAAGGCGTTGTGGAAGAGGACGGCGCGATTGAAGGAAACGGCGCGGTTGAAGAGAATGAAGTTATTGTCGAGTAAGACAGGGAACAGAAAGGGATCAAGCAAAGGCCCCCGGTTGTGGATACCGGGGGTTTTCTGCATGCCCTCAACGTGAAAGGCAGTCTTCAATAGCGTGTAGAAGGGCCTTGTTGCTGATCGGCTTGGTGAGATACGAGTCCATCCCCGCTGCCATACATTGCTCCTGAACCTCCCGGCGGGCATGGGCTGTCAGAGCAACGATACAGATGTGCGTCCTTCCCAAGTCCTTTTCCATCCTTCGAATGGTTCTGGTCGCCTCCAACCCGTCCATTTCCGGCATCTGCATATCCATCAGGATCAGATCGAAATCGGTTTGCTCCCAGCTGGCGATGGCTTCCCTTCCGGTTTTTGCCGAGTCAACCTTGTAGCTGCTCCTTTCCAGAATCAGCCTGATCATCTCCTGTACCGCCGGCTCATCCTCCACCAGCAAAATCCTGGCGTGCGGTTTAGCGGGCACCGGCTCAGGCGCCTCATGGACTGTTGCAGCAGCACCGGCTGTTTTCAACGGCAGGGCAAAGGAGAACCTGCTGCCTGCACCGGGCCGGCTTTCCACCCAGATTCGGCCATTCATCAACTCCACCAGCCCCTTGCTGATCGCCAGGCCGAGGCCGGTACCTCCATGCCGCCGGGTTCTGGACTCCTCCACCTGGGTAAAGCTCTCAAACAGCAATGCCTGCTTTTCCTCGGGAATGCCGGAACCGGTATCGATCACGGAAAAAACCAACCTCTCCTCTGCGGCACCGACCGTCACTTTGACTTCTCCGCGTTCGGTGAATTTGATTGCATTGCTGATCAGGTTGATCAGGACCTGACTGATGCGGTCGGCATCTCCGATCACCAACTCCGGCAATCCGGGCGGAATGTCGACCGCAAGCCCGAGTTGCTTTTGCCGAGCCGATTCCATGAACAGTTCGGCTGCCGATTGCACACAATCCCGCAGAGGAAAAGGCTGTTCGCGGATTTCCATTCGCCGGGCCTCGATGCGGGAAAAATCCAGAATATCCTCGATCAGCGCTCGCAGGCGATGGGCGGATTTTTCGGCCATTTCCAACAGATGGCTTTGCTCCGGGCTCTGATTCTGTTGCCGGAGAAACTCCAGAGCCGCCAGGAAAACGGTCATCGGCGTGCGGATTTCATGACTCAGGTTCGCCAGAAATTCACTTTTGGCCCGATTCGCCTCTTCGGCCACTTCCTGCGCTTGCTTCAGGTTTTTCTCCATCATTTTGCGTTCGGTGACATCGGCCACGAGACCGTAAATGCTGACAGGTTTTTCCTGCGTGTCCAGATGAACCTGCCCCTGAACCCAGATCCAGCGAATCTCGCCATCGGCTCTGCGAATGGGGCATTCGACTGTCCAGGGCAGGCTTTCAGAACAGGCTTGGCGAAACAGACGGTCGACCTTTTCTCTTTCCTCAGGGATGACGTGGCTCAGAAAAATATCGTAATTCCAATTCTGTAGAAGCGAAGGATATCCAAATATCTGGTCATGCAGTGCTGTTCGCCACGCTGTTCCCTGAACCAGATCGATCTCCCAGGCGCCGATTTTTGCGGCTTCGAGAGCCGTCTTCATACGGTTTTTCGTTCGTACCAGTTCCTGTTCGGCTGCTTGTTGGGCTGATTCGGCATGTTTCTGACCTGTGATATCGCGGACGACGGCGGCCAGTGTCGGAGGCGCCTCCCCCTCTCGGCGAATCATGCCTGCCGATACGTGGATCCAGACCACCTTCCCATCCTTGCGCAGATAACGCTTCTCGATTTCGTAGAAGGATGTCTCCTGAGCACAGAAGCGCCGCAGAGCCTCCAGATCGGCCTCCCGATCCGCCGGGTGGGTGAGTTCGACCATGTTCATCTGCAGGATCTCTTCGCCGGTGTAGCCGCTGATCTGGCAGAATTTCTCGTTGACCCGGAGAAATCGCCCATCGAGGTCCATCTCCACCATGCCCACGGCCGCATTGTCGAAAAATGCCCGCAGATGGCGCTCGCTCTCCCGCCTGAACAGTTCGGCGTTCTTGAGGTCGTGTATGTCGGTCGCCGTCCCGAACCATCCGAGAACCTGGCCATGCTCTTTTATCGGCAGGGCCCGGCTCAGGTACCAGCGATACATCCCGCCCTTTCTTCTCAGACGGTGCTCGACATGATATGTCTGCCCGGTTTCAACCGCCCTTTTCCAGATCGAGACGGTCTTATCCAGATCATCCGGATGCAGCGCCTCTTCCCATATCCAGGTTCCGTCGGGAAGCCGGTAGATACCCTCGAATTCCAGGTGCTGTCGATTGCAGTAAGTGACCTTTCCTTTCGCATCGGCGCTCCAGACAACCTGCGGAACCAGATCGGCTATCTCCCGGTTTTCGTCAGAAAAAGAATGATATTCCATTGGCACCCTCCATTTGAACAAAATGATTATATCTTTCTTATTCTGAAATTCAGCGGTTTATCGATAGAAAGTAAAAGGGCGAAGGGCAGGACGGCCGGTAAGATAAAATTTTTTTATATTGACCGTTTCCCAAAATATCATTACCGAGGCGATTTGGATCGGGAATCCAGCCGGTAACCACGAATGCAATTAATATAAGATCGACCCGAAAATTCGGGCGGAAGTGATAAGGTTTTTTTACTTTTCCCCGCGTTCGAGGTGCCCCATGGAATGGCTGATCGGACCCGACCTGCCCAGAATGTTTTCTATCGATACACCGCTGCTGGAAATTGTCCTACGCGGCAGCATCATGTACCTCGGCATATTCATACTGCTGCGCTTGATCCTGCGGCGCGAGGCCGGAATGCTATCGGTGCCGGATATCCTGATGGTGGTACTGCTCGCCGATGCGGCCCAGAACGGAATGGCGGACAATTATCAGTCGGTTGTCGACGGAATGCTGCTGGTCATGGTCATACTGGTCTGGAACTGGATTCTCGACCGCCTCGCATTCCATTTCCGCATAGTCGAATGGCTGGTACATCCGGGGCCGCTGATCCTTGTTGAAAATGGCAAACTGATTGGCGCCAATCTCCGCAAGGAGTTCATCTCTCAGGAAGAACTCTGGAGTCAACTGCGTGAGCAGGGTGTCGAGGACCTCAAGGAGATTAGAAAAGCCTTTCTGGAAGCAAATGGCCGTATTACCGTCATCCGTGCCGGGGCTAAAGGAGAAAACTGCAGCAGAGGGCGCCGGATGCAATGACTGAGTGGCTGTTAACGGCAAAACCCAACCGACAGTAGAGAAAAGGAGCGTCATGTCGCAGCAGAAACCGAAGCGGAAGGGGAGCCAGATTCATAAGCCGCCCAGAGGCTTCAAAAAAAAGTTTCTCTGGTTGGGGCCGGGCGTGGTCTGGCTGGCGGCCGGGGCGGGCGGCGCCGGTGAACTTCTGTTTCCGCCTCGGGTCGGCAGCCTTTACGGCTACCTTTTCCTTTGGGCCCTGATCCTGGCCGTGACCTTCAAATGGGTCATCAACCGGGAGATTGGGAGATACGCCGTCAATTCTGGAGGATCCCTGATCGACGGCTTTACCAGCCTGCCCGGACCCCGCAACTGGGCAATCTGGCTGATCATCATCCCGCAACTGGTGGTATCCGTTGCCGCCATTGCCGGCCTGGCCTCTGCCGCGGCCACTGCCGTTATCCTGTTTCTGCCGGGCAGCCTGCTTTTCTGGTCGGGGGTGATCCTCGGCTCCGTCGCCCTGTTCCTTCTGCTCGGCAAATATGCTCTTTTGGAGGACGTCGCCACGGTCCTGGCAATCATCCTGGCCATGGTAGGGATCACGGCCGCCCTTTGGGTCTTCCCCGACCCCGCCGATTTGGTCGAAGGGCTCCTGCCCCGACTGCCGAGTGATGTCGACTACCAGGAGATCGTGCCCTGGCTGAGCTTCATCATGGCCGGTGCGGCAGGCATGCTCTGGTACTCCTACTGGTTGCCGGCAAAAGGCTACGGCGCGGCCGGTCAGTTTAAAAAGACCGGTATCCTTCGCAAACAGGAGCAGTACACCGAGGAGGATGTCTCCCGCCTGCGGGGCTGGGTCAACGAGATGACCATCGACAATACCCTTGGAGTGCTCGGAGGAACCCTGATCGTGACCGCTTTTCTGATCCTCGGAGCCGAGGTGCTGCGGCCGGAGGGGGTCGTGCCGGAAGAGCGGCGGGTCGCCGAGGTGCTCGGCAAGCTGCTCGGCAATACCTGGGGCCGATGGGGATTCTGGTTCATGGTCATCGGCGTTCTGGTCGGTTTCTACAACACCACCCTCACCAACACCGACGGATGGTCCCGCCTGCTGGGCAACGGAACCCACATCCTGCTCAAATCCTTCGGCTTCAAGGAGAGTGCCTGGTTGAATGCTCAGGGATTACGGAAGATTTTCATCCTTTTTGTCGCCGGAGGAGCGTTCGGTCTCTTCGCCTGGGTGGGACGTCCGGTCATCCTGCTGCAGATTGCCGGAATCATCGAAGCGTTTCAGATACCGCTGCTCGGTTTCCTGGCGCTTTACATGAACCACGCCTTGATGCCGAAAGGCCTGCGCCCGACGATGACCATGACCGCGGTCGCCATCGTCTCGTCACTCTTTTACCTGTTTTTCGCCTGCTTCTTTGTACTTTCGAAATTGGGGGTGGTCGGAAACGGCGGAGCGCAAATTGACTCGTACGCTTCTTGAAAGCCGTCACAACAGCCCGCTCCCGTCCCTTGAGGATCAGCATGAAGCAGGACGACGATAAGCAAATCAGGCGCAAAGGAATTATAGAGACTGTGATGGCCGTCCTGGGTTTCCTCTGGATGGCTCTGCTGATCCTGGAGCTGGTTTACGGTCTGAATCCAGTGATGACCGGCGTTTTCAACGTCATCTGGGGCATATTCATCCTGGATTTCCTTGTGGAGCTCTTTCTGGCCAAGGACAAATTGGCCTATCTGAAAGCCAACCTGCTGGTGGCGGTGTCCCTGGCCATCCCGGCCATCCGGATTCTGCGAATTTTCCCCGCCCTTCGCCTGCTCCGCATGGCACCGGTCGTGCGCGGGATCAGGATGGCCCGTCTGTTGACATCCTTCAGCCGCTCCATGCGGGCCCTGAGCGCCACCATCCGGCGCCGGGGCTTTGCCTACGTGGCCATGATCACTGTCATTGCGGCCTTTTTGGGGGCAGCCGGGATGTATGCCTTCGAAACCGGCGAAGGGGTTAGAGACGGATTCACCTCCTACTGGGATGCGCTCTGGTGGACGGCAATGCTGCTGACCACCATCGGCTCCCAGTACTGGCCGGTCACTCCCGAAGGACGGATCCTGGCCCTGATCCTATCGATCTACGGAGTCAGCGTTCTGGGTTATATCGCCGCGGTGCTGGCCAGCTATTTTATCGGGCAGGACGCGGAAAAGTCCGTCCAGCCTGAGGATATCCGGCGGATTGAGGAGAGGATCGGAACTCTGCGGGAGGACATCCTGCAGATGCAGGTCCCGCGGGAAGAGAAAAAGATGCCCGGCCATACTGATGAAGGGTGAGACGATTGCCGGCTGTTTCTGCCTGCACTGCACGTCACGTCAAACACACACTACCTTACCATTTTCTGGATTTCAGCTTCCATGTCCTGCGTCACATCTGTGGAACGAGGGGGAAGGTCTCCTGTGCCTCGCTCTCCATTTCTCTCTATATCTTCAAGAAGCCGCTGCATCGCTTCTATTTCAAGTACCTGTGACTTGATGATGCCATCGGCCAATTCGCGGACGCGCGGATCGCTGATGTCCGCTTTCCGCGCATTGTTAATGGCAATGGAATGGTGGGGAATCATTGCTTTCATAAATCTGACGTCCCCGATCACGACTTGACTCCTGTTCATCCAGAGAAGGATGATGGCGGCCACTGCGGCCACAACCAAAACAAGGACTTTTGTACCTTTTCCTTTATACATGGACCACATGAAGCTCAGCATGACGATTGTCATGACGCAACCCATGACAAAAGAGGCGATCAGCCGGTTCACGCTGAACAATGCATGGTCAAAAGTGTAGACGAGCTGGTACATCAGGAAAAACATGATGAAGACCGAAACGGCAATCATGGCCGCGAAGCGCCCCCAGCTCATGCCCATCTTCTGCTTTTGGCTTTCCATCAAATTGCTCCTGTTCCCAAGTTTGAGTGGACGTTTCGATGATGATCAAAGAGCCCTCTATTCCGGTCCACCCGCTCGACGGCATCAGGGCTTTCGATCGCGCATATAGTCCAGGTAAGCGATGATGTCTTCCAGTTCTCTGTCGCTGATGATCTCTTCCGAAAATCCAGGCATCGCTCCAACCCCGACCCGCACCTGGGTGCGGATGGCCCAGTCCGGCAGCCATTTATTGTTCAGAGCAAACCCGATCCCCGCCTCGCCCCGGGGATGACAGGAATTGCAATGACTCATGAAAACCTGTTCGCCCCGCACCGCGTCGGAATCCTTCATCTCCATTGGGCCGTACAGGGGAACCCCGCGTCTTGCGCTGCCGCAACCGGTCATGAACAGCAGGAGCAGGATCAAAGACCGCGAACAGCACATATCACCCCTCCTTCCTGCGAATACGCCAGATCACGCCGGTTTCTGGAAATGGAGTCATGCCCTTGTCGGTCACCGTAAGGACGCCGAAGTCGACCAGGTAAAGCGCCCTTCCATCTGGATCAAAGCGGACCGCGACGGGCCGCTCGAGGCCTTCCGTGTCGCCCCAGGAGGCCGGGCCGCCCACCGGACCGGCATTGACGGCGAAATCGTGAACGACACCGGTTTCCACATCCACTTCGACCACCCGGAATCCGGTAGGCGCGAGAAGTTTGCCGGACATAGGGGTTATATCTCCGAACTGGGCCACAAAGGCTTTACCTTTCCTTCCGAAATCGGAATTGCGGGAAAAATCGAAGCCGTTGGCCGAAGAGTGAACGGCAAAGACCGCCGTCGGGGAAGGAGGAGTATTGGGATATTCCGCCAGCAGGGGACGGAGGGGATCTTTTGAAAAGGGGGAGAGGCGATTCCAGTCCTCGAGGGGTCGCCCTCCCTGAAAATCGGGCCAGCCGTACCAGAGGCCCGGCCGGACCTCCCACAGAAAGTCGCCGCTGCCGAACACAGGCCGGCTTCCGCGAACATCATAGCCGTTTTCGGTAGCGAAGAGCCGTCCGTCCGGGGAGAAGGCCAACCAGAAGGGGTTGCGGAAGCCCCAGGCGACCAGGTTAGGCTTTCCCCCTTCGGGGCGGACCCTCATGATGGCACCGCTGCAGGGGAATTCGCCCGGAATCACCTGGCCCTCCGTCGTCGGCGTGCCGTAGGGCACAAAGGCTCCCGTCACCAACTCCTCGGTGTCTTTATCGAGCATTTCCCCTTTCATGCCTTGCGGTTTTTTCGTGACGAAATTTTCCCCCCTCAGCACGATATCCTGACACGCCTTGTCGTGATAATCCGGAAAACGCCGGAGCCACCCCATCTCCCAATTGTCCAGTCCGACCACTCCCGAGTTGGTGGCCGTTCCCTGCAGGAAGTAAAGGTAGCCGTCAGGTCCGATGTTCGGTCCGTTGGTCTGATGGTCGCCGTGTCCGGGGAGCCCGTCGACCACCACAGAGATGCGGCCGTCATTTTCGATGCGCAGGATTTTTCC
Source organism: Syntrophotaleaceae bacterium (assembly GCA_041390365.1). Lineage (NCBI taxonomy): Bacteria > Pseudomonadati > Thermodesulfobacteriota > Desulfuromonadia > Desulfuromonadales > Syntrophotaleaceae > Syntrophotaleaceae bacterium. Next base: position 46,427 of record JAWKQB010000002.1, on the reverse strand, counting down.
CCCGTCCGGATTTTTCTGTCCGTTGGCGGCGACATAAAAGGCTCCTTCGTGCCAGGACAGGCCCGTCCAGGGGACATTCCCCTCGTCCTGCGCGATGACGTCAAAGGATCCGTCGGGTTTCAGCCGAAGAAGCCGGGCCGGCCGAAACACTTCGCCATAGGAGTAACCCGCCTCGATGACGTAGGGAACGCCCTCGCCGTCAAAAGCGATCCCCGCGGGAAAGGTCAATCCCCTGGCGACGACCTCAATTTCGTATCCCTCCGGAAGCAGCACGTCGGACGTATCGACCTTTCTGGGCGGCGAAAATTCCGCCGCACCGCCGCCCTGATTCCCGGAGATCATGTAGCAACCCGCCAGAAGAAGGAAGATCAGCGGAAAACTGAGCCGCCGGAAACGGCCTCCCGATATCGCCCGTCCAGTCAACTTCATGGCAAACCTCCGGTCGTTTTTTAGAAGGTGCTTATTCTGCTCTATCTCTCCTCCTATCTTTCCTCCAGGCTTTGTCAAGCAGAAGCCGAAAGAAATTTTGTTCTAACACTTTGTTTTATTAGAAAAAAATCCCGCCGGGTAACGTTGACAGGCCTGCTACGCCCGCTAGCATAAATAAACCCTCATAAATTCGATGCAGGCAAACTCTCAAACAGGCAATAATGACCGGAGGTACCGACATGAGAGCAAGAGGCAGATTGCTAGCGCTTGTCCTGATCATGCTCGGCCATACCCTCCCCGCTTTGAGCCAAGATCAAATTTCGAAACTTTCGGTGTCTCTCGTGTCGGTTGCCGACGGGCTGACGCACCCCTTGATGCTGACCGAACCGCCTGACGATACGGGCCGCCTGTTCATCCTCGACCAGACCGGCCAGATCTGGATCGTCAAACCCGACGGAACCCGTATCAGGGAGCCGTTTCTGAATATTCAGGACCGTTTGGTCAAGCTCGACGAAGCGTATGACGAACGAGGTCTTCTCGGTTTGGCATTTCACCCGGACTTCGACCGGAACGGCCGTTTTTTCGTTTTCTACACCGCTCCTTTGCGTCAGGAGGCGATGGACAATTTCGATCATACCAATCACCTCTCCGAATTCCGGGTCAGCACCCAAAATCCGAATGTGGCTGATCCCGGGTCCGAAAAAGTGCTGTTGCGGATAGATCATCCGTACATGAACCACAATGGGGGCACGGTCGCTTTCGGACCGGATGGATATTTGTATCTTTCGCTGGGCGACGGCGGCCATCGGGACGATCAGGACAAACATCTGGTCCAGGGTCATGTCGAGGACTGGTACGAGGTGAATGCAGGCGGCAACGGCCAGGACATCGAGAACAATCTGTTTGGGAGCATCCTTCGCATCGACGTGAACAGTCAAACCAAGGAAAAACCCTATGCGATTCCCAAGGACAACCCCTTCAAGGGTGTGCCGGGAGTTCTGGAAGAGATCTATGCCTACGGCCTGCGGAACCCCTACCGCTTTTCCTTCGATATGGGGGGCCATAACGACCTGATCGTTGGGGACGCCGGGCAGAACATGTTCGAGGAGATATCGGTGGTGAAAAAGGGGGGCAACTACGGCTGGAATGTCTATGAGGGAAACCACTGTTTCAACGCGGGGTCACCGACGCAGCCCTTGCCGGAATGCCCGAAAACTGTCGGCATCGGCCATCCGAAGGAAGGCGACCCCTTGATCATGCCGGTTATCGAATTCAGGAACAGCAGTCATTTCAAGGAGCAAGGCCTGGGCCTCGTGGTCATTGGCGGATACGTGTACCGGGGCAAGGCGATGCAGGGTAATTTCGGTGGCAAGTATCTCTTCGGTGTTTGGAGCAGGGGCGAGGAGCATGCCTCTCAAGGGGGGCACAAGCACCTCCCCGGCCGCCTGTATGTGGCTGAACCGAAAACAGAGGGATCGTGGCCGTTTGAAGAGCTTCAAATTACCAATCGGCCGCAGGGCGATCTGGGCATGTTTCTGCTGAGTTTCGGTCAGGACCGGGATGGCGAGGTCTATGTTCTGACAGCGGACAGCAGGGGGCCGGCGGGGAATACGGGGAAAGTATTCAAACTCGTCGAAGCGGCGCAGTAAAGTTTACGTCAGAGATTTCCAGAAAACTATAAAAGGTGAAGGGAATATTCCGGGAATGAAGTGCATCGAGCCGCATATCCATACCTTCGTGCGTACCACCGACGATTACTACAACATGGCGGTGTCCGGGATCGTCGCCTGCGTCGAACCCTCCTTCTGGTCGGGCACCGATCGGACCTCCGTGGCGTCTTTCGAGGACTATTGGGAGCACATCATCAGCTTCGAAACGGAGCGCGCGAAAAAGAACGGTGTGAAGCATTACGCCATGCTCGGCCTCAATCCGAAGGAGGCGCGCAATTCCATCGCCGACCAGGTGGTGGACGCCATGGAAGCCTACCTCGACAGGGAGAGCGTGGTCGGGATCGGGGAGATCGGCTTCGATCTGATCACCGATCAGGAGGAGGCCGTCTTTCGGCGGCAGTTGCGCATCGGCAACGAGCGCAGAATGCCGATCGTCATCCACTCCCCTCATCAGAACAAGCGGAAAGGGATCGAGCGGATCATCGAGATTCTGGAAGAGGAGGGGGTGGACCAGGAGCGAATCGTCATCGATCACAACACGGAGGAAACCATCGAGCTGTCCCTCAAAACCCGGTGCTGGGTGGGGATGACGGTCTATTACGTCACCAAGCTCAGCGCGGAACGGGCGGTGAACATGATCACCCGCTTCGGGACCGACCGGATGATCGTCAACGGATCGGCGGACTGGGGCTATTCCGACCCCCTGGCGGTACCCAAGGTGGCGATGCTGATGCGCAACAGTGGGCTGTTTCCGGACAGCGAAATTCGTAAAGTCGTTTTCGGCAACCCCTGCAACTTTCTCAAGCATTCGCCCCGATTCGATCTGGGGGACGATTGATCGTGAGTCAGGTCAGGCAGCACAGTTTGTCGGCAGGGAAGAGAGCCATGAGCAGGTGGCCGGCTCAGGCCTGGCTGGAACTGGTGCGGCTGCCGAATCTGTTTACCGCCATGGCCGATGTTCTCGCCGGCTACCTGATCGCCGCGGGCAGCGGTTTTCGCCTGAGCCTCGTCGGTCCGCTATTGCTCTCCACCTCCTGCCTCTATGCGGCCGGGTGCGTTCTGAATGATGTCGTGGACAGAGACAAGGACGGCCATGAACGCCCGTCACGCCCGATCCCCTCGGGCAGGATTGGTGTCGGGCAGGCGGGTCTCCTCTGTGTGGCTCTCTTCGGTTTCGGGCTGGCCGCCGCCCTTTGGTCCGGCTGGCCGGCCTTGCTGGTCGGCCTGGCGCTTGGCGGTCTTATTATCGCTTATAATCTGTTTTACAAGGAGCAGGAGATCCTCGGCCCGGCCGCCATGGGAGCCTGCCGGGCGGTCAATCTAATCCTCGGCATGTCGCTTCTCTTTCCGGCCTTGGGATGGGAGCTGTTCCTGCCACTGTTGAGCTTCTGCTATGTCTTCCTCCTGACCCGGATCAGCCGCTATGAGGCCGGGGGCGATCCCGGGAGGTTGTTTCGCGCAACCCCCTTGGGAATCGTCCTGCTCTATCTGGCGCTCCTCGCGCTGGCGGCGCAGGGCTTGCTCAAGCTCGATGCTCTCTATTTCCTGTTCCTTCTCGGATTGTTGACCGGGCCGGCGCTGTTCCGGGCCCTGATCCGGCCCCGGCCCCCGCAGTTGAAGGCCGCGGTCAAAATGCTCATCCTGGGAATTCCCATCCTCGATGCGTTTTATGTCGCGGGTATTCAGGGATGGCCGTACAGTATCTCGGTGCTGCTTCTTCTCCTGCCTGCGGTCGGGCTGTCCCGTATGCTCTATGTGACGTGAATGAAGCCAGGCCACCGCTTCACTCATTATTCGCGTGTCGATATGTCCTTTTTCGACGCCCCATCCGATCTCCTTGAGCAGGGTGATGCTCAGCTCTCCGCCCAGGTGCTCCCGGAATTCCCGCAGCCCCTGCAGCAGCAGAAGCCGACCCCGCCCATCCCGCTGTTCGAGGACCGGATGCCAGAGGGAAAAACCGAGGCGCCGGAGCAGGCCGGCGATTCGGCTGTCGTCAGGGTCGGCCAGGTGTCCGGCGAGGACCGAGTAGCGGGCGTCGAGGGCGATACCGATGGCCACCGCTTCGCCGTGCCGCAAATCGTGGCCGCTCAGCACCTCCAGTTTATGAGCCGACCAATGGCCGAAGTCGAGGGGCCGGGCATTGCCGTTTTCGAAGGGATCGCCGCCCTCAACGATATGCTGCAGATGCAAAAGGGCGCAGTTGCGGATCAGGCGGTGCAGCGCCCCGGTTTCGAAGCGGGCGAGGACGGTGGCATTGTTTTGGATCCACTCGTAAAACCGGCGATCCCGGATAAGGGCGACTTTGACGGCTTCGGAAAGACCTGCCCGTTTCTCCCGGTCGGGGAGCGTGTCCAGGAAAGAGCCGTCGATGATCACCCCCCAGGGCGGTTGGAAGGAGCCGACCAGGTTTTTGACCCCACAGAAGTTCCTTCCTGTCTTCACGCCGATGCCCGCATCGTTCTGGGCCAGCACCGTGGTCGGCACCCGGACATGCCGGATCCCGCGATGAAAGGTCGCGGCGGCGAAACCGACCAGGTCGAGGACCGAGCCGCCACCGATGGTCAGAACATAGGAATGCCGGTCCAGGCAAAGCTCCAGAAACTGCTGGTAGAGCTTGTCGATCATCCTGGGGCTGTTCTTGATCGCCTCGCCTCCCGGAACGATCTGAATGGGTCCCGTCAGTTGGAGATCCTGGCCGCATTTCTGAAAATAATCCTGAATGCGCTGCAGGACAGCAGGATCTGCATCGACAACTCCCTTGTCGATATAGACGGCGATACGCCTCCTGCCCGGCTTTGCATCCCGGAGCAGAATTTGCGCCAGGGTTCTGTTGCAGGATTTGAAGATATCCCGGGTGAAAACGACCGGGTATTCGACGTTGAGGGTAAATTTCTGAACGACGGATTCTTGGCATCGCCCGGGAATTCCCTCAACCGGCCGATTGCTGAAAGCAGTTTGATCCAAGGCCAGACTCCCTTCACCGAATTGGTTTTTACCAAGAATAGCATAGCGATTGGCGGCTCAATCGACCTGCGGAAAACCCTGAAAACCTTTCACCACAAAGCACACAGAGGACCACAGAGAACAGCGAAACCGGGAAAAATCCTTCGGATCGAACGCAGATCAAGGCGGATTTACGCAGATAAGGCCGAAACCCGAGAATCTTTTATCCGTCGTTATCCGCAGTTATCTGCGTTCAAAAAAGGTTTAAGAGGTTTTTACTTCCCTTGTGCCCTTTGTGTGCTCTGTGGTCAATGCTTTTGACTTGTCCATCGAAAGGTCAACCAATGCCTTCCAAGCCCCGCATCACCTACTGCACCAATATCCATGCCGCCGAGAGCTGGGCGGAAACCTTCTCCTCGCTGCGACAGTATGTGCCGGTCATCAAAGCCGCCGTCTCCCCCGATGATTCCTTCCCGATCGGCCTGCGGCTTTCCGCGCGGGCCGCTTGGGAGATGACGATCTGCGACCGCGCCTTTTTCCGTCAATGGCTGGACGAGAAGGATTGCACCATCCCAACCCTCAACGGGTTTCCTTTCGGCGCCTTCCACGGCAGCAGAATCAAGGAGAGCGTTTACCTTCCGGACTGGACCAGTCGGGACAGAGCCGCCTACACCCTGCGCCTGGCGGAACTTCTGCGGGAGTGGCTGCCGACCGGCATGACCGGCTCCATCTCCACGGTTCCCCTCGGTTTCAGGACCCTGGCCGACGCAGCCGATCCCGAAATCCGGAAGAACCTGGAGACAGTCTTGACCTTCCTCGATAAGATCAATGAAAAGACGGGAAAGAAAATTCTGCTGGCTCTCGAGCCGGAACCCGGCTGCCTGCTGGAAACGGCTGACGACGTCTGCCGGTTCTTCGACTCCCTGGAGATCTCCTCCCTGTTGCAGCCTTATCTGGGTGTCTGCTTCGACTGCTGCCATCATGCGGTGACATTCGAAAACCTTGTGCAGGCCCTGGCCGTACTAGAGAGCCGGCAGATTTCCATAGTCAAGCTCCAGATTACCTCCGCAATCCGCTTGAAAGGGGTATCCCCGGCTCAGCTCGCCCTGCTGGACGAACCCTGCTATCTGCATCAGGTTTTCGTGCGGGACCACCAGGGTCGCGTTACCCGCTTCTCCGATATCCCGCAGGCCCTGTCTCAAAAGACACCCGAACCGGAAGAGGAATGGCGCTGCCATTTCCACGTGCCGATTCACCGCGCGACAGTCGGTCCCTTCGAAACCACCCAGGATGATCTGCTTGAACTGCTGCCATCGATTTCTCAAGACAGCCTGCTGGAAGTGGAGACCTACACCTGGAGGATACTGCCCGAGGACCGTCGCGGAGACAGCCCGGCCGAGTCGGTCATCCGTGAAATTCAGTGGCTGCAGGAGCGGTTTCATGCATAGGACCGTCGTTTTCAACGTGGTCGGATTGACCCCCTCCCTGCTCGGAACCCCGGCCACCCCGAACCTCAATTCCCTGCTCCGATCAAGCGTTCCCGTCCGGCCTGTGACTCCCGCCGTCACCTGCTCGGTCCAGGCCAGCTATCTGACCGGAAAAATGCCTGCGGAACACGGCATCGTGGGGAACGGGTGGTACTTCCGGGAACAGGGGGAGGTGCACTTCTGGCGGCAGTCCAACAAGCTGGTGCAGGGGGAAAAGATCTGGCACAAGGCCCGACGCCGGTCATCCGCTTTCACCGTATGCAACACCTTCTGGTGGTATGCCATGAACAGCGACGTCGACTGGACCCTGACCCCGCGCCCCCTCTACTGTGCGGACGGGCGCAAGATCCCTGACTGCTACACCGTGCCGCTCGAGCTGCGGGACCGCTTCAATCGGGACTTCGGACGCTTCCCCCTGTTCCGCTTCTGGGGGCCGGCGACCTCCATCGCCTCCAGCGAGTGGATCGGCAAGGCGGCCATGGCCATGGAGATGGAGTTTCAACCATCGCTGCAACTGGTCTACCTCCCTCATCTCGATTACGGCCTGCAGCGGGTCGGCCCCGACGGCAACGTGGCCGGAGATCTTCAGCAGATCGACGCCCTCTGCGGCACCCTGCTCGCCTTCTTTCGCAATCGGGGTTGCCGGATCCTGGTTCTCTCCGAATACGGCATCACATCGGTAAATCGGGTCGTCCACCCCAACCGGATTCTCAGGAAAGCCGGGCTTCTGTCGCTGAAGACCGATCTCGGCAAGGAATACCTGGACCCTTGCACAAGCCGGGCTTTCGCCGTTGCCGATCATCAGCTGGCCCATATCTACGTGCGGCAACCGAAAGAGGTCATGGCGGTGAAGGAGATCTTTTCCTCCATCCCCGGAGTGGAGGTGATGGGAAAAGAGGAAAAAAAGGAGATCGGGCTCGACCATGAAAGGGCGGGGGAAATCGTCCTCCTCGCCCAGGCTGACAGATGGTTCAGCTACTACTGGTGGCTGGACGATTCAAAAGCTCCGGATTACGCCCGCACGGTCAACATCCACGTTAAGCCGGGTTACGACCCCTGCGAGCTGTTCATCGATTCCCGCATCCCCTTCCCCGGGCTGAAAATCGCCTGTTTCCAGGCGAAAAAAGCCCTCGGCTTCCGCTCCCCACTGAATATCGTTCCCCTCGATGCCTCCCTGGTCAAAGGCTCGCACGGGAGGATGCCCGAGAACTCCTCTGGAGGACCCCTGCTCATGACCAGCGATCCCAGGTTGCTCGACAGCGACTCCCTGCAGGCCACCGAAGTTCACAACCTGCTTCTCAGGCACCTTTTCGAGGATTGACGGGTGTACAAAGCTCCGATTTTCTCCGAATCACCTAATGTGAAAGAAGCTTTGCACAGCAGCGTTCCGTCCTCACCTGGCTCCCCTATTTCTGAGAGAGACCAGAATATCGTTGGTGCTGGTGGCCCAGAAGTCGAAGATCTCCTGCATGGTGTCTTGCGGAGAAGTTTCCGACGCAGGCCCCCCTTTGCGGTCTTTTATGGCCGCAAGGCGCTCCCCCGTGGAAGAATCGAGCAGCTCCATCTCCATGGAGGCAACGCTTACAGGGACTTCAATGTCCGGTTGTTCTCCCTTGGGGGCCAGCCTGGGCCTGTCACTATGGCGACTGGGATCGGAAACCATGCCCACTGTGTCCTTTGGAATCGCTTCGGTTAGCGCCGTGCGCAGACGCAGCACACCTTGCCCCGGCTGGTCAGCAATCACGAAGGACTGACCTAATTCGGAAACCAATGCCTCATGAAAGGATTCAGCGAGGTATCGAAGGTCGGCTTTGGCCAAACGCTCATCATCCCCCACCATGAGAATTATCGGATCCACCATGATCCGGTCGTAACCCGAAAGATCAAGATCGGGTTTGGCATACCCTTCCGCGCCTCTGGCTTTTTTCACTGCTTTGAACCCGGAATAATCGCCGAGAAATTCGGAGTAGCGAAAGTCTTCTTGAGGCGGGGAACAGGCACCAAGCAAAACGGCGACCAGGAGTGTCGGCAGAATGTGTTTAAAAGCCGATTTTTTCATCGGGCACCTCATCGAAAAGGGAAGTTTTTTCTCAAAAATATCAGGCATGGACAAAGAGGCAAGTCGGCCACAAAAAGCAAAATTTTTCGATCGACACAAGCCTGACTATGACACTCATACCCTGAAAATGACCGCCAGAAGGCCGAGGATCCCCAGAATCGAGACCAGTCCGCCGATGATGGTGGCCATTGAAGGAGGCACCGGAATCCCCGCCGCCCGCAGGCTCTGCATTTCGTGCCGGTGCTGCAGCGAGGCGAGAAGGACCGCCACAATCCCGATGACGATCATCAGTCCCCCGAAGACCCTCGCCCCGATCCGATCCTGCCCCGGGCTCCCGACGCCCATGATCTGGAAAAACTTGTAGATGGTAAAACCGAAGGAGATCAGCGACAGCCCTGTCCGGATCCAGGCCATCATGGTGCGCTCGTGGGACAGCCTGGTGCGATCCACCGACAGCATGTTGCTGTCCAGGTTCTTCGGCTCCACTTCTGACCCAAAGAAGGAATGGAGCCTGTTCGATAGAGATGATCGATGGTTTTTGGGGGAAGGATCCTGCATTCTTTCGGTCATTTCGTTTCGAACATCTCCTTTCCTGAACGATCGTAAAGAAACCCGTATACATCATCAAATACGCCTTTTTGTCCTCGGATGAACAAGGAGACAATTAACAGGTTTTATCACCATGTCAATTTTAAGAACAGCACTCCTCAGTATCAAACATTGCATTGCAGCAAAAATCTCTATAACTAATCCTTTTTGATCAGATCGCGCGCTCTGCTCATGAAACCGGTCGAACATTGCCATTCAAAGCCTGCCTTGACAGGATCAATTCCAATGCTAAACATCCCTATAAATATAATTTTCAAAAACTTTAATTAACGTTTCCGTCGAACTGTTCGAGAACGACAAAGATGAGCACACCGGCTTATGGCGCTGGGTGATGGCCGGGGTAAATGGGACTTTTCGCCTGGGCGCATGTTCTCCGGCCCAGATAAGGCGATCCAACAGACAACCCGAACGCAGGGAGGAGGAAACAATGGCCCTCAAGGAGTATAAGCCCGGGAAAGCATTCAACGGCGTTATCGGCCGCACCTTCGACGTCTCGCAGCCGGCTTGGCCCGAACCGCGACGGGCCAGGGATGGGGCGCCGAACGTCCTGTTCATCGTGTTCGACGATATCGGCTTCGGGCAACTCGGCTGCTACGGCAGCCCCATCGCTACGCCCCACATCGACTCCCTGGCCGCGGGCGGCCTGCGCTACGCCAACATGCACACGACGGCGCTCTGTTCGCCCACCCGCTCCTGCATCATCACCGGCCGCAATCACCACTCCAACGCCATGGCCTGCATCACCGAGGGCTCGACGGGTTACCCTGGAGCGAACGCCAACATCCCCTTCGAGAACGGCTTCCTGTCCGAGATGCTGCTCCAGAACGGCTACAACACCTACGCCCTCGGCAAATGGCACCTCACCCCGGCCGACCAGATCTCGGCGGCAGGACCCTACGATCGCTGGCCGCTCGGCCGCGGGTTCGAACGCTTCTACGGATTCCTGGGAGGCGAGACACACCAGTACTACCCGGATCTGGTGGCGGACAATCACCAGGTCGAGCAGCCACGCTCGCCCGAGGAGGGCTACCACCTCACCGAGGACCTGGTGGACAAGGCCGTGAGCTTCATCGCCGACGCCAAGCAGGTCGCCCCGAACAAGCCTTTCTTCCTGTACTTCTGCACCGGAGCGATGCACGCCCCGTTTCACGTGCCGAAGGAGTGGTCCGACAAATACCGGGGGGCTTTCGACGACGGCTGGGAGGCTTACCGGGAAAAAACTTTCCAGCGGCAGAAGGAGCTGGGCATCGTGCCTCCCGATACCGAGCTCTCCCGTCACGATCCGGACGTGAAGCCCTGGAACGAGTGCTCGGCCGATGAGAAGAAGCTCTACGCCCGCTTCATGGAGGTCTTCGCCGGCTTCCTCACCCACACCGATCACCATATCGGCAGACTGCTCGACTTCCTCAAATCGATCGGCGAATTCGACAACACCCTGATCATGCTGATTTCCGACAACGGGGCCAGCTCCGAGGGGGGACCGACAGGCTCGGTCAACGAAAGCCTCTTCTTCAACAATGTTCCCGAGTCCCTCGAGGAGAACCTAAGGCTTATCGACAAGATCGGCGACCCGGAAACGTTCAGCCACTATCCCTGGGGCTGGGCCTGGGCCGGCGACACGCCCTTCCGCCGCTGGAAACGGGAAACCTACCGCGGCGGGGTCAGCGACCCGTTTATCGTGCATTGGCCAAAAGGAATTGAAGCCAGGGGCGAGGTCCGCATGCAGTACGCCCACGCCATCGACATGGTGCCCACGGTGCTCGATGCGCTGGGCATCGAGTCCCCGGCCAACATCAGGGGCGTGACCCAGTCGCCGATCCAGGGGCACAGCTTCGCCCACACCTTCGACGATGCCACCGCCTCCTCCAAGCACCGCACGCAGTATTTCGAGATGCTGGGCCACCGCTCCATCTATCACGACGGGTGGCGCGCCGTCTGTCCCTGGCCCGGTCCGTCCTTCACCGAGGCCGGCATCTTCGGGCAGCCGATCCCCTTCGAAAAGCTGACCGAGCTCGATGCCCACGGCTGGGAACTCTATCATGTCGAGAAGGACTGGGCCGAGAACCGCAACGTGGCGGAGGAGAGCCGCGCCAAGCTGATCGAGATGATCGGGACCTGGTATGTGGAGGCAGGCAAGTACAACGTGCTCCCGGTGGACGGCCGCGGCGTGGAGCGCTTCATGGAGCAACGACCCCAGATCGCCCGGGAACGCACCAGCTACACCTTTTATCCCCGCACTCAGGAGGTGCCCTCCAACGCCGGTCCGCAGATCCTCAACCGGACCCACTCCATCACGGTCCAGGTGGAGATCCCGGAAGGTGGAGCCGAGGGGGTGCTCGTCTCGATGGGAGGCATCGACGGCGGGTTTTCGTTCTTCGTCCAGGACGGCCGGCTCCATTACGTGCAGAACTATGTGGCCCGCGACTTCCTGCAAGTGGCCTCCAGCGAGCCGATCACTCCGGGAGGGCACGCGCTCCGCTTCGAGTTCGAGGCCACGGGCCCGCCCGACATTGCCAAGGGCAAGGGCGCCCCGGGACGCGCCCAGCTCTACATCGACGGGAAGCTCGTGGGTCAGACCGATTTCGCGGTCACGACGCCGCTCTCCTTTGGCGTCACCTCCGGCCTCAAGGTCGGCGCCGATCTCGGCGCCCCGGTCACGCCGGCCTACCAGCCGCCCTTCGAGTTTACCGGCACCATCCACTCAGTGACCTTCGATCTGAGCGGCGAACTCATCAAGGACAAGGAGGCCGAGGCGCGTAAAATCATGGCGGTCCAGTAACGCGATCCGCCTCGACTCGAATGCGCAATGGCCTCTCCATAGGCATCCTGCTCGGCATCAATCTCTTCCTGATCGGCCTGACGATGGTCGAAGCAGGTTCGACCACGCGTCAGATAGCGAAAGCCTGATCGGGAAGGGAGCCGAAAGTCGTCTACAATCTTCCCATTAGACAATATCTGGAGATGGAGAAGAGGTTACCACGATGACTAAGGCCTATTATTTCATCAGTGATCTCCACATCGGAGGTGATGAGGCCCTCGGCGTCTGCGACTATGAACAGGAACTGATCGCTTTTCTGGAAGATCTCGCAGGGCGGCGGGAAAACGCCGAGTTGTTGCTCATCGGCGATATTTTCGGCCTCTGGGAATTCACCGATATCCAAGGACCTGAGAAACTGAACGCGGTCATGGATCAGTTTCCAGGCATCTTCAGCGCGCTGCAAAAGGCCGGAGAGACGATCAGGGTCACCATGCTGCCGGGCAACCACGATTACGAAATCGCCTGCTACCCTGAATTTGTCGACTTGCTTAAATCCTTGAACATTTGCTTGGAGCAGTCACCGGCCATCACCAGGAAGCTTGGACAGCACGGAATCTGGATCGAGCACGGTAATCAGCAGGACGCATACAACCGCATGCGCGACTTCGGAAACCCCCACGCTCAGCCAGTCGGGTATTTCATCACCAGCAGCATTGTCAGCTCGGCCGGGAAACATTCGAAATTCGGTCGGTATAACTGGCTCAAGGATATTCAGTCGGTCTACCCTTCAGAGCAAATTCCCCACTGGATCATGTCCAACTATTTCTATAATGAAATGAGTCCGTTACTGCGCTGGCTGATTTTGCCCTTTCTGCTTTTTTCAGGACTCGAGATCTTCGTTCTCGGGGGCGCGGCTCTGGAATGGTTTGACCTGACCGATACCAATATTTTTCTCAACAACAGGATTCTGAGTGGTCTCGGCGTTCTCGGCAACCTCGTGCAGATCATTTTCATCATCAATACATTCCTCTTTCTCTGCCTGCTCGCATTGGCTGTGCCGCTGTACCTCGTCTGGCGGGATTTCAGGAAAGCACTGAAGCGGTTCCGCATCATAGTCGATCCATCCGAACTGAGCAGCGAGAAGGAACAACAATATCTCGATGCCGCCCTCCGGGTCTTTGAGCAAAACCCCGAAACGGCCGTGTATGTGTATGGGCCTACCCAGTCTCCATCGCTGCGCAGAGTTGGCCGCCGGGCCGTGATCAACACCGGGACATGGCTCAAAAAGTTCGATGCCGTTTCAACCCGCCTTAAATTTCTGCCGAAAGTATACGTTCCATCTTACTGCTTGAACTATTTCAGAATGAGCGAAGCTGAGGGTCGCGTTGTCATCGAATACAGTCGGATCGATAAGCAGCCGCCAAAGGATTTAAGCCTTCTTCAGCGTTTGCTGATCTATGGCAAGCGTCGCAAAACCGAGGAGGATATTCCAAGCCGGACAGTCCTTGATGTTGCATGATGACAGATAAAACCCCGGAATTTAGCAGCATGGTTGACCTTATCTGATAGGAATGAACTGCAGATAGGGGGTTTGGAGCTCGTCGCGGAAGAAGCGGTAGAGTTCGATGGGACTGCGGCTGCTCACCGCGTTCAGAATGACGAATCGGAGGTTCGGCGGAGTCGTTGTTGGCGCAATCCTCCTCAGAGCTGCTCCTCAGGGAGTATTCTCAGGACTGTCGCTGCACAGCGTCTCAAGAACCTCGTTTCCGGGTCCTTGAGGTACTGCTTTGCAGGCTTTCCCTTCTCCATGGCCTGCCAGACAATCTTCCCTCTTGCGTGCGCATCGAATGCAAGGAGATAGCTGTTCCCGGGCAAGGCTGCTTCGTCGATGCGGGGATGATGGTCCAGAAGGGCGATGACCCGATCCCGACCCTTGATGTGCAAATCGTCCAGGAGCACCCGGACCCGAATCCCACGCTGCGCGGCCTTGATCACCGCATCCGCCAGGAGTCGGCCTGTGGTGTCTCCCTCCCAGATGAAATACTGCACGTCGAGCGTTCGTTCGGCGAGTCCCGCGAGACCGTTGCGCATGTTGAATGCGGACCCGGGTTCATCCAGAAGGATGAACCCGGACGTTCCTCCGTTCCTCCGGATCTGATCCTCAAAGAAGCGCCCCACAAAGGTCGTTTCCGGTGTCAGCTCATGCTGGGGAGAAGCATCCCTTCGGACGTTGTCAGTCGGAGGAATCAACGTCATACACACGATGCTCCCTCGGTTGCTAATCCATTCCCAGTTTGAGGTTGATCTTTTCTTCCGGGCTCAGATCGGTGCCATCTCCGAAATCGAAGCGAACCTTCTCAATTCTCCCGGTAAACCAGAAAGGCCGCTTGTGCTCGTAGGCTTTACTGACCGGCGTCAGGGTATCCACACCCACGTCAAGGGTTTCGACACCGAAGCGGCCGCGCACCTGCTTCTCGATCCGGCCTGTGCCGACCTGCTTTCCGTCAATGAAGAGCGTCACACTGGCCGAGCCGCCCGGTATCTTGGTTTCGTTGACGAAGTGGCATTTGAGCTCCACCTTCCCCGCAGGCACGTTCCCATTGGAGACCACTTCGTATCGCTCCATATCGAACCAGTTGTAATGGTAGACCAGCTTGCCATCCATAATATAGAAGGACCAGCCGGCGGTATCACCACCCAAACAGACCAGCACACCCTCGGCTCCCTCCTGGGGGACCTCGGCATCAACCGTAATGGTGTGGGTGATATTGTGGGTTTTGGGCGCACTGCCTTCGGGCAGGCGGATCATGCCTGGATAGAAGGTCACCGAATCGCGGCCGTAGAAATAGCTGGGCCGCAGGGACACGTCGGCTCGCTCGGCGAAGCGGTCATCCAGCGGGAGCACGTTGTACTTCGCGGCCTCGGCAAAGAAAAGATCCTGCAATTCGCGCAGTTTCTCGGGATATTGTCCGGCCAGATCGACGGACTGACTGAAGTCTTCCGCGACATGATAGAGCTCCCATCTGTCGTCGGCAAAATCCCATGAGCCAAAGTTGATCCAGGGCAGGCGCCCATGGCGGCAGGATGCCATCCAGCCATCGTGATAGAGAGCGCGGTTGCCAAACATCTCGAAGTACTGGGTGGTATGCCTGCCAGCCGCCTGGGCATTGTCGAAGGAATAGGCCATGCTGACCCCTTCGATCGGCTTTTGGGGCACACCGTTTACCATACCGGGCTCGACAATGCCGATCACCTCCAACAGGGTGGGGGCGATGTCGATGACATGATGGAATTGGGAACGCACCTGCCCTTTTTCCTGAATCTGCCTGGGCCAGGAGACCAGCAGGCCGTTGCGGGTGCCGCCGAAATGGGAAGCGATCTGCTTGGTCCACTGAAAGGGGACGTCACCGGCCCAGGCCCAGCCGACGGGATAGTGGGGGGAGGTGCCGGGCAGACCGATGTCGTCGATGCGCTGCAGAACCTGATCGATGGTCGGGGAAAACCCGTTCAGGCTCATGAACTCATTGATTGTGCCGGTGAGTGTGCCCTCGGCGCTGCTGCCGTTGTCGCCGATGATATAGATGACCAGTGTGTTCTCAAGCTCCCCCATCCCTTCGATCGCTTCCACCAGGCGACCGACCTGGTAATCGGTGTGTTGCAGGAAATCGGCATAGTTCTCGGCAAAGCGGGCGAAAAGTTTCTTTTCGTCATCGCTGGACTCGTCCCAGGCAGGTATCTCGGCCGGGCGTTCAGTCAACTTTGTGCCTGCCGGGATCACGCCCATTTCGAGCTGTCTTTGGTGCACGATTTTGCGGTATTCATCCCAGCCCATATCGAATTTTCCGGCATGGCGGCCGCGCCAGTCCAGCGGGGGTTGGTGCGGGGCATGGGCGGAACCGGTCGAGAAGTACGCAAAGAAGGGACGGTCGGGGGCAATGGCCTTCTGGCGGCGCATCCAGTCGATGCAGTCGTTGGCCAGGTCGATATCCAGGTGGTAGCCTTCCTCGATGGAAAAGGGCACGGGCACAGCACGCGTGCCCCGGTACAGCGCCGGCAGGAACTGGTCGGTTTCGCCGCCGATGAATCCGTAAAAATAGTCGAATCCCTGATTGGTCGGCCAATTATCGAAGGGGCCCGCCTCACTGACCTGGTTGTCGGGAATGTTGTGATTCTTTCCCCACCAGCCGGTGGCATAGCCGTTCTGGCTGAGCAGCTCGGCTATGGTGGCGCAGCTTTTGGGAATGATGCCATCATAGCCGGGGAAACCGGTGGCCAATTCGCCGATAGTTCCGCTGTGGGCGCTGTGGTGATTGCGTCCGGTCAGCAGCGCAGCCCGGGTCGGAGAGCATAGTGCAGTGGTGTGAAATTGGTTATAGCGCAGCCCATCTTTCGCCAGGCGATCGGCCGTCGACATTTCGATCAAGCCCCCGAAGGCACTCGGCCAGCCAAAGCCGACATCATCCAGGATCACCAGCAGAATATTGGGGGCGCCATCCGGCGCCTTCAGGGGCTTGGGAAAGTCGGCGATGGAGTCTTTATGGGTCAGGCCGATCTTTCCATTCGGGTAGCGATACTCAGGGCGGGGGTAAACATTGTTCCCGACTTTTTGGGGAAATTTTTCACTCATGGCTCTATGGCTCCTTATTTAGGGGATAGTGCATCAGTCCGTTTTCATGGTGTCTCTCCTTGAGCTAGCTCGATTCGGCCCGAAAGATGGTCTTCCAGTCCCGCTTCATGTCCACGACGAGCCAGCCGCGCCTGGGGGCCTCCTGGAGGGCTTCGACAAGTTTGCCGGTGCTCTTCGTCTTCGCGTCATAGGCATATTCGCGTTCGCTGTCGGTATGGTGGACGATGAGGCCGAGACTGGGGCGGGGGTTATTGATCGTGGTGTACTGGAGCATCGCGTGGTCGCCGTCACTGTTCCCGCAACATATTGTCGGTCGCCGGCAGATGTACTGATGGATGCCGGGCGGCTTGCCCTCCCTGTCGTTGACGATGAGATACTCCATGGTTTTAGTCAGAACCGGCCCGCTGTCGCGCAGCTCGAAGGTCGTCCTCGCCGTCGAGCCGACGACCCGCTCCGGCGGGATGCCGTACACGCGCTCGACCCAGACGCGCATGAAGTCCGCGCCTCCACCGGAAACGATGAAGTTTTTGAAGCCGTTTGCCTGCAGAAGGCGCAGGAGCTCCTGCATGGGCTGGTAGGTGAGTTCGTGATAGGGCCGGCCGAATCGCGGATGCCTGGCCGACCTGAGCCATGCCTCCACGGCGTCGCGAAACGCGTCGGTCGTCATTCCTGCATGGGTGAGCGCCAAAACCCGCATCAGACCATCGAAGTGGTCCCCTTCCAGGAGTTTCGCAAAGTCGCCGGCCAGGGCGGCCTGCACCATGGGATCCGAAACGAGGGCAGGCTCGGCTGGGATGCGCCGGTTCAGTTCGTCGAGGGCGAAGGCCGCCTGGAAGGGCATGGGATTTTCCGGCCAGAGCGTGCCGTCGTTGTCGTGCACGGCGATACGTTCCGGCATTGGCAGAAAATCGGGCGACCCTTCCTTTGTCACCTCGGCGAGGAACGCGTGGATCCCTTGTTTGGCGGGGCTATCGTTCCAGGATGGTAACGGATCAGCAGCGATGGAGTTCATGGAGCTTCCTCTGTGCGACACCATAATCCCCTACTTGGTAGTGGCATCGAGGGCGAAGCCCTCCGGATAAGTTTCACGTAGGCGAGCGTAAACCGCCTGTGCCCTTTCAACTGTGGCGGCATCCGGATCCAACAGGACGTTGATCGCGATCAAGGTCATGCGGCTGCTCCTTTCCTGATAGTTCACAGTTAAGGCATCGAAGTGCAAGATCCTGATCCCTTTCGGTCATTTCATCATCCCTTCCTGCGGTGTTCAATGGTATCTCCCGTCAAGATCTGACTGTTCGACGCACGACCCGATTCACAGGTCCGCGGACGATGAGATAGGGAACAAGAGCCAAAGCGGTCGATATAAGCAGCGCCTCGACAGGGAAGAACCGGGGCAGGACGATGTACTGGTACACAAGGTCGAGGATCACGGCCAGGATGAAGATCTTGCCGACCGATTTCCACCCCTCCCGCAGCATCTCCCGCCGGTGCCCCGGGCTGGTGAAAAGAGCATAAAAATAGGGGGCTTTTCCGGACTTGGCATCTTTGTAGCCGTCCCGTATGGCGAACAGGATCGCCATGATCGGCTGGAGGATAAAGCGGAAGGTCAATGGCCCGTGAAATCGGCCGACCAGGTCCTCAAGCATGCGTGTCAGATGATCCTCCATTTCCTACCCCTTCCTGTCTCCGGCCGTCGGCTCTGCAGCGGCCTCCCCGGTTCCTTTTTGTTCCCTGGCCTTGCCGTTTCCCTGCCAGGGCCAGTGCCCCTCGATCTCCACGCTCAGCGACCAGCCGAGAAAAGTCCGGACGACAACCAGAGCTCCCAGGACCGCCATGTTCACAAGTGTGGGCTCGACCACCACGGTTCGGATGATATCTGCGGCCACCAGAAGTTCGAGCCCGAGCAGCAGCGCCTTGCCTATCCGGAAACGATAGCGCCAGTAGTCCTGGCGCACCTGCCTGTCCGGATGGGCAAGCCACTGCACGGTCCCGATCAGAATGACCGACATCATGATGATCACGGCGAGAACCTCGACCCCCATTGCTCCGAACTCGATCCAGCGATCAAGGGTCTCCACTTTGCCACCTCCATTAAAAACATGGCTGGCTGAATGAGCAGGGCTGACAGATGCGTTTCCCTAGAAGTCACTTATCAGAAATTTTGGGATTAACCAGAAAAAAAGAACATGCGTTGCCGGAGGCTAGAAGGGAGCCAGTCTTAAGAAAAAACTTATTTGACAACTTCAAATCCTGGCTTATTTAGTTATTTATAATAAATCATCGCGAGCTCAGAGAAGTCATGGGAGGGTCGATGCGCTTTCTGTCGGGTTTACTGTTGGCCCTGTTCCTCCTTTTGATCAACCGCCAACCCGCCTGGGCCCAGGAGGCAGAGGACATTAAGGCGGCAGAGGACTTGACCAATCCCATCGCCGAAGTCAATGTCCTGACCTTCCTGTTCGACCAGAACTGGAACTTCGGTCCCGAAGAGGACGGGTCCGTGGGGACCGTGACCTTCATACCGCGATTCTCCTTCAGGCTCGGCGAGAACTGGTATCTGAAAACCCGAACCATTCTGCCCTTCGTCTGGCAGAACGACCTGCCGGTGAAGGGCGTTGACGATACCGGTCTGAGCGACATGAGGACCGCCCAGTATCTGTCACCGGCGCGGCTGACACAAGGGGGCTGGATCTGGGGCGCGGGCCCGGTCTGGCTTTTTCCCACCGCGTCAAAAGACGTCCTCGGGCTGGACCAATGGGCCGTCGGACCCTCGGCCGGGGCCTTCAGATACGCCGGACCCTGGATCTACGGCATGCTGGTCGATCATTTCTGGTCCTTCGCCGGCCCGGACGACCGGGAGGTCAACCTGACCATTCTCCAGCCCCAGATCACCTTTGTCGCACCGACCCTGACATCCTTCACCCTGTCAACCGACGCCACCTACGATTGGGAGTCCGAGCAGTGGCTCGTACCCCTCAACTTCCGGGTCAGCCAACTGATGAAGATTGGCGGCGTACCGCTCCAGTTCGGGGTCGGAGCCCGCTACTGGCTCGACTCCCCCGACTTCGGTCCCGAGGGCTGGGGTCTGCGGGCACAGTTCTCCGTAATGCTGCCCTGAGGGAAACCCAATTGAGCGGAACCAGGCCTCCGGCCTTTGCAAAATGGGACAGAACCATGAACGGCACCAGGGACACCTCCCTTTTTCTTTTCCAGGGGGGTCCATTCTACAAACTTCTGCGGCGAGCGAGGCTGATCGACCTGGACCATGACGAAACTTGGCGGGCGGCAGCTCTTTCCGTGCTCATCACCTGGCTCCCCCTGGTTGTGCTGACCCTCACCCAGGGGCTGCTGATGGGCGATGCGGTCCAGGTTCCCTTCTTGCTCGCCATCAAGGCTCATGCCCGCCTGCTTGTCGCGATACCGCTCCTGATTCTTGCCGAGCCAATCGTCAACAGACGCTGGTCCATGGCGGCCAATCACTTCGTGCGCTCCAATATGGTGCCGCAGAACGAAATCCCCCGCTTCATGGTCGCCGTTGGAAAAGCCGGCCGCATGCGGGATTCCCGACTGGTGGAGCTCCTGCTCCTCCTCGTATCCCTGGCCGGAACCTTGGTGGGTCCGGTTTTCGATCTGCCCGCCTCCGTTTCCAACTGGCAGTTGGGGAAGGATGGAAACCTGACCCTGGCGGGATGGTGGAACGTTGTGGTCAACCTGACACTGTTCCATTTTTTACTCCTCCGCTGGATCTGGCGCCTGCTCATCTGGACCCTCTTTCTCTGGAACGTTTCCCGGCTTAAACTGCGCCTGTACCCCGTGCACGCGGATTACGCAGGCGGTCTGGGTTTTCTCGGGCTGGAGCAGGCAACGCTGAAAACTATCGTCTTTGCCATGGGGTGCGTGCTTTCAGGCAGCTTTGCTCAACGCATGATTTTTTATGAGGGCGTCCAACATGCCGAGTTATTTGCCGTGGCCGTGCTCTATGTCCTGCTCTGTCTTGCAGTCGTGTTCGGACCCCTCCTCCTGTTCAGCCCGGCGCTCTTTGCCGTTAAATACACCGAGATGCACGCCTACAGCCTCATGACATTGGAGTACAACCGGCACTTCGCCGACAAGTGGGTAGAGGGCCAGGCTTATGAATCACCCGAGATTCTGGGGACGGTTGATATTCAAACCCTCGCGGCGCTGGACACCACGCTCGAGATCATCCGCAAAATGCACCCCTTTCCCTTCACGCTGCGGCAGATGCTCTCTCTGGTTATCGTCGCTCTCGTACCCATGCTTCCCCTGGTGTTGATCGAGATCCCTGTCGAGGAGTTGCTGGAGATGCTCTTCAAGGCTTTATTCTAGGAGGAGGGCTTGCGATGAAGCGGTTGAGAATCGTAGTGCCGCTTGCAATGGCCTTTCTCACCATGGGGCTCCCGTCGGCCCTGGCAGTGCAGGGTGGGTTCGAGATATCCGGTGAACCGGGTGAAGCAAGTCAGCAGGAAGCCTCGATCCCCCTGAATGCCGTTCCCGACCAGCGGCTGGAAGAACGGATCAATGCGGTGCTTGGCGTCATTCCGGACTTTCGGGACATCCGGGCCGAGTCGCGTTCGGGAGTCGTCAGGCTCACCGGTCGGGCCGACAGGATCGTCGACTCCCAGGCTGCCGAGCGTCTGGTCTCGCGTTTCGAAGGGGTCGTCTACGTGGTGGACGAAATCCTCATAGAGCCCCGTTTCGACATTCGGTTCGAGCCCGTTCTGCGCAAACTCGAGAGCGGGATGGCATGGTTACAGCGACTGCTTCCGCTCCTCATATTGGCCACCGCCATTGTGGTCGTTTTCTGGGGGGTGGGCAGTGCCATCGCCCGCTGGGAATGGCTGTATTCCCGCATGAGCAGCAACCGGCTCAGGCAGATTTTCCTGCGCCGGGTCATGTCGCGCCTGATGATCTTCGCGGGCATCATCCTCGCCCTCTACATTTTGGGACTGACCGCCCTTGTGGGCGCCATTGTCGGCGCAGCAGGCCTTATCGGTCTCGCGCTCGGTTTCGCCTTTCGCGACATCGCTGAAAATTATCTTGCTGGGTTTCTGCTCTCCTCGCGCAGCCTCTTTTCCGTCGGCGATCGCGTGGACATCTGTCAGAACGAGGGCAAGCTGGTGAGAATGGGCATGCGCGAACTTATCCTCATGACCTACGAGGGCAACCACGTGCGCATCCCCAACGCCGAGGTCTTTCGAAGCGTGACCGTCAACTACTCCAGGAACCCGGAAAGGGAATGCAACTTCAGCGTGGGCGTCGACACCGGGGAGGACCTCGACCACGTCCGTGAGGTGGGCTGCGGAGCGCTGGCCGCCATGACGGGCGTTCTGCACGACCCGGAACCTTTCATGCGCGTCGAGGATTTCGGCGAGTATGCCATGCTCGTGCGCTTTCACCTGTGGGTGGACCAGCGCAACTACAGCTTTCGGAAGGTGCGCAGCGAGGCCAAGCGGATCCTGAAGATGGCCCTGGACGAGGCGGGCATCAGGATGCCTTCGCCGCAGCGGGAAGTCAGAATCGCGCCCGAGGGCAAGCCGGGCGATCCGGAGAAGCGGCCTCGGAGATCAGCAACCGAGGCCGCGAGACAGGTGGATGTGAGCCCCGAAAAGCACATCAACCGCCAGATCGACGAGGAGATCCTACGGTCGTTTCACGGGAGCCGCAGGTAGAGCTCTTTTTAACTTAATGCATGCCACCTCCTCCAGCCTCCTGCAACGTCCTCAGGACGGCATCCAGGTTGAAGGACGCCGGTTTCTGGCGGGGCGGGAATTCCTTGAAATTCTCTATCTGTTTCGCCACCACCGCCTGCATGGCATAGATGGTGTAGGCGTGCGTGATGTACCAGTCGAAATAGGTATTGGAATTTTCGTCCGCCCGCTCGAAGGGGTCCCGCCGCAGATGAAAGAGCTTGGGCGCCCGTAAATTCACGAAGGGCTCGAGCCAGCACATCAGTGTCTTCGCCCTCTGCTCCATCAGCACGACTTTCCAGTCCTCCATGCGGATCGCCAGGATGTCGCCGTCGTCACTGATATAGAAGAAGGATTTGCGGGGACTTTCCTCAACCTCCCCGCTCAGGTAGGGCAGCATGTTCTGGCCGTCGATGTGCACCTTGAAGGTTTTTTCCCCAGCCTTGTGTCCGTTGAGAAGCTTTTCCTTGACGTCCGGTTCCCCCACGGCGGCCAGAAGGGTCGGCAGCCAGTCCTGATGGGAGACGATGCCGTTGAGGACCGTCCCCGGCTTGAAGCGACTCGGCCAGCGCACGAAGGCCGGCACCCGCCACGCCCCCTCCCAGTTGGTGTTCTTTTCGCTGCGAAATGGCGTGATGGCCCCATCCGGCCAGGTGTTGTAGTGAGGGCCGTTGTCGGTGGAGTACATGACGATGGTGTCGTCGGCGATGCCGAGCTGGTCGAGCTTGTCGAGCATCTGCCCGATATGTTCGTCATGGGCGACCATGACGTCGTTGTAGGCGCCCTGCCCGCTCTTGCCCTTGTGCTTGTCGGCCCGATGGGTCCGGAAGTGCATCGCGGTCGTGTTGTACCAGAGGAAAAACGGTTTGCCGTCCTTGTGGGCCTCCTCCATGAAACGGAGCGCTTGCTCGGTGACCTCGTCGTCGATGGTCTCCATCCGCTTTCTGGTCAGGGGGCCGGTGTCCTCGACGGTCTGCCCCCCCTTGCCATCGGCCTTGCTGTGGAGCACCCCCCGGGGGCCGAAGCGCTTCCTGAACTCCGGGTCCTGGGGATAATCGGGGTCTTCGGGTTCTTCCTCCGCGTTCAGGTGGTAGAGGTTGCCGTAGAATTCGTCGAAGCCGTGCATGGTGGGCAGAAACTCGTCCCTGTCCCCCAGATGGTTTTTGCCGAACTGACCCGTGGCGTATTCGAGAGGCTTGAGCAGTTCGGCGATGGTCGGGTCTTCCTTCTGCAGACCCACGTCGGCGCCGGGCATCCCCACCTTGGTCAGGCCGGTGCGGATCGGATTCTGCCCTGTGATGAAGGCCGCCCGGCCCGCCGTGCAGCTCTGCTGGCCATAGTAATCGGTGAAGGCGACCCCCTCGTTGGCCACCCGATCGATGTTCGGTGTCCGGTAGCCCATCTGACCCCGGTTGTTGTAGCTGATGTTCCACCAACCGATATCATCGCCCCAGAGAATCAGGATGTTCGGTTTCTTGTCCGCCATCGTTTATCTCCTTTCCGGTTTCTGGTGGTCTGGTTTTCCACCCTTTGGCCCACTGCGGGCAAGGGTCATGATCCGCTCGGCCGGCTGCCCTGTCCGCAGCAGCTCGGCCATCTGTTTCATCGGCTTTTCCGTATGGGCAAAGAATGCCTTGAGCCCTTCGCAGAGCCAGTTCAGGCCCGGCTCTCCCTCCGACGTGACCAGAACGCGGTTTTTCGGGCACTCTCCGTAACAGGTAAAGAGATAGGCGCATTTTCGACAGTCGCCGGGCAGATCGGAGGATTTGGCCGCCCCGAACCGCCCTTGGGCTTCGGAGGAGACCAGTCGGGCGAGATGGGTCTGGCCGATGTTTCCCAGCAGATACGCCGGCTCCACGTAATGATCGCAGGAGTAGACGTCACCGTTGTGCTCCAGAGCCACCCCTTCGCCGCAGGTCGGCCCCAGAGTGCAGAGGGTCGAGCGCCCCCACAGGTAGGAGGCGAGTACGCCGTCGAAGAACTGCACGAACATGCGCCCCACGTCCCGTCGAATCCATTCGTCGAAGATGTCGATCAGAAACTTCCCATACTGCCGAGGCTGCACCGATCGCTCGGAAATCTCCGTCCCGGCCTGGTCCCCGGTGTCGTTGACCCGCTCCACGATGGGGATGAACTGGAGGTAGGGGGCTTTCAGTTCATCCCGGAAAAACCGGTACACGTCCAGCGGGTGCCGGCTATTGACGGCATTGACCGTGCAGAGAACATTGAACTCGACCTTGTGCCTCTGCATCAGCCGGACTGACCGGACCACCTGGTCGAAAACCGGTCTCCCCGCCCGATCGCGGCGAAAGGCATCGTGACAGAAACGGGGTCCGTCGAGGCTAAGTCCCACCAGAAACCGGTTTTGGTGTAAAAATCTGCACCACTCCTCATCCAGCAGCACGCCGTTGGTCTGCAGGGTGTTTTCGATGCTCATTCCGGGCTTGAGATACTTCTTCTCCACCTGCACGGCGCGGCGAAAGAAATCGAGCCCCATCAGGGTCGGCTCCCCCCCCTGCCAGGCAATCGTCACCCGGGGCACCCGGTGCGCTTCGAGGGTCTGGCGAATGTACCGCTCCATGGTTTCATCGGACATGCGAAAGTCGCTGCCAGGGTAGAGGCGGTCCTTTTTGAGGAAAAAACAGTAGGCACAGCTCAGGTTGCAACGGGAGCCCGTGGGTTTGGCCATGACGTGAAAAGCGGAGCGGGTTTGAAAAACCGTCATTTTCCCTCCGGAACAGGGCATTGTGCGGGGCGGGGTCGACACCGAACGTCTGAAAGATTGGAAAGGGCTTATACTCAGATATCAGGATTTTGGGGATTAACCAGAAGAAAAATGAAGGCGAAGCAAAAGCTACCGAAGTTAACAGGAAAATCCGTTTTTAGGTATTGCGCAACCTGGTTCCTCTCACAGAATGTCCTCGGCATCAAAAGCCATGGCATGGCAAAGTTCCTCAAGCTCTGCCTGCCATTCGCTTCTGGACTGGACATACTCCTCCCCGCCCGGCGTTCCTTCCTCGCTCAGCGCGCCTCGGGATTGCACAGCCCTGAGAACTTCAGAATAGTGACCGTGCCAGAGGGAAACCGTATCAGTCGAAAAACCGTTGCCTCCTGCAGCCTGGCGCCCAATGAAATCCTCGCTCAACTGACGCAGAAGTTCCCGGCAGGCTGTTTCCAGCTGGCAGACTTCCAGTTCTATCTCCTGATAAGCGGTCAGTGGCAGGGTTCGCAGAAGGCTGACGGTGTCGAGGAGAATGGCGAGAGTCCAGGGAAGCGCGTAATGCCGGCCGTGGAAGCGGAAGAAGTGCAGAACCGGGTAGAAATGATCGGACTCGAGGATGTCGGCGACTCCGGCTGCCAGTTCCCGCAGGTGGGGACCGGTCTCGCCGAGGCTGGACTTGGAGAGCAGACCGACGACCAGAAAGGCCGATTTGCCGGACAGCCCGGTTTTCTGATGAACGAGGGAAGAAAAAGCGTTCCGCCGCAACAGGGCACTGAAAACCGACAGGAAATAGGTGATGGTGAGGGTGAAAAAGGAGAAACCCAGGGCCGCCTCGGCGACCGTCAACAGCCGGACCAGGCCGCTTTGCGGCGCGATATCGCCAAGACCCAGGGTGGTCAGGCAAAAGCCGCTGTAGTAGACCGCCGTTAGAAAGTCTGTGGAGGTGGCACCTTTGCCGGCTTGAAGCGTCGCCCCGAGGCAGGGCCAGAAGATCAGGGCAAAACCGAACAGGAGCAGGAGAGCCCAGGTCGCGGCGAGGACAATCACCAGTGCCGGACCGACAAAGGTCAGCGCCGTGCCTCTGGAAGATCCGAGGGGTTGGGACAGGATCTTGACGGCCCTCCAGAACCAGCGGGTCATAAGGGGAGACAAAAGACCCGATCCTTTGCGGGCGTATAGAACCGTCAGAAAAATATCGACGATGGAAACCAGGATCATCAGGGTTCCCGCAAGGAGCGCCGGCCAGATCATTTAAGCCCCATCTCCTCTCCTTTTCTGCTGCCTCTTTCAGGCCCTACCCTTCCCCGTCTGGAATCGATGTCTGCTTGTCACCGCGCCTCTTCCAAAAGAGCCAGAACCCGGGAAGGATGAACAGAGCGACCGGGATACCGAAGAGCCAACCCTGGACGCCGGCGACATAAACGGCACTGAGCAACGGAATTCCAAAAAGCAGAACGTTGGCAGTTGAGCGGGAAGGCAGGGACCGCGGCCGGAGGAAGCAGCGAAAAAGGGCCGGTCCGGTAAAGAGCAGGAGCAGCAACAGGAAGGGCAGCGCGTCGAATTTCAGAAAATGGACCGCAACCAGACCGAAAAGAGCCAGGTACAGAACCGCCGCCCCCACAGTAATCCAACGGCCTGAGAATGAAGGTTCTTCCCGCGCCTCCTGTTGCTCAAGGAAGGCCAGGAGAAAAACATAGCCGAAGGTGAGCAGGGGCAGCAGCATGACCATGTTGGCCCCGGAGACCACCGGCGCCATGCCGAGAAACAGAAACTCGGCCCGGAAAAGCCCCATGGCCGCGGGGCCGAGTATTGTCCCCGATTTGAAAAACAGGTAGTAGGCGGCCATATGGCCTGTAACGACCACTGCCCCTAAAAGGGCGACGCCTCCGGCCATCGAGGCAGCGCCCAGTCCGGAGCCGAACAGAGCCAGGCAGAGCAGCACCCCCTGCCGAAATGGCAAAGGTCCGGGTTCCTGGCGGCCGTCCTGCATCGCCTGCAGCTCGTTCAGGATACTGCCGGCGGCAGTGAGGCAGCCGGCCGAGAGAAGCAGCGGCGCGATCAGGCTCAAGCGAAAATCGCTGCCGGCGATGATCAGATATCCGGCGAGCACATCGGCCATGGCGGTCAGGAGATGGGATAATCGCACCGATTGAAACCAGTCCCATATCCGCTGGGTGTCCCATCCGCTCTTGAATGCGGTCTTCGGTACAATGTCGATACTTTTGATTTTCATGACTTATCCTGTCCTGAAGGTGCTCATAAAACCATGAGGTCTAATCCAGCGGCGGCAGCCGGGGATCGAACAGATCGAGGTAGTTGAGCAGCGCGATCTGCATGTTGTAACCCCCGTCATCGGGCTGCGACATGGTGCTGACCAGCGGCTGCTGGGTGTTCCAGTCCACCGCTTCTCCGGTCGGCATGAAGCCGATGCCGGTCACGCTGACGTACCACTGGAGTCGGGCGAAGGCGAGATCGTCCATGCCGAGCCAGTGTTCGGCCATGCTCATGTAGGACCCCATCCAGGGCCAGGAGGGCATCGGCACCGTGGATTCCCGCTGCCCACCGGGATTGAACTCGCTGGTATAGTAGAAGGTGTCGCCGACGTAGCGCGAAATGCCCATGCCGAAGTCCACCTCCGGCTCGAACTGGCCCAGCGCATCCTCGTCGAGGGGAAGCTGGTAGGGCGGGGTCAGCTCATCGAGTATTTTCAACCGGTGGGACTGGACCATGGGATCGTCGACCGCCATCAGGCCGAACACCCAGATCAGGTTGGTGGCACCGTCGACGCGGGTTGGATTCGGCTCGCATGTACCCGAATCGGTGGCCGCCGGAGCCAGAATGCCGCGGATGAAATACTGCTCGGCCGGATCCCACATGCCGCCGCAGGGCTCCGAATCGACCGGATCCAGCAGGTTGTCCCGAATGGTCCGGGCGTCCTCCAGCCAGCGCTGGGCCCGCTCGCTCTGCCCCATCTGCTCGGCCAGCAGCCGCGCGGCATTGAGTCCCGAGGCGTAGGTGACCTGGGTGTAGGTGGCATACTCGAAATCCTCTTCCCACACCGAGTAGCCGGGCGGTCCGAAGCCGAACTCTTCCTGACCTGCGGGTGCGACGTTATCCGATACCCACTCGGCCGAATCGATCACGTCCGGATAAGATGCGGTTCAGGAACTGCTGTCTGGTCTGTCTTCCTGGTTGAGCAGCCGCCAGTGATGATAGCCCCGATCAGGAACTGGCCCACCGAATCCGCTCGGGCTGGATGAAATCGATCCGGCTCGTCCCGCTGCCAGTAGCTGTAGTTGGTGTACCAGGTGCCGTTGGGAAAGTTGGTGATGAAGGTCTTGCCCCCAAAGTCGGCCCGGACCGGTTTCCTGCACCCCGGCCATCCAGAACCGGTACTTTTCCGCCTCCGCGTAATGTATACCCAGCCGCCGTCAGGGACAGGGCGGAGATGCTACGTCGCGGGGCCAGACCAGTAGTAGTTGTAGGCCGAGGTTGGTGGATGCGGCAAACGAACTCGGGCTGTTGGGAATGACGCAGCAGAATCAGGTTGCGGGTGTAGGCCCGGTCGACGCCGGGATCGCCCGTATCTGACGATGGAGCGGCGGGCCAGCCACTGCCGCCACGCCTCCGGCTGTCTGATCGAACCAGGACTGCGGGTTGCCGCTACTCACTGCGCCACGGCCATGGCATCGTTGAAGTTCGATTGGACGGAGTAGTAGAAGTGACTTCGGCACTCTCCCCGGCAGGGATCTCTGCCGATCGGATAATCGCCATGGAAGCGTCATCGGCATTGACTTCGAGTTGTTCTGGAGAGTCCCCTGGCTTTCAAACTGGCCCAGCAGGTCGGACCCCTGGCCCATCGTCTGCCCCTCGGCCGGCTGCCCGGCCCCGTGGCTGGTTACGGAACCGAAGGTCCCCAGAACCAGATAGGTGCCGTTGGTCGCGCTCAGGTCCGCGATCCAGGCGTTCACATCGGAATGCCAGGTGGCATTGACCTGCTGACCGGAGTCCCCGGCCGGGTTCAGGTCGGCCATCTCCATCAGATCGATGGTCCGTGTCGTGCCGGTCACATTCTCCAACCGGTAGCGCGCCAGCAGAATCGGCTGGTTCGGCACCATGGCATACTCCTTGGAGATCGCCACCGGCAGTGCTTCCTCGCCGTAGTTCAGGTAATCCACGTGCATGAGACCGTCTTCCGTGAAATAGAGGTCCGAATCGAAGCTGTGCACGTCGGTATAGGCCTGGCCGGTACTTTCGTCGCGAAAATAGGCGGTGGCGCCGTCGATCTGGTTGACCGGCCAATCCTGCTTGTAATGCAGCGCAGCCAGCCGCGGGCCGAACTCCGTGTCGTCGTCCGGGGCCAGGACCGAGGAATGGTGGATGCCCACCAGATCCGTCCAGTTGTTCATCATCAGGCTGCGGGTGGAGGTCATGGAGGGATTGGTTTCGTCCAGCACCTGCAGATGATCGATGAGCACCTCCCCCGTGTCGTTGCCTGACTGGAATTCCAGGGCGATCCGGTGCTCGCCGGCGGAAAGCTGCAGGGATTCGTCCAGGGTCAACCACTGCACCCCGGGACCCGCATCGGTGAATCCGAACTGATTGCGGAAACGGGTGGTTCCCGGCACTTTATTGCCGTCGAGCAATAGAGTCCTCACAGCGGGGGACCCCGACCCATTCAGGAAGCGGAAGCGCAGGGTCTAGTAATCCTGCCGGGGAACGGAGATGACGAACTCGATGGAGTCGCCCGCCTGACCGAACTGCGCGACGTAACCGTTTCCGGTGAAGCCGGGGTAGCGGTCTTCGACCCCCACGCCGTTGAGCGTCCCTGCCTCGGCTTCATAGGTGGATGGAGGCCCTGGAGTCTGCGAAAAGCTGTCCGGAATGCCGATGAACAGCACAAGCAGGGAGGCGAACAGAAAAATCAACGATGAATTCCGGGGTTCATTTAATCCTTTCATGAGTGTGCTCCTTCCTGCCGTCGAAACTCCGGCCTTTCAAGCCGGGGATCGAACAAGCCTAGGTTTTAACCCTGCCGCGAGGAATTTGTCCCGGAGGGCTGCCGCTCAAAAACAAGCATGTTCCAGTATTCCAGCCGGGGAACGGTCAGTTCGACGTACGCCCCCCGATCGTCCTCTCCCCGACCGAACTCAAGCGGGATCGGCACCATGTCCCCGAAGTCCGGAGTCGCCATCCAGACCTTGCCGATTTCTTCCGCTTCCGGCGGGTAGTACCTCAGACCGATCCCCTGCTGAAAAGTCGGTGTGGTTGCCTCGTTGCGCCAAAGTTCGTCATTGACGCCGATGAGGTTGACCAGGTGCAGGATGTCGCATTCATCCCGCTGCCGTTGGATGGTAAACAGACGGCCCCCTTCGGCAGGCTCCAGCGCCTGTCCGGTTGTGGTTTCGAGGACATCCTCCGCATCCCCTTTCAACTGCAGTGCGGGATCGAACAGGAGATTTTCGTAGGCGGTGATGAAATCGTACTGGCGCTCGAGGGCCCGGCGCAGGGCGGAGGTCAGGCTTTTGGACCGGTTGGGATAAAATTCGTGGGCCAGGCTCTGAATATTGTCCCCCAACTGGATATGGGTCGCCCCGCTGCCGAACATCACGGCGTTCTCCAGCCGCACCGAACGCTCGTCGAACTGCCCCAACTGCAGGTGGTCGATATTGACAGCGCCGATGTTGTCGGCATCGAAGGCGAGACGCACCTCGTGCGGTCCCGGGCCGGTCACCGCCTGCGCCCAGGCATCGGTTCCCCAGGTGCTCCACTGGTCCCGGGCACCAAATTCAAGCCGGCCGATAAAGCGCCCGTCCAGATAGAGGTTGCGGGTGGCGACGGAGCCGGTGGCGTTGGCAAAGCGGATGACATAGGTGACGTTGGCGTCCTCTTCCGGGCCGTCAACGGTCCAGGTCAGGGAATCACCCGGCTCGTTGAGACCCACCACAAACCCGGTCCCTGTATAGCCCTGATGATCGGCAGCCACCTCGCCCCCCGCCAGCTGATCCGCGTTCTCGGCCTCGAAAATCGGCCCGATCTGCTCGTTGTAATTGGAATAGGCGGCCAGCACCAATGCCCGGTTTCCGCCCCTGTTGCGCAGGTACTCGATATAGTTGAGCAGGTCGTCGTAGGTGTTTGTTGAGAACCAGATTTCACTGTAGAGGAAATCGCAGCTCTGGTTCCTGGCGATGTCCGGGGCTGCCCATCCGTCCACCTTGCCGTCCACGATGTTGAAGGTGCAGACGCTGTTTTCCAGGTCATTCTCGACCAAAGCTTCCTTGACGCTGTCGAGAAAAACAGCGAAGGCGTTGGGCAGATCGACAGGCCGGCCGTCCCCGCCGAACACCTCATAGCGCGGGCCGAACTGATCGATATGGACCCCATCGAACCCGCCCAGGTTGACGGCCTCCACATACTGAGGAATGAGCCAGTTTTCCCAGCCGGGATCGGCCGGGTTGAAGAGGAACATGAAGGGTCCGTCCGGTCCGAATTCCACGCTGAGCTGATTGTCCGCTGACGGGCTGTCGAAAACCCCCCACTTAGGGGAGATCGGCCACAATTCCGCATAGTCTTCCCGGGCGGCGTAGGCCATGACATAAGCCATGGCGAGGGCGTTGTAATCGTGGGCGGTCTGGACGAGATCGCGGATGACCGACCAGTTGTTGCGCCGTCCAAAAAGATCGATCCAGGTATCGGCGATATTTCCGTTTTCCTTCTTGATCAGATTTTCATGGCGCCAGAACCAGTCGTAGAACTGAAACATGTTCAGGTGGTACTCCCTGGCCAGCAGGGGGATGCTGTCCCTGAGAAGATCCCGGCTTTCCAGGGAAAATTCCGCAATATAGCCGTAGCGGGGGTATCGGACGGCGGTGGAGCTCACATCGAACCCGGTGCTCACCGCCTCCTCTTGCCCCCAGGAGATGGTCGCCAGATAGCCGGTAAAATCCGCGTCGGGGGCGGTCAAGGTAAAGGTTTCCGTTGCCGTTTCCCCGGGACCAAGGTTGACCTGTCGCTCCTGCTGCAGCACTTCGCTGTCAAGATGTCTGACCTGCAGGCGAAGGGGACCGGAGAAAAAGACATCCATATCGTCGTTGCGGACGGTCGCGATCAGTTCCACCTGATCGCCGGGGTTGTAGCGGGCTTTGTCCGGGTGGAAGCCGATGACCGTCAGTTGACCTGGGGCAGACTGACCCCCTGCCTCTCCGCCCCAAATCATCAGGGGGACGAGAACAAGGAGTAGAAGCCATTTAAACCAAGTACTTTTGAGCGCCATGGTGGCCTCTCCTAAACCCTCCCCCGGTAAAGGGGGAGGGAGAGTTGACCTCTTCTGGTCAATTATTGGCCGGAGCCATCGTCAACAGTCGCGCCGCTGCCGCTGCCCTCGATCGGATCTCCATTGGCATCGACAAATTCCATGCTGCTGCCGGCGCTGCCGGATCCGGCTGCCGATCCGTTATCAACAATCGCCGCGCTGCCGCTGCCCTCGACCTGGCCGGTGGAACCGTTTTCGACGGCAGCAGCACTGCCGCTGCCTTCGATCGGTGCTGCCGAACCGTTGTCGACGGGAGCACCGGGCTGCATGCCGTTATCAACCCCGGGGGCCCCTTCGATCACGATCGTCCGGCCGGTCAGTCCTTCGACATCGAAGGTCAACTGAGTGCCATTGAACGTGCCGGCATCGGAGTCGGCAATGATGTCCCTCGGAGTTCCCTGGAGAGCAGCCGATCCCTGCACAAACTGCCCCAGGTCGATCGTTACGCTGGCCGGATCACGGCTGTAGTTGGCCGCCGTCACGGCATATCCGCCATTATCAGGCAGTCTCATCACCAGGGCGAAAATGGCCTGGCTTTGAAGGGCCGGCACAGCGAGCACTTCGGCATCCGAGATGTCGTACCGTTTGCGGGCCTGGATGATATCCCTCACCTGGCTGGCGAAGGACTCGGGATCTTCCAGTTGTTGCGGGATGGGACCGTAGAGGTTCTGCGCCTCGGGCAGGCCGAAGGCGCTGGTGCTCGCTTCGCTGGTCCCCATCAGGTCCACGGCGCCGCGGTTGAGCCAGCGCATGTCCCCCTCATCGATCCGCGCGGTGACCAGATCGCGGTCCACCGGCAGGGCCCCGACCAGATCCCACTGGGAAACACCGAAGACCCCTGGCTGCATGGCGTTGACCACCGCCAGCATGACGTGAGCCTGCTTGATTGTATCCACCTGCTCGGGGCTGGCTTCATAGGGATTGATCCCGAGAGCCGGACCGATAAAGCCGGCATAGGTGGTGGCGAGGCCGTTCTGGGCCGGCCGGTAGAGGGCGTTATAGGGTGCTGCGGGGGGAGCGGTCGCCTGCTGCATCTGGCTCAGGATCCGGTCCGCCAGCTCTGTGCCGCCGAGGGTCTCATCGCCGTACTGGACCTGCTCCTGCGAGCGCAGGTTGATCAGCTGGTAGGCAATTTCATCGTGGTTCTGCAGTTCATGAATCAGCCGGCTGTGATCGATGTCGGCATCGAGAAGGGAACGATGGGCCACCCGCAGGATGCGAGCGTCGCCCGTGATCAGGGGGTGAACCGTCTGGGCGCGGGTAAAGAAGTCGTATCCGACGTCAGGCCCGTTCTCCATGAACACTTTGTAGTCGGAGGCCGGCACGTTGAGCTCCACCCAGGTCCAGCCGCCGAGCTTGCGGTGCATGAAGGCCAGATCGTCGGTGCCGTTGATCGCCAGCGGAGTGGCGTAGATGCTGATCAGCGGAGAATCCGCCTGCGGCTCCAGGCCGAGAAACGGCACGGCATCGAGCCGGTTGATGATGGTCCCGTAATCCTCCACGTGCCGGATAATGTCGGCAGCCTGGATATAGCGGGCATTGTAGGTGGGATCCATCCAGTTCAAAGCCGGCTGCTCCGGCTTGAACATGAAAGCGTAGAGCCAGCGGCGGACCTGGCCGTCGACGCCCAGGATCGGTCCGGTGGCGCACCAGCCGCTCCAGTCCCTGGTCGCCTCCCGGCCGAGCAGAACATCGAAACGACCGGGGACCAGACCGTTATCGATAAAGGGCTCGATCTCGTCGTTGAGCATGACGTGGAAGCCCCAATCTTCTTGCGGCATCGGCAGCATATCCCACATCTCTTCAGGGACTTCGATCATATTGAACAGGCCGGGATAATCGGCATAGTTCATCTGGGCCAGGCGGAAATCGTATCCCGCCCCCAGATGCAGGGGGATGATGTCGCCGGCGATGATGGCGTCGAAATCTCTGGTCGTCTCCACCAGTTGGCGGACATCTTCGGCGTCACCCAGGAGCGGTTCGGGAATCAGGGAGATGCGGTCGAAACCGCCGTCCACCGAATACTGAAGATCGGTCCCGACCACGGAGCCGGCCTGCTGGAAGGCTGTGGGGTGCATCAGATTGAAACCGATTTCGGACAAGGCCTGCCAAAGCTCCTCGTCGGCGAGGGTCTCGAACACGTTCTGACCTTCGGGGGTCAACAGCGAGCGGGGATAGAGGGTCAGAATTTCGGAGGCTTCCTCGGTCATCAGCTCAGGCTCGGGCTGCATGTAGGGGCCGTTCCACTGAGCGGCGTCTCCGACCACTTGCCGGGCATAGGTTCCAGACTGGAACAGCATGGCATGGGGGAGGTAGAGGTTGGCAAGCTGCTCGACTTCTTCAGGGGACGAGGGAGTGGTGCCCTCGATCATCTGCTCCGGCGCGGGAACCGGCGGGATGTTGGTGGGGAATCCGGCGTAAGGAGCTTGTGGGTCGGATATCTCCGGAACCGGTCCCGCAATCCGGCCGGGTGCCGGAGTTTCGGCGACTTCTGCCTGCATATCACCGGTGTCCTGCTGCATTGCACCGGTGTCAGTCGGCATTTCTGCAGCATCGGTCTGCATCTGCCCGGCATCCGTCTGCATCTGCCCTTCGGATTGGGCGCCGACTAAGGTGGGTGTCAGAAAGCCTGCCAGAAACAGCAGGCAACTGAAAAGGACAGCTCTGGGAAACATCTGCATCATCAGCAGATCTTTCGAGACTTTTCTGTAATTTGCAAACATGGGAAGTATCTCCTTTCTCGAATCTTTTTTTTCGGGGCGTTTTTTCATGAATCTCCTTTCTTCGATTTAAATGGTTAGTACTATCCAACCTATCCCTCCCCATGACAAAGTCAACATGGGAAGGAGAAATAATATTATTTATTAGATACTTACACTATTTTTCTAATAACTTACTTGAACTATAATTGAAAAGATTAAACGAGAAATTACTTATAAGAATGCTCCCCTGTTCCGAGGAAATGGCAGATATATTGAAGAAGAGAGGGAATTGGTGCAGGTAAGGGAAGAGCCGAGACCAGGAAAGGGTAGCAAGAGCCCATATAAAAGAAATTCCCCTGATCCCGAGGACCGAATCGATGTCCGGAACAGAGCATTTTTCATTGGAAAAATTTGTCTTATGAGAAGCGGGAGATTGCTTCCAATAAAAATTCTCCTGCAGTTCAACCCAATCTGTGCAAAATTTTTCCCTATATAGAAAAAAAATCCCGCCCTGGGGGCGGGACAGGAAGCGGCAGAATTCTTCTCAGAACAGGTGTTATTGCGACTGGGGCTGCTGCTGGGCCGGCTGTTGGCTTTGCTGATCCTGCTGCTGCCCCGACGGGGGCGATTGCTGGTCCTGCTGTTGAAATTCAGGAGCGATTCCGTAGTGAGTCTGGATCTCCTGCTCCAGGGGCTGCTGGCCCAAAAGTTGCTCCTCCTGCTCCGTGACCATCGGTGAATTGTCAAAG
The DNA here is from genome assembly GCA_041390365.1 of Syntrophotaleaceae bacterium. Lineage (NCBI taxonomy): Bacteria > Pseudomonadati > Thermodesulfobacteriota > Desulfuromonadia > Desulfuromonadales > Syntrophotaleaceae > Syntrophotaleaceae bacterium. The sequence goes on along the minus strand of JAWKQB010000002.1, from coordinate 10,655 downwards.
GTCTGCTTGTCGATCTGCGCCGTTAAGGGCTGACCTTCCTGCCCTTTCTGAACCAGCTCGACGGGAATCGGATGCATCTGGTCCTGCTCACCCTGGACGATCAGATATTCAACCGTGCCGTCCGCGGCCACAAAGGCTTTCTCGATCGTTCCCAGGCTTTCATTGTTCTGGTCAACGATGTCCTGTCCCAACAGGTTTCTCACTTCCTCAGTGCTCATCTGAGCGATCGATTGTTGCTGCTCCTGAGGCTCCTTGGTCACCACTTCCACCTGGGGCTCGCCCTGCCGCTCGACCTGCACCTGGGCTTGTTCCTGCTCTTCGACGTAAACCTGAGGCTGTCCCTGCTCGGTGACCTGGACTTCAGGTTTGCCTTCCTGGACAGCAACTTCAGGCTCCTGCTGCCGCACCTGCACTTCGGGCTCGGGCTGCTCCACGGCAACCTGCGGCTCCTGCTGCTGCACTTCGACCTGCGGCTGACGCTGCTGAACGGTGACCTCCGGCTTTGGCTGTTCTACCTCAACCTGGATCTCCGGCGGCTGCTGCTCCACCGTTACTTGAGGCGGTTGTTGGCCGACCCGGACTTCCGGTTCCTGCTGTTGGACCCGAACTTCGGGGTCCGGTTGATCTACCATGACTTCCGGAGCGGGCTGCTGAACGATGATCTGTCCGCTTTCATCCTGGGCCTGTCGCTCCTGCTGAGCGACCTGACCTTGCTGCTCCGGCTGTTGCTGTTGCTGCTGACCCTGTTGTGACTGAGCGGCAAGCTGCTGTTCCTGGGCTTCGGAAATAATCAGGGCATCCGCCCCCTGTTCGATTTCCGTCCAGGGGATTTCAGCCGTCTCTCCGCCCATTCCGAAAAACCCCCCTCGTTCAATAATCACGGCCTCGATCTGCTGATTGGGGCCTGTAATGACATCTTGCACGGTACCGATCTGTTCCCCTTGCTCGTTCTGAACCTGCATGCCTTGGATCTGTTCCGGATTCTGAGCTGCGGCCGGCAAACCGAGGAATAAAACCAGGATTGCCGCGGCCAATGCCGAGAATGTCGATGAAATCTTCATCATTCTTCTCCTTTATTGGGTTGTCGAATCATGGGATTGTTCTGCCGGAGCAAATTGCATGTAAACGTGGCGGGAGCATTTAAGCCATATCTTCACGTTAACATCCTATTGAACCCTGTCAACGCAGGAACCGAAGCGGATTTGGAAAAAATCTCTTATATAATGAGGAGTTGCGGGATTTGCTGAATCCTGTCCGGTCCCTTGGTCTGAACCCACCGGGTTTCGGGAAAAAGAAATCCCGACTTTCCTCCTGAGAAGTCGGGGTCATCAAAGATCGGTACGGCATTGCAAGCGCTCCGGCATCTGCTATAGCAGCGAGCCCTGGGTGATCTCGCAATCGTGATAGTCCCACTCATACTCTTTACCCGCCCTGGTCTTCACCAGGAAATGGTCCTCACTGCACTTTTCCACCCTGGCTTCTTCCGCAGTGTACGAGTCGCGCACATAAATTTCCTTGCCCGACGCCATCAGCTCACAAATGTCCCTGTAGCCTTCCCTGTCCATGATCTCCTCCTTTCTCTTTTATTTTGAATACAATTTTAGCGCATACCATTCCTGGCACCAGCTCAGGATCGGCCGTGCTTCAATCATGAAGATAAGCGATCCGGATTCCTCCGTACAGGTTGACACCGGGACCGGGCTCGAAGTAGCGGCCGCCGCTTGCGTTGATGCGCACGTTGCTGCTGTAGGATTCGTCCAGCAGGTTTTCCGCCCCTAAAAAAGGTGATATCCGCCAGCGCCCGAAATTTTTGGTCACACCCGTGCGCAGGTTCACCAGGACGAACCTCTCGCTCTTCACTGTATTTTCATCGTCAGCGTAGGATTCGCCGACCCACAAGGATTCGAGGGCGGCGTAAAACCCGGATGGGTGTTCATAAACGATTTCCCCAAAAACCTGGTGTTTGGGCAGGCCCGGGACCTGGTTCCCGTTCAGGTCGAGGCCGTTCTTCTCGTAGCTATCGAATTCGGCATCCAGATAGGTATAGGCCAGATTAATCTCGAACCCTTCGGTGATGTCCCGCTTCAAGCCAAGTTCCAAACCGTTGCGGCGGGACTCGCCGGCGTTGCGATAGAACACGCGGTCGGTCGGGTCGCGAAAGGCGATCAGTTCGTCCTCGAGTCGGATATGGAACAGGGCCAGGCTGCAGGTGAAGGGCCCATCCCCCAGCCCTTTCAGGCCGATTTCGTAACTGATGGCCTTCTGCGGCTCGATGTCCGGGTTGATCCCTCCGCCCCCTTGCGGGCGGTTGACCACTTCAGTGGCGGTGGGGGTTTCGAAGGACTGGGCGATGCTGGTATAGAGCTGCCAATCGGGCCGCGGCAGCCAGGTGACCCCGATCCGTCCGGTTGTCTGATGAAAGTCCCGGGTTCCGCTGTCATCCCCGTCCGCCCGGAGATGGTCATCGATATCGAAATTGACCGAATCGAATCGCCCCCCCGCCACCAGCGACCATTTTTTGGAGAGGCGGATCTCATCCTGCAGGTAAACACCCAGGCTGGTCACCTCCTCTTTCTGGTCCAGAAGCAGGGTTTCTCCCGGCGCTCCACCCTGGTTGTCGAAGTTGCGGCGATCGTCGATCTGCCGCTGCAGATCGGCGCCGATAAACCATCGATGGGACAGCCCCAGCAGCTCAAGGGTCCTGTCGTATTTGATCCCCGCGCCGAAGAATTCCCGGTCAAGATCGATAAAGCGGAAGGGGATGGCGCTGTCCAGCCGCCGCGCTCCGTAGTAGGCCAGCGCCTCCAGGTTCTGGTTCAGAGTCATGGCCCGGCGGTAAACCAGGCCGACACGCTGCTGCGAGACCTCCTCGCCGGTATCGAAACGAAGGCTGAGGGGTGCGGCCTGCCTCGGATCATCCTCCGCCTGCTGCCGGTCCAGACCGCCGGGGTCCTGCAGTTTGGGAGAGTCCAGGAGACTGACGGAAAAGGTGGCGTCGGAAACATCGTCCAGGTCGACCCGAACCTGCCGAACATCTTTCCAGCTTTCCGCTTCGCTGTGGTCGCGAAAGCCATCGATCTGCAGGCGGGAGAGGGTCAAAAACCGCTGGTCCGGTCAGCCTGGCCGCCCGCCTGCAAAACGGTTTTCACCAGGCCGAAGTCCCCGGTCACGATCGCGGCTTCCAGGCTGGGTTCGGGGGAACCCTCCCGGGTCAGCAGGTTGATGACACCCCCGGAGGAATTGCCGTAAAGCGCGGCAATCGGTCCCCGCAGCACTTCGATGCGCTCGATCGCCTCCGGGTCGATGTCGTCGATCTGGCTCTGGCCGTCGGGGAGGGTGTAGGGCAGACCGTCCACGAGGATCTGGATGCCGCGGATGCCGAAGGCCGAACGGGCACCGAAACCGCGGATTGAAACCCGCAGATCCTGGGCGAAATTAAGACGGTTGCTCACCTGCACCCCCGGAACCCGACTCAGGGGATCAAACAGGGTCAGCAGGGGTTTTCCCGGCACGACCTCCTCCATCTCCACCACGGACACCGCCGAAGGAACCCCTTCGATGGCGGAAGGGATGCGAGGGGCGGACACGATGATCGGGGCGAGCTGCAATGGGCTGCTCGCCGGATTGCTTGAGGATGGCATGGTTGCTTCGGCGAATAGGAGTCGGGGAAAAACAAGGAAACAGACAAAAAAGGCTGAAAACCGGATTCGGGGAATCGGAAAAATTTGGCGGAACTGGGGCATCGATCTTCTGGACCTTTCGCCGGATGACAAATCAAGACATCGGATATCGAGGGCAGGGCCGCCCTTCAGAGGAAAAAACCCTTTAAAGGGTTACCATAATGAGAAGACCTTGCAAACGCTTTGCAAAACTAGCAACGGTTAGAATTGGCCTGCGCCGGTTGCAACTTCTCGTCTTCCTGCTTTATTTTTTAGGACATTCTCACGAAACCCAGAGCCAGGAAAGGAGACAACCGATGCCTGTTCCGAAATCGACCTCCAGGGTTGAAAGCCATACCGATCCCGAAATCAACGAACAGATTCGGCGTCAAACGGAAATGAATGTGGAACTCTATTCCAAGGGTGGGCCGGAAGCGATCGACATGCGGCTCGAGCAGCTCGATCGGGAATGGGACATCGAACGGGCCCTGGAAACCAACGCCGCTACCTTCAGCCTCCTCGGCCTGGGCCTGGGAACCTTCGTGAACCGCAAATGGTTCGCCCTGCCCACGGTCGTGGCCGGATTTCTCCTGCAGCACGGCATCCAGGGATGGTGCCCACCCGTATCGGTCTTCCGGCGGATGGGCGTACGCACCCCCTGGGAGATCGACTATGAACGGTACCTGCTGAAAGCGCGAAAGGGCGACCTGGAGAAGCAGCATTAATTGTCCCGACGCGTTTTTCGTTGTTGCGGTTGATCTGCGGAGCCGGGTCGATAACCTGCATGTGCAGTCGATCAGACGACAAGTGCATTTTTTGGCCCGGCCGAATTGCGATTTCCGACAACGATTCCAGTCAGCTTCATTCAAAACGGACTGCCCCCTTGATAACATCCTCCTTGCTGCTAACCTTTAAATAAGAGAAATCTTTTTAAAATCAGCAACTTAATGAACTCGAAGACCGACCTGCAGTCTGTCGCCAAAGGAGTGCGGGGTGCAGGCACAAAAAAAGCCGGGCCAAGAGATTTTACTTTTCATGGCCTTCTTCATAGGGAGCTCGATCGGTTACGGCGGTCCCGCAGCCCCGTTTACTTTTTCTACAGCACTGAACCGGCCGGCCAACCGTATTGGCGGCGGTTCTTAAGAGAGGTCTTGTGGACTACACCTTTCTAGGCCAACGCGAAGACGGATCAAGGCTTTTTCTGTCTCCGTCTCAGCGAGCCGGACATCTGGCCACGTTTGGTCTGTCCCAATCGGGAAAAACCGAATTGCTGCGCCATATTGCCTCACAGGATATTCTCGCCGGTCACCCGGTGGTTGTCTTTGATCCCGCCTGTGATTCCCGAATATTCAGCAGCATCTATGAGGCGGCGGACCAAGCCCACCGCCTTGAGGATCTGGTTCTTCTCGCGCCCAACATGCCGGAATATTCCATTTCCATCGACCCTATGGACAAAAATCTGTTCTCGTCCCACCAGATTGCCAAGAATCTGCTCAGCCTTTGGGGACGAGGCTGGGACAACAGCGCTACCGCCTTTGTCCACAGAACGTTTCGATTGGCGGTGGCGGGCGCCCGGGTATTCAACACACGGGACGATGGCGGCCGACAGCACATCCTCGATATTCTGGAGCGCATGGGAACCCCGGACGAAATGCGCGATCTTCTTGGCTCCTGGTTTCGCAAATCCGCAGCGGTCTTCAAACCCGGGGGTGGGAACCTTCCTCTTGAGCGCCTTCGAGCCGGCAAGAATATTATCCTTGTGGTCCTGCCGGATTCCCATGGAGACATGACCACTGGACGTGTGTTTCTGAGCATGCTTCTGGAATGCTTGAAAAGCTTGAGCATCCGCCTGAAAATTCCGATGGCCATCCACCTGGATGAAGCGCATTTCTTTGCCAACCTGCTGGCGGTGACAGAGATGCTGGAGGGGGAAAATCCGCCCCCGGCCTGGATCAGCGCCCATTTTGAGGATCCGGATCAGATTTATCAGGATATCAAGCCTTGCTATGCCGACACCCTTTTGACAAATATGGGAACCAAAGCGATATTCCGCAGCTCGGCACCTTCGACCGTCCACCTGGCCCGGACACTGTTTGGCCAGGAATTGCACGAACAGGACCTGACCTCGGCCCTTGCGACCCAGGCTCCCGGGCAATTCTATCTCCATGACGGAACCCAGTGGCAATCGGAAGTGCCGATTGAAACGGGGCAAACAGTCGGGTTGCCGTTTGCGGTGCAATTCGGATTAAAAAGGCTGGTCGGCCTGGGGAAAGGTCTCCGGTTCTGGAAACCTGTGAACTGCCGTTCCAGCCTAAACCTTGCTGCAATGGAATATAATCTGGAGAAAAGAAAAGCCGTCTGTGCATAACATGTCCCCAGAAATTCAATGAGTTATGCGCAAATTTCTTCCCCCCAAAAAGAGGAGAAAAAAATGGCAAAGGCATCCGGAGGCGGCAGTCCGATCGGCGTGGCCAAGTACCTCAAGGGAATCGATTGTCCCGCCGGCCGAAAGGATCTTATAGAACACGCCCGAAAGAACCATGCGGCAAAAGCCGTACTTGAAAAACTGGAGCAGATGCCCGACGAGGAATACGAGTCCATGGCCGATGTCATGAAGGGCTATGGGAAGGAGCACTAGTGCCCGCATTGGGCAATAGCATTTACCATTCAGAGGCAGGTGGTTCATTTCATTTGCCACCTGCCTCTTATCGCTGAAAGATGTGCCCTCCCCCCTCTTTATATTTCCTGGAACAAACGGGTTACAAAGGCCTCTTTATATCCTGTTCTCGAAAGGAGTGCTGCGATGAAAAACCTCCCAAACCTGATCGGCTTACTGGTCCTGTCCGCCTTTCTGTCCGCCTGCGCTGCGGACCTCAAGCCCGCACCCTCTGCGACAACAGTCCCCCGACTGGAAGAAGCCGCGCGCTCTTCCGTCGGCGGCGTCAAAATGATCGCTCAGGCCGACGAGTGGCCCGGACCGGTCGATGTCAAGGAGGTGGTCACCCCCGTTCGGGTGGTGGTCGAGAACAACAGTGGTCAGCCCTTGCGGATCGCCTATACGGAATTCGCGCTGGTCGCCCCTGACGGCAGGCGATTTTCCGCACTGCCCCCCTTTCAGATCGAGGGCGAGGTCTCGCAAACAGCGACCGCCGTGGTTGATCCGATATTCGGTTACAGGGGGTTCGAAATCGCCCCCGGCTACGGCCCCTACTATCCGGGGATAGGAACCTATCGGGAGCCTTTTTATTACGACCCCTACTATTACGGCACCTACCGCCCCTACTGGGTCCAGATCGATCTGCCCACCGAGGAGATGATTCAACGCGCCCTACCCGAGGGAGTGCTCAACAGCGGCGGAAGGATCGATGGCTACCTCTATTTCGAAGATGACAGCGACGACGTCGGCAGCGTCACCTTCCGCGCGGATCTGGTCAATGCCAGGAAGGGCACCAGTTTCGGAGAGATCAGGATTCCCTTTATTGTCGAATAGACCAAGGGGAGTCGCATGGTGGCGATACGAACCCGGCCTACATACAAAAACGGCAGGTGGCAACGCTCGCGTTTGTCACCTGCCGTGGAAAAAAGGATTTTTCCAGGTTGTTATCCAAATCCAAATCGGGATCGGGATCGAAATCGGCCTTTGGCTTTAAATTTTTGCTTTGGTGCCAGATTTCAATAGTCCCCTCTTTTCTTAAACCCGGCTTCAGTCTCCAGCCTTGCTCGCCGGATCGACATCCTTGACGGTTCCCTGAACCTTACTTTCAGCCGGTTCCGTCTCGAGTAAAGGACCTTTGACAAACCGAAGGGCGGCAATCTCCCCCTGTCGCGCATAGTCCAAAGCTTCACCGAGGATTCGGGCCGCCTCCTGCGGAGCATGGAAACCCATGGAGTTTTCCGAAGCGATATAGTCGATGCGCCACTGGGCTTTTCGCTGCAGCTCCAGAGATGGCCGCAACTGCTCCTCCGTAACCCCCGCCTTCTTCGCCGCTGAGATGGCATCCAACTGGCTCATCAGTGCATCGCCCGCCCGCTGCAGCAGCTTGAAATTGCGGTCCTGAATGGTATCGGCACGCTGTTTCAATTCCTCCTCGGAGAAATGATGACAGGTCTGACAGGCTCGGTTGACATTCAGCAGAGGGCTGCGCACCCAGTGGTCGGAAATCTTGGTGGCACCAACCCGCATGTAGGGCATGTGGCAGTCGGCACAGGTCACGCCGCTACGCGCATGAATCCCCTGGCTCCACAGTTCGTACTCGGGATGCTGCGCTTTCAGAAGCCCGGCGCCGGATTCGGCGTGCTTGAAATCGTAGAAGCGTTCACCGTCCTCGAAGTTCGTTTCATTCCAGAACATCTCGAGGTTTTCCATCTTCAACCCGTTGCCCCAGGGGAAGGTCAGCGGCATCTTGCTGCCGCAATAGTATTCCACGTGGCATTGGCCACAGACAAATCCGCGCAGCTCGTTGCGGCTGGCGTCCTTGTTGGGATCGTATTTCTCCTTTCGGCTGCCGGCGCGCCACCGCTCGATGGACGGCAGATGCGGCACGGGGGCATCCCCTTCGGCCAAAGCCTGAATCCCGCGGATAAACCCGGGGCGGGTCACCCGAATCTGCATGGTCTTCGGGGAATGGCAGTCCACGCAGGAGACCGGATGAGCATGCCCCATGTCATGCAGCATCTGATTGGCCTCCTGGTAACTCATGCCAAAGGACTTTTCGAACCCTTTATCGGCATCGCCGTCGCCCAGCTTCCGGTACAGGGGCATCACCGACGCATGGCAGTGCAGGCACGACCCCGATTGGGGTTTGGTGAGACGCAAGGTGGTTTCCTGATCCTGCAGCATGTAGGCATGGCCGCGCCGGTCCCGATAGTCGAGGGAAAAAGCATAGCCCTGGTACATCCGCTTCAGCCAGGGGTCTCGCTCGATCTTGGCTTCCGGCAGGGCTTCAGAGCCGCCGTGGCCGCCAAAACGGGTCCGGGTCGCCTCGGCCGTGCGTAAATACAGGTCGTACTGCTTGGGCCAGTTGATGCCCCATACGGCAGGATCGGTGGTGTCTTTGTTCACCTCCACCAGTCTCACGTAAGGTTTCAACGCTTCTGTCTTTCGCTCGAAGATATTCATGAGCAGGGCGACAACCAGGGCGGAGGCGATGGCCGCCAGAACAGCGACACCGATAACGACGGCTTTGAACTTTTTCCTGTCTTTTTTCGATTCCATATCAAGGCTCCTTCCGGATTCCCGTGGTCATGACTCTTCCGGCAGCAGTGCACCGCCGAGCCCCACCGTCTCGCCATGCCCGACATCCCCATGGCACTTGACGCACTGCACGGCATCCTCGTCGGTGGTGGAACCTGGAACCATTTCCGAGACAAGGTCCCCGTGGCATCTCAGACAGTTTTCCTGAAGAATATGGCTGTTGCCTTCCTTTATCATGATGGGCTCGTGAAAGTCCTGAAATGTGAATCCCTTGGAGTGATGGTACCCGTTTGAGGCCTTTGCCAGGTATTTTTCGAAAAAACCGACGGGAAGGTGGCAATCCACGCAGGTCGCCACTCCGTGATGACTGCCCTTTTGCCAAGAGTCATATTGAGGGTTCATGATGTGGCAGTTCGCGCAGGCTGCCGGGTCGGTGCTGAAGTAGGAAATGCCTTCCGCATACATGAACGTGTAGGCACCCAGGCCCGCCAGGGTGCCGAGCAAGAGAGCCGCCACCACTACCCACCAATGCAATCGGGTCTTGAAAACAGTCATCCTCTAGCCTGTCATAGGATCCGTTTTTTTCCCGGACGAAGACCTTCTTTCGTCGAATGACGAATTTTTTAACCAGAATACCCGATTGTTGAATCATTTCAACAGTTATGCCTCAACCTTCCGCGTGTGCCCCCGGGAGTCACGACCCGAGTCGCAACCCTCTCCTGCCCTCTCCGCTTGTGGCGATCATGTCCCCGATTCCACCAGGCCTGCTTATCTTTGATAAATTTAAGCAAGAAGCACTCGACAAAACATGGACTGATCGGTCTTGCCGATGGCCACGGGAGGATGTATGACGAAACCGGAAAAGGACAATATTTTTCGCATTCTTGAACAGCCGGGCCCCTTTGCGACAGGGGAGTCCGCAGCAAGGTACGGCCCCTTCTCCGCAGACAGCCGCCGCTTTGCCAGGCAACTGTCCGCAGCCCATTTGAGCACCCGCTACCGGATGGTTCGCGAGCAGGTTTTCAAGTTTCTGCAGATTTCTTCCTTTGCCGAAATCGATCAACTGCTCGGCGACGAAACCAGACGCAATGAGGTCAAACACCGCGCCTACGGCTTGCTCGCCAACATGTTCGGGATCAGCGGTGACGAGCAAGCCTGCATCACCACCATAAAAAGTTATTTTCATACGGCCGACGGGGTGATCCGCTACCTCAGGAATACCGTCCTGGAACCTTATGCATCTTTTCTGGAGATGAACAACAACCTCTATACGGTGAACAACCCGATCGACCTGCTGTTACTCATCTTCGATGATCGCTATCATAAGTGCGTTTCGAAGCCAAGCGCAAATTAGTCCTGATGAGCCTGGCTGCAGCGATTGCGCAACGGGAACGGGAAACCGGCGTCGAAGAAAAATTCAATCGGTTTCTGGATTTTCTCGAGAAGAATGTCTGGAGTCAGGACACCAAGATCGGCGAACTGGAACCGGTCTTTTTGCTCAGCCGGCATGATCGGGAGGATTTTTCCTGCAAGGAGGTGGAAGTGATCTCCTGGCAGGAGGGGACAGACCTGCAGCTGGAACAGGGGCTGAAGCGAACCCTGATCAAACGCCGCTGGTTTAATGCCCAGGGGCGCAGGGTACCGGTTTACGCCATGGTGCGCCAGAAATCCTCTGCGGCGAAGGTTTTGAAACTGCTTAGAAAGAATCAGGAAAATCCCGACATCGCGGTCGATGATGAACTGGGCCTGATGGCGGTTCTCGACCAACTGGCGGATGTCCGTTTATTCCAGAACCACCTGGC